>JAHDFR010000321.1 GCA_020628065.1 Acidimicrobiales bacterium
TGACAGCCATGATGTGATGGCTGCTGACGAGCGGTTGGGGGAGACTCCCAGGTGGTGGCCTCGTGGTTTGGGTTTGACCCCGGGTGTGACTGACCGTCGTGTCCTTGCATTGATTCGTCGGCCTGTTCTTCGAGGCCACCGTTCCTGGGAGTTTCGACCGAACGAAGTGACCTCATAGAAGCCTGTCAGCTGCAACTGACTCTTGGCTGTCTCGTCCTTCGGTCGTTGATCCTCCCGGTATTCGACTTTGACGAGGAACAGGAGAGGATCATGTACGACGTTACAGACCGAGCTCGGCGTGTGGTAGGTGGTGTGGACACGCACGCGGACATGCACGTGGCGGCCGTGTTCGATGCGCTGACGACCGGGTTGTTGGCCACTGGCGAGTTCTCGGCTGACCGTGCCGGCTATATGGCGATGCACGAGTGGTTCGAGGATCATGGTGAGATCGTTCAGGTCGGCATTGAGGGCACAGGCATGTACGGGGCGGGCTTGTTTTCGCACCTAGCCGAGGCGGGTGTGGATGTCATCGAGGTCGACCGGCCGGATCGTCAGCAACGTCAACGCGACGGCAAGTCCGACACGTTGGACGCGCAGGCCGCTGCGATGGCGGTGATTGGTGGGCGAGCCGTGAACCGGCCGAAAGTCGCTGCTGGCCCAACCGAAGCAATCCGAGTGACCGAACTGGTCTGCCATTCCGCGACCAAGGATCGGACTCGTGCGATCAATCAGTTCCATTCTCTTGTCGTGACCGCTCCTGCAGCGTTACGAGACAAGATGCACGGCACGCTGCGTGAACAGCTGAAGACGGCTGCAGGGTTTCGATCACACGATGATCCGGTTGAGGGGCACACTCGTCAGGCGTTGAAGATGTTGGCGGCCCGGATCGCGTTTTTGGACGGCCAGATCGAACAGCTCGAGGCTGACATGAACACGCTCGCCGCGGCCGCGTCTCCGGCGCTGCTCGGATTGTTCGGTGTCGGCCCGCACGCTGCAGCCCAGTTGTTGGCCACAGCCGGAGCGAACCCGGAACGGTTCACGAGCGAAGCCCAGTTCGCGAAGCTCTGTGGCGTTTGCCCGATCCCAGCATCATCAGGCAGAACGACCAGGCATCGATTGAACCGTGGCGGCGACCGGCGAGCGAACAACGCCCTGCACCAGATCGTGTTGGTCCGGATCCGCTACGACCCGACCACAAAGGCGTATCTGGAACGGCGGACCGCTGAGGGCCGGACACACAAGGAGATCATCCGGTGCTTGAAACGATTCGTTGCCCGCGAGGTCTACCAGGCGCTCACCAAACCGTCTCCACACATCCCAACCGGCCCCGAGCTCCGCAAGCTCAGAAACAACAAGAACGTGACACTCACCGCGACCGCGATCGCTCTAGGGCGCACACCCAATGACATCTCACGCCTCGAACGCAGCCTCTGCCACAACACACGGCTCGCCCAACAACAACACGCATGGCTCACCCAACAACCCGATTGACATAGATAGAAGCTTCAGCGAACGTTGGTGAACCCTGGGATCGATCGACCAACCCCGTCGATCGATTTGAATGGCGTTGTGCGATGGGACGGCCCGTTGAGCGGACTCGAGATTCGACGACGTCGTGTCCGGCTCGTCTTCATCGTCATGGTTGGCCTGCTCCTCTGCGGATGCGACGGCGAAGGCCTCGTACCAGGGAGCGCGGAAGCCATCTCCCGAGTGGAGATCGACCCTGCCACTGGAGACTTTCTGGCACTCCACCAACGCCTCGATCTCGAAGACGAATCAAAGATTGACGTCGCAACCGGCGCTCCCCCCGCTCCCGGCCGCCGCGCGAGCTTCACGGTCCACCGATCACCAGACGGCCACCGATGGCAACGCACCTCACTCGTCCACAGCGAACTCGAATGGACGAGAGAGTCTCGGGGCTGCATCGGAGACACCTGCTTCGAGATCAATGACGCCAGCCTCGAACGGACCCCGGGCGGGGAGACAGCCGTTGACCTTGGAGACGTGCCCGACTGCTTTGCGGGCGAAGCCGGGAGCGAGTCCTGCCTGGAGTCTCAGTCGATTTCCCGTCCGCTCGATCTCGTCGTCCGCGACGGGAGCGGGAGCCGGAGCCGCATCGCCGTCGCGCTCGGAACACACGGGGTGGCGGTCTGGGACGGAGCCGAATGGTCGGTCACGAGTGTCAACACGCCGGCACCCAAGCGCTGGATCTGGCAGAACCTCGGCCGCGTCGCGACGGTCGGCGCCATCGTGGCGGCGGCGCTCGTCCTCCTGCTGTTTCTCGTCGTCCATCGCACTCGATATCGACCAGACGGCTGATCGACCAGAGGTGCCCGAAAACGGCGGATGCCCGCCCCGAAGGGCGGGCATCCGATACGACTGCTGACGGCGTCAGACGCGCGAAGCGTCCAACTTGATGCCGGGGCCCATCGTCGAAGACATGACGGCCTTCTTGACGTACTGGCCCTTGGCACCGGCTGGCTTCAACCGGTGGAGCTCCTCGAACACGGCCTGCACGTTCTTCATGAGATCGTCGGGCGAGAAGCTGACCTTGCCGACGGGCACGTGCACGTTGGCGAACTTGTCGG
>JAHDFR010000322.1 GCA_020628065.1 Acidimicrobiales bacterium
TACGGCCATATCACATAGCCCGCGGTGAGTTGGGTTGCTCCATCACCGCCGCCGATATCACTACCGCCCAACTGCGGGAAGAGCTGGAAAAGGCCACCGACCGAATGGCCGAGACTCTGGCCGTGACCGGGGTGGCTTTGTGGGAGCGGTCGCACGATATGGAACACCGGTGGGGCTCAGACAACTTCGCCGACGTCGTCGGTTTTAGTGTCGAAGATTGGCGCAGCTTCCCTCATATCGAGGCGATTCACCCCGACGACCGAGTAATGTTGGCCGAACTGCTGGCCGAGCAGCGGCGCAAGGCCGAGGAAGGACTGACTCCGGAGCTCAGCTTCGACTATCGGGTGCTCGGCCAGAACGGCGACTACCGAGTTGTGAATGCCAAGACAGTAGCGGCCGTTGACAGCGAAAACGGCTTCGTCTGGGGCGTCACCCGGGACGTGACCGAACGACGTCAACAGGGCAAGCGGCTGGAGGAGCTCAATCAGGAACTGGCCAAAGTCAGCCAGCGGTTGGAGCGAACGCTGACGGCTACCGGTGTGGTGGCCTGGGAACGGTCGGAGGATCGATCGCATCGGTGGGCGTCCACCAACTTTGCCGATGTCGTAGGGTTCACGGTTGACGACTGGAAGAACTTTCCAAACATCGACGTCATCCACCCCGATGATCGCTCAAGCATGGAGGAGCAAATCGCCATGCAGCGCCGCGAACTGCTCAAAGGGCGGGCTGCTATCGACATCGACTACCGGGTTCAGGATGACTCAGGCGACTATCGAGTGATCAACGACAGCATTGTGGTCGACGCCGACGAAGACGACGGGCCGGTGTTGCTCGGCGTCAGCAGCGATGTGACCGCCGAGCGAGACCGAGAGCAGCGAATGATTGACCTGACCGACGAGTTGATCGAGGTCAACCAGCAACTGGTTGACGCCAACGATCAATTGACCGAGTTCGTCCACGTGGCCAATCGTGATCTTCGCCATCCGCTTGAGCTCATTGAATCCGAGGTCAACCGAGTGCTGAACGATGAACGGGTTTCCGCCCTGCCTCTCGACGACAGCTGCTCAGTCCTGCTGAACACGGTGCGAAAGCGAACGCAGGTGCTGTCCGAGATGCTGGAAGAGTTCTTGGGTTATGCCACCGTCGGAGGACCCGGCCAGTATGTTCCGGACGACGTTGATCTGTCTCAGATGGGCGAGATGGTCGTCGCCCAGATGATGCCACCGGAGGGAACAACCATCGACCTTCGGGCCGACGAGGCCACAGTTCAAGTCGAGCGGGTGCCCTTTCGGGCATGCCTACGGAATCTGTTGGCCACCACCTCTCGTCACACCAGCGAGGCTGGAGGCGGTCTCACCGTTGACATCAACCGCCGTAGAGCACCCGATGGTCCGGGCTCCATTGAAGTGACGTTGGCTGAGCCCAGAGGTTCTGAATCAGGAAACGCGGCTATAGGCATCGTCGAGGAGCGTCTCGGCTCGGCGTCCGACATCGAACTGCAGATCGTGCAGCGCGTCTTGGATGCCTACGGGGCGCAGTTGGAGTTCAACATCGACGGTGATGGGCGAGCCACCGTCGGCTTCCACTGGCCGCTGAGTTAGACGCCTTCGACCGTGATGTCGGCGGTGGCCATCAGCTTCCATGGTCGGCGACCCCAGACAATCATCTTGCCGGTGAGCGCCGGGACCCACTGATTCTGACGACCAAGCGCCACCAGCAGAAACGTGGCCGGGTCGGCCAGCAGTGTGGCATCGGGGCTGCCGTGACGCCCGAGCTTTACGTCCAGAACCCCGCTGTCACTGATGTGCTGGGTCCAGGTGTCGCCGCCTTTGAATCGGACGTGGTAGGTGCCCGCTGCTTTGGCCGCTTTGGCGGCGTCGACGAACACCGGTGACAGCACCATCAATCCGGGCACAGCGGCCAGGGCTTGACGTGTTGTGAGCTTTGGCATCGGCCCGGCCACTCCGGCCAGGTCCATGCCGTGGATGATGAGTTCGGTCATGAAGGCTGCAGCCACGTTTCCGTTGGTGGTTTGACAGCCATACACCCAGCGGGTGTCGTCCGGATTGTCTATGGCCTCGATGAAGCTTGTCATCTCGGACCGAAGTAGCTCCTTTACTGGGGCCAACTCGGAGGTATCGATGTGGGCCCGCATCTCTTTGGAGAACTGACTGAAGCTCTCCGGTCGAACGAAGCCATCTGCGATGTTGTCCTGTTCCTGATACACGCCGGGAAGCGATGCGAGGTGAGCGGTCAACTCGGCCACGTCCCAATCGAGGTTGGGGATCTGCTCTCGGCCGGTGAGTCCGGACAGCTGGTTGCAGTACGCATCAAGCTCCTGCCTCAGCTGTCCTTTTACCCATTCCCACTCGCTCTGTTTCACCGAAGGCGTCATGTCATGAACGTAGTTCACGTGCTTGTCGCCAGACGACGGTGGTGACCGATAACCGGGGTGGGCCGGCGTGTGCAGCCGGTGTTGAAGGTTCGGGAACCCGTCAGTGGTCGTCGGGGTCGATCAGGAATCGGGGTCCGGCGCCACGCTCGGCGGCGTGGTCCTCGGCGTTCCAGATGGCGCACTTCTCCAATGA
>JAHDFR010000323.1 GCA_020628065.1 Acidimicrobiales bacterium
TGCTCTCGAGGCGGTCGGGGAGTCTGCGGTGCTCGAGGTGCGAATGATGCTGTCGGGTCTCGATGCTCCATCACCCATGTCACCAGACGAGCAGAAGCTCGGCTGATCCCGCCGCCGTTACACTCGGTGGTCGACATGGGGTGCAGCTGTGGACTCCTGCGGCTCAGATGGCGGGCGTCGGAGCCGATCGATGTCTTGAGCGGCGCCTGTCGTCGGTCAGCCTGAGGAGAATTGATGAACGAGTATTTCGATCGGTTGATGGCGAGTATCGACGACCGGTCCGTCCGGGTTGGTGTGATCGGTCTCGGTTACGTGGGCCTGCCGCTTGCTCACGGGCTGATTCGGGCTGGAGCCGGTGTGCTGGGCTTCGATGTGGACCAATCGAAGATCGAGGACTTGGATACCGGCCGCTCCTATATGGAGCACCTTGACCCGGCAACGTTCGCCGATCTTGCGGCCGCCGAACGGTTCAGTGCCACGACCGACATGTCTCGTTTGGGTGAGTGCGATGCAGTAGTTGTTTGTGTCCCCACACCGTTGGGCAGCCACCACGAGCCCGATCTGTCGTACGTGATCACGGCGGCCGAGCACATCGGTTCGGCCAGTCGACCGGGTCAGCTCGTTGTCCTGGAGTCGACCACGTATCCGGGAACGACCAGAGACGAGTTTCTTCCGGCGCTCATCGCCGCCAGCGGCGATTCAGTGACTCTCGGCGACAACCTGTTCGTGGCGTACTCGCCGGAGCGCGAAGATCCGGGTCGCAAGGAAGCGAGCACATCGATTCCGAAGCTCGTCGGTGGTCTGGACGAGGCATCGCTGAGCCTTGCCATGGCGATGTACTCCATGTCGCACGACAATGCGATTTCTGTGCCGCGTGCGGAGGTGGCGGAGGCCGCCAAGCTGCTGGAGAACATCTTTCGGTCGGTCAACATCGCATTGGTGAACGAGATGAAGGTGATCCTGAACGAGATGGACATCGACATCTGGGAGGTCGTGCAGGCGGCGTCGACCAAACCGTTCGGGTTCATGCCCTTCTATCCGGGCCCGGGACTCGGCGGTCATTGCATCCCGATCGACCCCTTCTATCTCACGTGGAAGGCGAAGGAGGTCGGCAAGTCTGTGCAGTTCATCGAGCTTGCCGGCCTGGTGAACACGCAGATGCCGAACTACGTGGTGGAGCGCCTGACCGAGGGGCTCAACAACCATCGCAAGCCGCTCAATGGCTCGAAGGTGTTGGTGATGGGTTTGGCCTACAAGGCCAACGTGTCCGACACGCGGGAGTCACCGAGCTTCGAGCTGATCGAGCTCATTCGTGAGCGCGGTGCCGACGTTTCCTACAGCGATCCGTACATTCCCGAGACGGTGCCGGTGCGGCGCCACGACCTGGGTATGACAAGCGGGGACCTCTCGCCGCAAACCCTCGCCGGGTTCGACGCCATCGTGGTTGCCACCGCGCACGACAAGGTGGATTGGGCGATGGTGGCCGAGCACTCGCCGCTGGTCGTGGACACCCGCAACATCATGAGCGACTACGCCCAGAACATGGGCGATCGCCTGATCAAGGCCTGATCCAACCCGACCGTTCCCGCCCGTCTGGGTCGTTCGGCCCCACTCTGACGTTGACGGCGACAGGCGAAGGGCCGCGCGGTACCTTTGGCGCAGTGGGTGCCACTGGGCGTGGTGGCGGGACGGAGTTCGTAGTGCGGAAGCGGGTGCGTTGGTTGGGCGTCGGTGTGTTCGTCGCGCTCGGCGTGGCGGCCGTGCTGCAGTTCGACCGCCAGCCGTCGGCGAGCGCCGCGCTGGTTCGCGGGTCGCAGTACATCGCACCATCGGCATGGACCGAAGTTCCTGTGTATGACACTGCGTGGCAGATGTTCGGGCAGGCATCGGTGGAGCAGGCGGAGGAGTACTTCGAGGCGCTGAAGCTCAACGGCTTCACGGGCACGTGGGCCGGCGTGATCCACCATGCGCCGGCCACCTATGCCCACAGCTACAACGGTGGTGGGCAGATCGGGTCGCTGGTGGATGGCGAGATCGTGCTGAGCGAGGGCTACGTCACTCGGATGATCGACATCCTCGACGCGGCCGAGGTGCATGGGATGAAGGTCGGCCTGGTGGTGGGTTGGCAGAACCTGTATCTGCCGGGTGGGGGAGCCGACAACGGCAACCCGGTGAGCAACACGGTGCGCGGCACGCTGACGGTGGACAACGCGGCCGCCTATGGCGAACAGATGGTGGAGCTCTTCGGGGATCATCCGGCGGTGAGCATGTGGGTGTTCGGCGGCGATGCCGGCACGAACAACACCGAGGCAAACATCGAGGTCTGGCGGGTGATGGCCGCCGCGGTGCGCGCCGCTGGCTCGACGCTCGAGATCACGTACCACACGCCGACCAGCCCGTTCGATCAGCTGAACTATGCGGGTGAGGACTGGCTGGACTTCATCGCTCCCGAAACCGGCCATGGGCAGGATGCGGCGGAGACCGAGGCCGAGCTGATCGCGGCGGCAAACGCGTATCAGATTCCGGTGTGGCAGGGGGAGCCCCGCTACTTCAACATCAACTTCAACTGGG
>JAHDFR010000104.1:0-7394 GCA_020628065.1 Acidimicrobiales bacterium
GTGTTCTTTCCAGACGCGTTCTTGCCGGATGTGTTCTGTGATTTCTTCTTCGACGAACTCTTGCCAGACGTGCCTTCTTCGCCTTCAGGTCCGTTGTCGAACTCGAAGTCGTCCTCACCGGAGGCACTGTCGGTCTTGGCGTCGTCGTCTCTCTGCTCTTTTTGCTGCTCTTTCTTCTGCTCCAACATCTGAGCCCCGATTCCGTCGCCCTGATAAAGGGATCGGGTGATGTACGACTGCTGTCCCACGCGGAACAGGTTTGACGTCGCCCAGTACAGGACCAGGCCGGCCGGGAACACGAAGCTCCAGGCGCCCGACATCAGCGGCAGTATTCGTAGGAGTTGCTGCTGGGTCTGCATTTGTGGGGTCAGTGGCTCGTCCGATTTTCCTCGGCGAGCAGAGATCTGTTTCTGCTGGTAGTAGCTGGTGGCCACCACGAACAGGATGAGAATGAAGTACGGGATGAACGACAGGAAGTCGGACTGGAAGACGGTCCAGGCCGATTCGGCCAGGTCGAACGGGCCGAATCGCATCTCGTCGGTTTGTATGAGGTCCTGGTAGAGCTTGGTGTCCGGCGGCAGGTAGTTAGGGTCAAAGTTGCGGCTGGTTTCACCGCTGATACCGGCCAGTTCCCGAGCCCGTTCGGAGACGTGGAAGTAGGGCTTCTCCGAGATGCGCCGGGTGAGTCCCCGCAGCACGTTGAACAGCAGCAGAAAGACCGGCAGCTGGGCCAACATCGGCAGGCAGCCGCCGACCGGGTTGATGCCTTCCTCCTGATAGAGAGCCATGAGCTCGGCGTTGAGTTCCTGGCGTTTCTCCGGGCCTTTGTATTTCTGCTGCAGCTCTTTCATCCGAGGCTGCATCTGCGTCATCTTGATGGTTGAACGCGTCGCCTTGAGCGTCAACGGCATCAGGAAGATCATGACGGTGACGGTGAGCAGGATGATGGCTACGCCGTAGTTGCCACCCACCACCGGCAGGGAGTAGAAGAACGACAACAGCCGAGCCAATGCTCCAAGGCTGACGTCTGATATCTGTTCGAACATGAGCTACTTCTCCGGAACAGGGTCGTACCCGTGTGACCCGAGTGGGTGACAACGACCGATTCTCTTGACGGCCAGCCACAATCCGCGAGCTGTACCGTGCGTCTCTATTGCTTCGGCTGTGTATTGGGAACAGGTGGGCAGGTACCGGCATCGTCCGGGTCGTGTTGACGACCACGCACGGTACAGCCCAATGGTCCACAGAATGGCCCGTGTGACCGGTCCTCTGCCCTCCACGTCGGTACCTGTGCCGCCTGGTGTGCTGATCACTGTGCCGGTCACCGTGCAGTCAGCTTGTTGAGGCAGGCGACGACGTCGGACACGACCGCTTCAAATGGAGCGGTCAGCAGTGTCCGGTGACCGGACAGCAGAAAGGCGCCGTCTAGAGGACTCATGTTGGTGTTCCCTTCGGCATGTTCACTCCACCCACGCGCAAAAGCGTCGCGGAGGCGACGCCGGGCGCGGTTTCGTTGAACGGCCTTGCCGAAACGACGGCTGAAGGCATACGCCACCTTGGGGCCCTGCCATTCATTACGGGGCCATTCGTTACCGGGCCATTCGTTACGGGGCCAATCATTACCGGGCCCTTCACCGTCGGTGACGGTGGGGGAGGCCAGGTAGGTCATCCTCACGGTGCCGTGTTGTACCCGACTGCCGTGCTCCCGTAATTCTGTGAAGGTCCGTCGCCGCGTAACCGTTTGAACGGTTGGGGTCACGCACTCAGTCGGCGACGACCTTTGGCCCGTCGGGACCGAAGTACTTGCCGTCCGCCGGCTGTTGCCTTGCGAGCCCGGAAGCCGTGACGGCGGGCCCTTTTCAAGTTGTTGGGTTGGAATGTGCGTTTCACTGTCTTCTCGCCTTATATAAAGCTTGAGGTATAGGGCTTTGAGTTTCTGGGTTAGGAATTGCAGGGCCCGGTTCCCGAGCCTGTCGGGGGCTCAGCTTGTGGCGGCCGCGCCGACTTGTGTCCATGCTCCCGGGCCCGACCCTGCCCTTGCTCCGAGCCGGCCCGGTGTAGTCGTGTTGACTGTCCAGGGCCTTGGCCAGGGGCGAAGGTGGCGAGCGAGGGGATCACCTCACAACGGATTCGTTTCTCGCCGAGAACTGTTTCCAGTTGGACGCTGTCCCTATACGAGAGCGGCGCACTGCGATGAGCGACAAATCCTGGTTACGTAAACCTGTGCATAAGGCTAGCGGGTTAGGCCCAAGGCACCTCGCCACCGGCCCGGTACCGGGCCCGGTCCCATCTTTGAAGCCGATGACTACTGACGGACAAACATCTGTCAGAACTACTCGTACCACTTTTCCACAGTACGGCGTGTCAGGTCATCGGCTGTCTGATAACGTCTGTACCCCAAGGTGCAGGGCGTGAGTCGTGGAGGGAACGTTTTCCCGGCATTCACTCTCAAATGAGCACTCTCATTGAGCAGTGGGGTTTGCCGAGAAGCAATCCGCCGCGTCGCTATCCACAACCTCGTTAGCTTAGCTTCGCGACTGACACAACAATCTTCACCTTACCAACTGAATTACACGAATGTAATTTGAATCCTGCATCAAGTGGTGGATGCAACTCGATTTTGTTGTCGAAATGACATGATCGACCTCAGTTCACCCCACCGAAGCACTCCTGAAGCGGATCTAGGTCACATTCAAACCTGGTTTCACGGCCGCCTCAGTCAGAGCCCCGGTCTCTTTTGGCACAGCCTGTGGATAATCTTGTGGGTATTGGGGAGAACTGGTGTACATGGTGATGATGAGGCAAGGGCGACGACAACTACATTCTCCACACTTTTTCCACAGGTGTGGAGGAGTTAGCTGATGGCAGATCTAACTCAGCTGTGGGTCGCCGCCTCGGGCCTGCTCCGCAGCCAGGTATCGGACGGGGTATGGCAGAGCACGTTCGCTCAACTCTCACCGATCCGGACTGAAGGTAACGAACTGGTCCTGGGCATGCCCAACGGCATTATCCGGGACAAGTTGGACGGCCGATACCGGCCGCTGGTCGAAGATGCGGTGGCTGAAGCCGCCGGCCATGACATGAAGGTGTCGTTCGAGCTGACCTCACCCACGTTGTTCGATGCCGCGTCGGCTCCGGCCAATCGTGTGGCCGATGCCGACGATGATGTCATCGACCTGCGCCACTATGAATCCAACAGGGAATCCAACAGGGAATCCAGCAGGGAATCCGACAGAACCGTCAACGGGGAAGCACCGGCTGTTCATTCTCACGCCGATTCCAATCAAGGCAACGGCCAGATGGGCACCGTCACCGCCTTGGGGGCACCTCGAGGGGACGCCGAATCAGCTGTCGGTGGCTTGTCACCCGACGGCGGTGCCGGCACGGGCAACCGCCATCATCTTCGGCGCGTCGACGCGCCGGACAATGACCCCAGCATCCGCTACACGTTCCGAAACTTCGTTACCGGGCCGTCAAATCGCTTTGCCGTGGCCGCCGCTCTTTCCGTGGCCGAACGTCCCGGCGGTTCCTACAACCCTCTATTCATTTACGGAAGCGCCGGGTTGGGCAAGACCCACATTCTTCGGGCCATCCAGAACTTCATCAACGATCTCGAGCCCAACAAACAGGTTCTCTACGTATCAACCGAGACATTCCTGAACGAGTTCGTCGATTCCATCAAGAACAACTCCGGCAACGAGTTCAAACGTCGGTACCGGCAGATAGACGTTCTGCTGATTGACGACATTCAGTTCATCGAGGGCAAGGATCGTCTCCAGGAAGAGCTGTTCCACACCTTCAACGATCTATACGGGGCCAACAGCCAGATCGTGTTGTCCTCCGACCGGCCGCCGGATGCCATCCCCACTTTGGAGGAGCGGCTCAAGAGTCGTTTCATGATGGGTCTGCTTACCGACATTCAGCCGCCGGATATCGAAACCCGCATGGCCATTCTCCGTAAGCGGGCCGAGCGGGACAATCTCGTCTTGGACAATGAGGTCTCGGAGTTCATCGCCGCCAACATCACCAACAACATTCGTGAGTTGGAGGGCGCACTCAACAAGGTCACGGCCTACGCCAACCTGACCGGCCAGTCGCTGGACAGGGTGCTGGCCGAACAGGTTCTGGGCGACTTCATCGCCGACCGTCAACCACGACCGATCACCGTCGACATGATCCTCGACGCCACCGTTGAGCAGTTCGGATTCGCCAAAGACGAACTAATCGGCAAGTCACGACGCCGCCCCCTGGTCATCGCCAGGCAGATGGCGATGTATGTGACGCGGGAACTCACCGATCTCAGCTATCCGCACATCGCTCGAGAGTTCGGAGGACGTGACCACACCACCGTGATGCACGCCTGCGACAAGATCTCGGCGCTGATGAAAGAACGCACCCAGATCTACAACCACGTCACCACCCTGGAGAAGGCGATCCGGGTCCAAGCCCAATCCGTCGACTTCGGGTAGTCGGCAGCCTTGTCCTGCACCCTGCGGGGTTGCCGGCCACTCCGGTTGCCAGAAAATCCGTGTGGCCGCGACAACTCTTGTGGGTTGCTTGTGGACACTGGCCTCAAATCATCTGGATAGAAGGTGGATAGAACCACCTTCGCCTTTGGATGACATGAGGACGAACCACCGCTCAACTGGGGATAGGACAACCACCGTCCCCAGCGCCTCAAATCACATCGATGTCAGATATGGATGAATGATGAGGGGCTGAGGACAACAATTGTGGCTCTGACCAGGCAAAACTCCGGTTCATCCACAATCCACAGCTCTACTACCTCTACAACCATTTATAAAATAGAACAGAAGCTGAATTGGGGACACGCTGTCGACAACGCCGGTTCCGGCGTTCAGGTCCGAGCAGTCACATCCAACGGCTAGAGTTCAACCCACATCCCAAAGGGGTTTTGGGAAGGAGACTGGAAAAGATGAAGTTTCGTTGCGAACGTGACGTCATTGTCGAAGCCCTCGGCATCGCCGGTCGCGCCGTCAGTGGCCGTGGCGGTATGCCCGGCCTGTCCGGTGTTCGAGCAGAGCTGGTCGGTGATCAGTTGACGCTGACCGGCAGCGACCTGGACCTGACCATTGCCATCAACGTGGCCGTTGTCGGCCAAGGCGATGGTGTGATTGTCATACCGGCTCGTCTGGCCACCGACATTGTGCGGGCCCTTCAGCCCGGCGCGGTGTCATTTGTGGCTGAAGAGGAAAGCCTCTCCATCAGCTCCGGGCGAGGCGAATTCAGTATCCGCCTCATTTCCGGTGACGAGTTCCCCAAGCTGACCGATTTGGGAACCGACACGGTGAAACTTCCGAGCGACCAGTTGACCCGTGCGCTCAAGCAGGTGGTCATGGCCGCCAGCAACGACGATTCCCGTCCTATTCTCACCGGGGTGCTTTTGGCCGCCGAGGCCGGCGGCCTCCGCCTGGTCTCAACCGACTCGTTCCGACTGGCCATGCGAGATGTGGCCGGCATCTCTGTGCTGGACGAAGGTCAGAACGTGTTGATTCCATCCCGAGCCCTTGGTGAATTGAACCGGGTCCTCGGCCAGGGCGACACGGTTGAACTTCAACTCGGTGAGCGCGAGGCCTCGTTCTCGGTCGGCGATGTTCGACTCACCACCCGTCTCATCGAAGGCGACTTCCCCAACTACCGCGGCCTCATTCCCGACAGCCACCCCAACGTGTTGACCCTCAACCGGGCCGACTTCCAGGAAGCGTTGCGCCGAGTGAAGCTGCTCGCCCGGGAGTCAACCCCCATTCGTTTGGAGATGACATCGGACAGCGTTGAGCTGGTGGCCATCACCCAGGATGTCGGAACCGCTCGGGAAAGCCTCGAGGGCGACTACGCCGGCAGCGATCTGACCATCGCCTTCAACCCCGACTTTCTGCTCGAAGGCATCGAGGTGACACCAGGTGAACAGGTCACGCTGTCAACCATTGACGAGCAGCGCCCGGCCATTGTCCGCGGTATTGGCGACGAGGTCACTGGCGGTGAAGAAGCGGCCGACGGCAAGGACTTCCTGTATCTGATCATGCCGGTTCGGGTCTCGTAGGTTTCGGCAGGAACTGAAGCTTGCAGATTCAGCGGCTGTGGTTGACCGACTTCCGCAGCTACAACGAACTCACACTTGACCTGGACCTCGGACTGACGGCGTTCGTGGCCGACAACGGTCAAGGCAAAACCAACTTGTTGGAAGCGCTCGGTGTGCTGGCCACGTTGAAATCGTTTCGTGGTTCTCCGGTGGAGTCCATGGTGGCCAAAGGGGCCGAAGCGGCGGTAGTTCGAGCCGAAGGTTTACGTGACGACCGCGAAGTGCTGATCGAGCTTGAGTTGCGAAAGGGCCGAACCCGAGCTCAGGTCAACCGGCAGCGGCTCAAGCGAACCAAAGATCTTCTCGGCGCCCTTCGGATCACCGTGTTTGCCCCTGATGATCTTCGGCTGCTGAAGGACGGCCCGGGGGAGCGACGCACGTATCTCGATGATGTGTTGGTGGCGTTGAGCGCCGGCACCGAAGCGACCATTGCCGAGTTCGAGCGGGCTCTCAAGCAGCGAAACGCCTTGCTGCGTCAAGCCGGCGGCCGCTTGGATGAAGCCACTGAGCCCACCCTCGATGTGTGGGACACTCGGTTGGCTGAAGCCGGCGAGCGCCTGGTGGCCCGCCGTCGGGATCTGGTTGAGAAGTTGCGGCCCATCGTGCAGCAGTCGTACGTGACGCTGGCGGTAGGTGCCTCTGGTGGTGGTTCCAGCCAGGAGGTCGGCCTTCACTACCAGGCGTCGTGGGGTGACGGTGCGCTGGCAGATGCCCTGGTGCAAGCCCGAAAAGATGATGTGCGACGAGGAGTGACCACTGTTGGCCCTCACCGTGACGAGCTGGCTGTCACTCTGAACGGATTGTCCAGCCGCACCGAGGCCAGTCAGGGGGAGCAGCGCACGTTGGCTTTGGCCCTTCGTCTCGGTGGTCACCGACTCTTGACCGAAGTGTTGGGTGAGCCACCGTTGCTGTTGTTGGATGACGTGCTCTCCGAGCTGGACACCGCCCGGGCCGACGCCCTGCTCAGCAATCTTCCTTCAGGCCAGACCGTGATCACCTCGGCCACCGAATTGCCGGAGACGGTCAAACCTGATCGCCTGTTTCGTCTTTCTGATGGCGTGTTGTCCGGAGACTAGAAAAAAATGTTGGGGACAGCGGAATGCTCGGTACCGGTCGCTGGTTACCGGTTGATGCGCATATTTGGGTATCGAACGGCGACGCTCGCCGTTGTCGCCGCTTTGGGTTTGGCGGCCTGTGGTGGTGAGTCCACCACTGAGGCCAGTCTTGAACCCGCTGCTTCCGACACAACGGACGCAGACGCCTCCGGCTCTGAAGACTCCGGTGCTGAAGCGGC
>JAHDFR010000104.1:7494-12986 GCA_020628065.1 Acidimicrobiales bacterium
CCGACACAACGGACGCAGACGCCTCCGGCTCTGAAGACTCCGGTGCTGAAGCGGCTGAGTCTGACAGTGCCGAGTCTGACAGTGCCGAGTCTGACAGAGCTGAGGTGGACGGTGCTGAGTCTGACAGTGCCGAGGTGGACGGTGCTGAGTCTGACAGTGCCGATGCTGACGGAGGCCAAGAAGACTCCGGTGGAGCCGACGGTGATGAGCCTGAAACCGCTCCGGTCGACCCGGAAGTAGCGGCTGCCGCCAACCTGCCGCTGCTCGAGCCGGGTGAGACGGTTGTTGACCACCAGGTTCTGAATGTCGCCGACGGGTCGATATCCACCCTGAGCGAGAAGGTCGATGGTGATCGGCCTGTCCTGCTGTGGTTCTTCTCTCCGCATTGACCGACGTGTCGCCGTGAGGCGCCTGACGTCGCGCAGTTTGCGCGAGACAACGAAGACAAAGTCCAAGTAATCGGCCTTGGCACTCAGGATGACTTTCCGTTCGCTCGTCGTTTCCTGGCCGAGGGTGGCCTTGAGCATGTGACCATGCTGTGGGATCCGTCCTTCGCCACCTGGCAGGCTCTGGGGGTTGAAGCCAACTCCCAGATGATGGTGCTGTCTCCTGATCTTCAGCAGTCGACCAATCTGATCTACGGCTTTGATGAAACCCAGCGAGAAGGCATCCTCGAACTGGTCGACCAGCTATAGGGCGGTGTCGGCTGCCCGGTCTATGCTCGAATCATGAGAGGCCGGGACTCCGACGATAAGGGCTGGGAATCGCCAGGTTCGGCCCGCGACATCGGTCTGACCCGGCTTGGGGACAGCCTTGAGCGTTTCGTGGCCCATTTGGGTGGCCCGCCGATTAGCATTTTGGCTCAGCTGGAGGCTCGTTGGCCTGACATTGTCGGCCCGGCATTGTCGGTTGGCACCCGCCCGGTTGAGCTGATCGACGGGGTTCTCCGGGTGTCGTGTGACGACCCGGCGTGGGCCTCTCAGATCGGCTGGATGGAAGCTCAGATCAAAACCCGGTTCAAAGACGTGTTCGGTCAGGATCTGGTTCAGCGGGTGCAGGCTCAAGCCGGTCCCAGGCGCTAGTCTTCGAGGGCGCCTGTGGGCCTGTTCGTCGCCCCAAGAGGCCGGGATTCTGGTAGAATCAGTAGACGGGTTTAGGGCTGGAAAACGGCTTAATCAAGCTGGTTTTGCCGCCCGCAAAGCTTCTCGTCGTTTATTGATGAGAGAACTGCACGGGGCCCGGCAATCCGATTGTCAACGCCGACCATGATCCACCCTGATTCACTGGGTGGCATCAATTCCGCCAAGGAAGGTCGGACCTCCACCAACGTGGCGGCGACACCGAACAGAATATGACTTGCCATGACGAAATCTGATCCAAATCAGGCTGAAAAGTCGGCCTCGAAGGCGGAATCTTCGGATTACGGCGCGTCTTCCATTCAAGTTCTCGAAGGGCTTGAGGCGGTTCGCAAACGGCCTGGTATGTACATCGGTTCCACTGGTCCGACCGGGCTTCACCACCTGGTATGGGAGGTTGTGGATAACGCTGTGGATGAAGCCATGGCGGGCCACTGTGACCTAATTGACGTCACAGTCAAGGCCGACGGCAGCGTCGAGGTTCTCGACAACGGCCGCGGTATTCCGGTCGACAAACATCCCAAGTACGAAGACATGACGGCCGCAGAAGTCGTACTCACCGTTCTGCACGCAGGCGGTAAGTTCGGCGGTGGCGGCTACAAGGTCTCCGGCGGTCTGCACGGCGTGGGTGTCTCAGTGGTTAACGCCCTGTCAACCCGGGTCGAAGTAGAGATTGACCGTGAAGGCAAACGTCACGGCATGTCGTTCAAGAACGGCGGAGATCCGGACAACAAGCTGAGCGTCATTGGGGATTCACCGCTCGACGATGATGGAAACCCCCGCACTGGCACCATGGTTCGGTTCTGGCCGGACCCGGCCATTTTTAAAGAGGGCACCGAGTTCCGTTTCCAAACGCTGGTGGACCGCTTCCAGACCATGGCCTTTCTCAACGCCGGCCTGGAGTTCCACGTTCACGACGAACGTGATGCCGACGCCGAGGATGTGGTGCTGCGCTATGACGGCGGCATCAAAGACTTCGTCATGCACCTCAATGCCTCCAAGGAGGCGTTGTTCGACCAGGTTGGCTGGTACTCCGAGGACGGCGACGACGAAACAGTGGAGATCGCCTTCAGCTGGAACACCGGCTACAACACCGACGGCATCCACAGCTTCGCCAACGGCATCAACACCACTGAAGGTGGTATGCACGAGCAGGGCTTCCGTACGGCGCTGACCCGCACCGTCAACGCCTACGCCCGGGACCGTGGCTTCCTCAAAGAAAAGGACGAGAACTTCGCCGGTGAAGACATTCGAGAAGGTCTGACCGCCGTCATCTCAGTACAGGTGGTTGAGCCTCAATTCGAAGGTCAGACCAAATCCAAATTGGGTAACGTCTCGGTCCGATCGCTGGTGGAGAAAGCCACCAACGAGAAGCTCAAAGAGTGGTTCGAAGAGCACCCCAATGAAGCCAAGGCCATGGTGACCAAGGCTTCAAATGCCGCCAAGGCTCGTATCGCCGCCACTCAGGCTCGTCAAAACATTCGACGCAAGTCGGCTCTTGACGGCGCTGGGCTTCCGGGCAAGCTGGCCGACTGTCAGTCGAAGGATCCGTCGGAGTCCGAGCTGTACATCGTGGAGGGCAACTCGGCCGGTGGTTCGGCCAAGGACGCCCGCGATCCTCACTCCATGGCCATCCTGCCCATCCGGGGCAAGATCTTGAACGTCGAACGGGCCCGCATCGACCGGATGTTCAAGAACACCGAGATCATCTCGCTGATTCAGGCCATCGGCGCCGGGTTGGGCGAGGAAGAGTTCGAGCTGGAGAAGGCTCGGTATCACAAGGTGATCCTGCTGGCCGACGCCGACGTTGACGGTTCGCACATCCGCACGCTGCTGTTGACGTTCTTCTTCCGCCAGATGCGTCCACTGGTTGAGGCCGGTTATATCTACATCGCTCAGCCGCCGCTGTACTCGACGGTGGTGGGCAAGAAGAAGATCTACTTGAAGGACGACCGCTCCCGCGACGACTACGCAGCTGAGCACCCGAGGGCTGAGTTTCAGCGTCTGAAGGGCCTGGGTGAGATGGACGCCGAGGAGCTGTGGGACACCACTATGGATCCCGAAACCCGCACGTTGTTGCAGGTTACGGTTGAGCAGGCGGCTATCGCCGACGAAGTCTTCGCCGTGCTGATGGGTGACGACGTGGAGTCCCGCAAGCAGTTCATCCAAACCAACGCCGACGACGTCCGCTTCCTGGACATCTAACGCCGAAGCCGAGTTGGCCGAACGCCACGCAGGCCGGGACAGCTCGCCCCTTCCGTTTGTAACCAGCACTCCGTCGGCGCCGGGCGTGGTGGTATCGCTGGCCATTGGTTTCGGACTGACGGTGTTGCTCCTCGTCGCTGTGTTTGTGGTGGACCGTGGTGGGCGGCCGCTGTTCGCCAGTGTCATATTCGCTGCCGTGGCGTTGGCGTTGACGACGTTCAATCTGATGTTTCAGGCAGGTAATCAAGGGAGGTTGGGCAAGCAGGTCACGATCGACTCATCCGGTGTTCTTATCGAGTCGCTACTCACTCAGAGGTTCGGCCGACCAGCGCCGTTGCACCTTCCGGCCGACGGCTTAATCCACTACCTGCCTGATAATCAGGTGGCTCAGCGGGTACTCGACCAAGTATCCAAAGAGCGAGTATCCAGAGACCGAGTATCCAGAGACCGGGTAATGGGAGATCAAGTGTCAGCCGACGGCGAGCGAGCAGGGACCGGAGCCGTCGCTGGACCACTACTGCGGTGGGTGTACGCCGAACAGGGGCCACCAACTCAACACCGGATTCTGCTGGGATCAACCGACGCCACTGTTCGCTGGCACTCGATCAAGCTGCGGAATGCCGCTGAGTTCCTTGACGCCCTCAAACAGCTGTCGGTGGTGCCTGCATCGGATGATGTTGCTGATCGAGACCCGGCGCCTGAGGGAGCCGCCGGGGATGGGCCTGGCGCCGATTCATCTCAAGTTGACTTGCCGACACCCGGACCTACTGCTCGGGTCATCACCGCTGTTGGTGCTGTCGCCACCATGGCCGTCACTGTCTGGCTTGGACATGCTGCTTGGCCGGCCATGTTGTTGGCGGCGGCTCTTACCCCGCTTGGATTGTGGTATGTCTGGTTTGCTTCGAACGATGTCCTCGGCCGATGTGAAGGGGCGCAGACTGTTACCGGTCGCGCTGTCGGCCACGTTGTACGAAGCATGGACGAATCGTCGTACCGGAAGTCCCGTCGTTATGTGGCCGATGTGGTGGTTACATCGGCCGATGGCGATCGCAGGCTGGTTAAGGGGGCAGGTGGGATGACCCGTTGCCCGCTACCTAACGGCAGCCCGGTCCCGGTTGTGCCCAACCGCACGGGGCGCCCGTCGCATGTGATCGACGAGGGCAGTTTGGGCTTCACCGGTCGGGTATCGCCGATGCTGGTAGTGCTGGCGATCGGAGTGAGTGCTGTGTGGTTGCTGTGGGTTTTTGACGCCATTGTGGGTGGGCTGTAGCAGACGGCAAGCGTCACTGCCGTACGACGTTGGCCACTCCCAGCTTGACCATGTCATCGGGGTCACTAGTCCAGATAACCGCGTTGTAGTGGAGCGCAAGTGCGGCGACGTGGGCGTCAACTACATCTGATGTGCCGCTGTCGGCCAGTATCAAACCGATGGACCGCCAGTCTGAGATCGGGTGAATATGTTCCAGAAGCTTGATGGCCTGATGGAGCCGTACCTGTTTCGACGAGCGGTATGCCTGTGCTAGTACCCCGCTGGAAGTGATGAGTAGCGCTCCTTCACGCACCAGTCCACGCATATAGCGGACGACATCCCTGTATCCGCTCCCGTCGAGCGCAATGAGCGGTCCGGTGTCGACCACTACGACGCCACTCAAGCCAGAACCTGTTTTGCCCACGCCTCAGCGTCAGCCAATTCTTCAGCCGTGTACTCGATGCCCTCGGCCAGCTTTTCCGCGTCTCGCAGACGTTGTCGCCGACGGTGCAGCGTCACGATCGCTTGACGTACAGCTGCGGCCTTGGAACCCTCGTCCTGAGCTAGCTCTTCCAGGGCGGCCACGGTCTCTTCATCGAGATCGAAGGTGTGCTTCGTCATCATGCTTCCCATACTACAACACGAGTATGGGGTGAGGCCCCATACTTTCTATGCCCGAGCTCAGCGCCTTGTCGCTAGCCAACTTTTGGTCCTGTAGTTCGGACGTTGTTCCACAGTTCTGCGATACCCAACTCATCGGCCCACCGATCTACATAGGTGGTGTCAACGTCGGCCACTCGCATCATGCCTCTCACATCGTCTAACTGGCGATCTGAACCCGAACGACTGGCCCACTCCAGTTTGGCCAGAATGGTGTCCTCGACGGTGGCCACGTAGACGTC
>JAHDFR010000104.1:13086-16137 GCA_020628065.1 Acidimicrobiales bacterium
GGGATCAATGACGAGGTCAATGTCCCGCGTCATTCGGGGTTCGCCGTGGTAGGTACTGGCGTACGATCCGGTAACCATGTGGGGGATCTGTGCTGTCGTCAGCGACTCGACGATCAGCCGAAGCAGTTCAGCCTGCATTGGCCTGAATAGCCTTCACGACCTCGTCGCCGTGCAGTATTCGCAGCCACTCGGTGTGGGCTTCGGCCTCGGTGAACTCAGGGTTGCGGTCGTGAATGCCCTGCATGGTGATGGCCTTGACCTCTTCGGCCATTTCCATGGCCCGGGCCACCCGTTCGCTTCCGCTTAGCGACTGATAGGCGTTGACGTAGCGAGACATCGCCTCTTCCGCTGTGTCTGCGTGTCTCATTGTGACCAGTGTAGTGATGGGTAATGACGGCCTCGGCGGCGATTTGGGTGGTCGGCCTACCTGGGTCCGTACACGATTGCCGCCAGCTGTTTCAGTACGTTGCCGTCTTCGTCGGTGGCTGTCAGGGTCATCATGCCTCTGTTACCTGTCCACTCGACCCAGCCGACACCGTCGAGTGGTTCTATCCGATATTTGGTGCCGTCCTCGGTTGTTCCGAAGATGACGGCTACGTCGTCCGACACCGCCAGCTCGGCCGTTTCGTAGAAGCGGTCACCTGCCCGACCGGTGATTTCCAGCGGTGAGGTTGGGGTGTCAGGTCGGTCGAATCCGGCACCGCAGCTCGCACTGTCGCCCGACCCGGGGTCGACGGTGGCGTGGCAGCTGACCGGGCCGGGAAGGGTTGGGCTCTGACTGATTCCGTTGTACTGGTAGAAGTCAACCCTGCCGCTTGATCCTTCAACCCAAGCCAGATGTATGGCGTCAATAATCTCATGATCGTTGAGGCCATTGTCTTCCAGCCGCTCGCGAACCTCGTTCGCTTCCAGGTCGGCCGGTTGAATGACGAACTCGAACCGCTCGGCCCGCGGCAGCGGTTCATCAGGTTGCTGTTGCCCAGCCAAGCCACAGCCTGTTGCGCCCAGGCTGAGAACAACCAAGCTCGCTCCAACCAACGTTCTTCGAACCAACATCACACCGATCTTGACGCCATCCAACGACAGTAGCCGACGGGGCATGGTGTCCTTCGGCGGCTAGCATCGGCGTCAACAAAAGCGGCAAGATCAATCCATCTTGTTGTGCGACGAACGCCGGTTGATCGCGGCGAGGGGGTCGGAATATGGCGGAATTTGACCGAGGGTCGGCGTTGCCGTCGACCTCCAACAGTGGCACCGTGCGTTTGCCGTACGTGATGCATACACCGACGGTTCCGGCTGGTGTCTTTGTTGTTGCGGCGGGTCTTTTGGCCACGGCCTACGTCGGCATCAGTTTCCTTCCACCGGGCGCCAGCCGGTCACCTATGGCGTTGAATCTCGCAGCGTTCCTGTTCGTTCTGATGCTGCCCCTTGTCGGGCTGATCTACAGCTGCGGACCATCGGGTCGATTCGCCAAACGGGTGACCGTTGACCACGAAGGAGTGACCATCACGCCGCTGCTGGCCAGGCTGAATCCGTCGTTGAGTACTCACCTACCGGCCGCCGGCCTGTGGTGTCTGACGCCCGATGATTG
The DNA here is from genome assembly GCA_020628065.1 of Acidimicrobiales bacterium. GTDB lineage: Bacteria > Actinomycetota > Acidimicrobiia > Acidimicrobiales > SZUA-35 > JAHELU01. The sequence continues at coordinate 14,678 of JAHDFR010000104.1, forward strand.
TGTAGGGCCGCTACCTGAGCGGGACAGCAACCGATCTGAGACCTGGGCACTCACCCGTTGGATTCTTGGCGAACGCAGGCCGCCGGACCATGTCCGGCTTCTTGTCGGTCATGACGACCCCGAACTGCGGTGGCACTCGTTGAAGACAGCCACGCCTCAGGAGCTGGTGGACGCAGTCGTCGCGGTCGCTGTCGGCTCCGGCACTGGGGTTGGCTCCGAGACCGGCATTGGAGCGTCGTCGTTGCACAGGTTAACGACGCTGGAGCAGTCTTCGGTGGCGGCGGCTGACACCGAGATGGATGTTTCTCCAAGCGATCTGCGGCTTTTTGGTGTCAAGCTCTGGTGGTTTTCGATTCTTGCCGTTGCCATAACCGTGGCCTTGCAACACCCGGGGTGGGATGGGGTGATGCTTATCGCGGCGACAGTTCCCTACGCCGCCTGGTTCACGGTCGAGTTGTTGTCCGGGATGTTGCGCGACCACGCCGACCCCAAACCGATCGAGCGGCTGGCCGGCTTTGTTGTCGGTAACACGTATTCGTCTGCCTTCCGACAGCGACCGTCGTATCGACCGACCGTTCGCCTGGTCGGCTCCGGCAACAGATTTGTCGACCTCGAGAAGGTTTGGGGATTCTCCCGCTGCCCGGTGCCGCTCGGCAGTCCCGTTTCGGTTCTCGCCTTTCGGCAACCGCCGGGCGGTGATGATCAGTCCGACAGTCTTCGGTACGAGGTTGACGTTCACGATCAGGGGGCGGCATGGGGTGGAGGTGCCTTATTGTTTCTGCCTCTCTGCGTTCTCTTCCCGCTGATTTGGGTGCTTTGGGTAGCTGATGCCGTGGTTGGCCTCGGTTAAGGCGTTTGTCGCCGGTGGCTTCGATCGCACGTACGCGGCCAAGAACTTGAGCACGGTCGAGTCCGGAAGCGACTAGTTGAGCTCCTATGTCAAGCGGTGGTGGGTTGGAGGTGGGTCCAGACTCGGTTTGAGATGCGGTGTTTGAGTGCTCGGATGGCTTCTCGTTTGGTTTTTCTTCGGTTGAGGTGGGATTCGTAGAGTCGGCGGCCTTCGGTGTAGGGTCTTGATATTTGGGTGATTGCTGCGGTGTGTAGGGCTTTGTTGAGTTGGCGGTTTCCGCCACGGTTGAGGCGGTGTCGGGTTCCTCGACCGGAGCTGGCATCGGGTGGTGCGGTGCCGTTGGCCATGGCGAACATCAATTTGGCGGGTCAGCTCGCGGATGTGACGGATCCTTCGTTTGGCGATGGTGGCTCTGGCTGTGTTGTCGCCGGACAGCAGTCGTGACACTTTCGTCAGCGCTGTTGGTGAGGTGAGCGGGGTCGTGATTTGGTGGTGGTAGCCGCACCGGATTTGTTCCAGGTCGGCGTGGAGACGGTTTATCAGCCGGTTACGGGCTTCGATCAGTTCTCTTCGGTAGCTGACAAGAAGGCGGAGTTCTTCAACGGGGCCG
>JAHDFR010000324.1 GCA_020628065.1 Acidimicrobiales bacterium
TGACTTGGGGGTTGGCCTGGTCATGCACCTGCGGACGGGCCGGAGACTTCAACGGACAAACGATCGTGCGAGTCAACGAGCGCCCGGTCGAAGTGCTCGAATACTTGGTCGTCGAGTCCTAGCCGACGAGGCGGCCGCGGCCAGCGACCAAAGATCAACCCAACAGCAAGTCTAGGTGGCATGGAAATAGCTCAAGAACGAAACAGTCCAACAACATTAACCAAGAGTCCGCGGAGATTCTCCGTCAGAACTCTAGTCCCGACAGGAGAGGTACATGACTGATCCAACACAACCATCCGACCCGGCCGACTGGCAGCCGCCACCTCAAGGCCCTCCAGGTTTCCAGTCAACCCCAGCGCCCCCAAATCTGCAAAGCCAAGCCATGAGTTCACAACCCGTGCAGGCTAACGCCGTCATGGTGCAAGCCAAGAATCCGGGCGTCGCCGCCGTACTTTCAGCGGTATGGACTGGGGCCGGCCAGATCTACAACGGTCAGATCGGTCTTGGTCTGGCGTTCATGGCCATTCAGTTCATCAACTTCTTGCTGATCTTCTTGCTGATCGGTTTTCTCACGGTGCCGATTATGTGGATCATTGGGATAGTGCAGGCATACTCGTCAGCCAAGTCGTTTAACGCTCGTCACGGCATCATTTCGTAGGTTCTGCGACCAGCGAGTCAGCCCAACAGCTTCATGAGGCTGGTCTTCCGACGATGTCGACCCTTGATGTCATCGACGATTCCGCTGGACAGCTCAGGCCGCTCCACAGCCGCAGCTAACCGCTCTATCCGAGCCAACAGATTGGCCGCTGTCTGGTACCCCGACCTGTTCTTGCGTCCGATGGCAGCTTCGGCCTCCGCCGCGAACACGGTAATCGCCGATTCCGGATCTTCCAGTTGCCGCTGCTCGGCCATCTTGTGCCACTCGTGCTGTGTTGCGCCGTGAGCCAACGCAACCGCCCACGCTCGCTCGTGGTCGCTGGCGGCCAACAGCACCGAGACCGCATTGGAAGCCCGACGGTCTGACACCGGCCGTCCGATCAGACCTGATGGTTCGTCAGCATCAGGAGTAGGTGCATCGCTCAGGCGTCCCATCACGAACGCAATGGCAATCTCCCTGGCCTCTTCTGCGGCGCCCGCATTGTCAACATAGAGTCGGTAGGTCTCCGGTGTCGGTGTGGCTTCGAAACTCTCCCGGTACATCGCAACAACGGCATCATCGTCTCCGATACGGCGGAGCAAATCGGCCCGTCGAGCCCTCACTTCATGTAGCTGATGGGTTCGATCGGCAAACTCCTGGAGGCTTCGGTCAGCCCAGGCCAGGGCCTCGGTTGCATAGCCAGCCGTGTCGTAGGCATCGATGATTTCGACATGATCGTACGGCGACCTGATGTCGTCACTCATCACGTCGACCAGCAAATCAGGGTCGCCCGACGCAATGGCGTGGCCTATACGAGCCTGGTGCACCCGAAACATCGCTCCCCACGGGGAGCTGTCAGCTGGAAGTGCGTCGAAGGCTTCGTTCACCAGTTGGCCGTAGAGTTCGAGGCCTTCAGTGCCGAGAGCTTCGGCGTGGCTGACCGCGCTGCGTTGGAAGGTGTCGAGCTCAGCGTTCAGCTCCAGTTTGACCAGACGATGAGCCAAGTTCTTGGGACTGAACGCGCCCGCTGTACAGGCGGTGGCATGGATGTCGGCGATTCGATGAAAGATGTCGGTGATCCAGCCGTCGGAATCGTCCACTCTTTGGACGGCGGTTTCAGTTCGCTTGTGGGCGTGCTCGGCCAGCAGCGCAGCCGCTTCGAAGTGTCCGGCATCGCAAATGTCAGAGATCCAGTCGATGGCATCGTTGACGTCTGCCGCCCAGTCGGCAGCCTCGCGGTAGGAAACGAAACCTCGCCCGTAGGCCGCCGTCACCTCCTTCTTCAATGCTTTGATGTCGAGCACTGAGCCGTCATCTTGGCTAGTCGAGCCGTCGGGTTGACCGGCATCAGCCTGACTCAATCGGGCCTCACGAAGCAGGCGGGCGTGGAGCCGGCCGTCCCGTTGGGCGATTTCGAAGAGGAGTTCAACCATGTCGGCAGGCTCCAGCGTTTGCAGGTATGCCCGCACCTCATTATCGGCAGCTTGTTGCTTCTCCAAGATGGTCGACACCGAGTTGGACTCGGCCGATGCCTCTTCGACGCGGCCGCTCAACACTGCTGTCACGGCAACGGCGTGTTTGCAGAACTCGCCGCTAAGGCCGACCGGGCAGCTGCACCTCCACTGCCGCACACCCCCGTCGGAGGACAGCGACACTTGGTAGGCCATGATCCCTTTAACCGTGGCCGTCACCGACGTCTTCGACCTCGAGTTGATGGTTACCCGTGCCTCTGCCGCATAAGCCAAACCGCGGTTGATCGACGGCTCGGAGGCGAGAACACTCAGCGTGTCATCGTCGAACGCTTGGAGGAGTGCCATGCGTCGCCAGTCTAGCCAAGGCCTGTTGTAAGCCTCGGCTCAGCATCAACCCAACAGCTGAGAGATGTCGAGCACGGCACCGTTCTCCAACATCACTGA
>JAHDFR010000105.1:0-5993 GCA_020628065.1 Acidimicrobiales bacterium
GCAACCTGATCTCTGGTCAGAGCCACCATGATCCGCTGGGTCACTGATTGCCGTTGGTGTCCACGCACGCTCCGAATTCTGTTTCAGCTTCTGGACCCAGTTCGGTGTTGTAGCCCTCTTCACCGGAGAATACGGCTGCGGCCGGGGAGCTGTCGTCAACTGCGGCGTTCCACACTGATGCAACGGTCCCACCAAGATCAAAAGTGGCGGTCCAGATGATGGGCTCATCGGTGTTGTTGGTAACCGCTGCCTGCATGCAGTAGCCGGACTCCCAGGTTGATGTGTTGGTGATGTCGATGTTGAGCCCGGGAGGGGTGGAGGCAACCGGTTCGGGTGGAGCTGAGCTCGGCTGTTCTCCGGTGGCCTGATCGCCCGAGTCGGAGGATGGCGTTGTTTCGGTTGGAGGGGGAGTAGCCGGAAGCTCGTTTGGCGGAGGCTCGTTTGAAGGCAGGCTTGTTGAGGGCGTCGTCGCTTCCGGATCGTCGTCGGGTTGGGGCGTGGCCGTGAGGGTAGTGGTAACGACCCCGGCGGGATCGTCGAGGGTTATCGTCCGTTCCGGCGGTGGCTGCAGGTTGATGGAAGCGAACGCTCCAGCAAGGGCCAGCGTGGTGGTGGCGACGCCAGCCGTCATTCGGCGTCGTCGTCTGCGTCGCGCCGCTCGAGCGGCGAGAGCGCCGACCGGCAGCGGCGGTACGGACCCGGTCGGCTGAAGCGAACGTTGGAGATCAACCATCAGCCACTACCGAACCCAGGTCCGTTGGTCGTGAGCGGGCCTCGAGTCCCGTCTGCCCGTCGGGTGGTGCTGTCATGCCAACGGTCGTCCATTTCGTCCCCTAACTTCTTTTGAAGACTCTCCCGGGCCGCAGAGAGCGAAGCGGAAGCCGCTCCGCGGCTGATGCCCAACAGCTCGGCGACCTCGCGTTCGGTCAGATCCAGGACATAGCGCAAAGCCACAGCTGACCGTTGGCGTGGTGGGAGCTGGCGAACCGCATCCCACACGGCCGAATCGGCCACCGGAGTAGGTCCGGTCTCGGCCGGTAGCCGGGTTTGGCGTCGTAGAAGACGTTGTTCGATCTTTTGTCGTCGGAACCTCCGCCGCAGTTCGTTGAGGGCAACTCGGTATAGCCATCCTCCAGGAGAAGACATCGCTCGAACGTCGTCCCATCGCTCGTACGCCCGTACAAAGGCTTCGTTTGTCGCTTCGCTTGCAGCTTCGACGTCGCCGCCCGCCACCGCCAGCGCCGCCAGGACGCGAGGATGTTCGTGGCGGTACCACTCCTCGAACTGCCGGGCGGGACGACTGTCGGTCATGGAATGTCATCGGTGTGACGGTCAGCTCTCATCGAGGGTCGGACTTTGAAATCCTCGGGATTTGCATCACCGGGTACCGGTCGGCTGGATGGTGGGCCCGCTGAACGTTGGTGGCTTGTCTCTTCTGTATTCTGTGGGCCGCAAGGTCGGAGAGCACTCTGCGTCCCGAGGCGGAGAGAGCGAAGCCGAGGGCCATGAGTGCCACCGTGACACCGGCCAGCAGGGTCCATTGGAGTGGCGATCGTCCGACTTGTGGAGTGTCGTAGGCCACCGGCGCCGACACCTTGTCCATACTGGCCATAGTGGAAAGTATGACGCTGTCGTCGTTGGCCAGTAGACCGACAGATCCGACAGCCTCAGCGTTCTCCGAGGCGGCGTCGCCGGCAGTGCTGCTGGTGGGGGCCGCCTCCGATGCATCGCCAACGGTGGAGGCGACGGCGGACGTCGTCGTGGAGGCGGGCGAGGAGCCTGCTGTTGTCTCCACGGCATCGGCATCGGCATCGGCATCGGTAGCGGTGGCCGGGTTGGCCGAGTTGGTGGACGTGGCTGTCGACGGGGTTGATGTGGTTGGCGTCTGCACCGTCGTTGAGGTCGAAGCGATGGTGGACTGCCTCATGGTCGATGACGGTACCGGTTGAACTTCGGACGTGGTCACAGTCGCCCGGGTCGAGCCGGCCGTGGTTGACGGTCCGGGCGTCGACGTCGTCGTGGCCTGACTCGTCGACGGGGTCACAGTGGTCGGGGGTCGGGTAGGCGTCGGGCCGGAGCCGTTTCCGCTGACCGTTACATCACTACAGGCGTAGAAGGCTTCAGGGCTGTCGCTTCGCTGCCAGACGATGTAGAGGATCGCTGGTTGGTTACGAAGCGGCAGGGCCGTCCGGGTGGTGAACCGATCGGTGCGATCGGCCGGCCCGCTGTCGAGAACGAGCTCAAGGTCCGACCAGGCGAGGGTATCGATGGTGGCGTCGAACCCGTCTCTCGTGATGTACACCCGGTAGTAGGCGGTCTGATGCGGAGCAGTGTTTTGGAAGGCAATGTCGATGAGACCGTCGTCATCTCGTTGCAGCGCCGTCACCGGCCACTGTCCGGGAACATCAAAGGCCCCGTACTTGCTTCGACCCGCACTGCAAAGCTGCCCGTCCGGTATCAACTCCCGGTGTCGCCCGGCGGCGTCACCGATGTTGACCTCCATCCAGTCGTACAGAGCCTGAGAGTTCGCCTGCCACGCTGCGCTGCACATCTGATTAGTGGTGTCCTCGAACCGGCAGGTGAAGGTCCGTGACGGAGGGAACTGGGTGGAACCGTGCGCCTCAGCCGGATCGGCCAGCAGCGTGATGGACCACAACCGGCGCTACAACCAGCCGCGGTCGCGGGCGATGACGGCAGCCTGCGTGCTCGATTGGGCGTCCATTTTGGTCGCCGCGGTTGAAAGGTAGTTGCGTACCGTGCCGGCCGACAGGCCGAGGGTGTTGGCGATCTCGGCCACCGGGGCGCCGGTGAGGACTTCGGACAGGACTTCCTGCTCACGCTTGGCCAGCGGGTTCATTCCTTCCAGCAGTGACTCGGTGGCCAGCGCCGGATCAACCACCCGCATCCCGGTGTGCACCCGACGAACGGCTTCGGCCAGTTCGGAGGCCGGGGTGTCCTTGACCACAAACCCGGCCGCTCCGGCATCAAGCGCTCGGCGCAAATAGCCGGGTCGACCGAATGTGGTGACGATAAGGGCTTTGACGTCCGGGGCGTGCTCGGTCAGCTGTTCCACTACCGAGATCCCGTCGAGGCCGGGCATCTCAATGTCGAGCAGGGCGACGTCGATCGAACCGTCGGCGGCGTGGGTCAGAACCTCGTCGCCCCGCTCCACTTCGGCCACCACGTCGAGGTCCCGCTCCAGGTTGAGCAGGGCCACCAACGCCCCGCGAACGAGTGCTTGATCGTCGGCCACTAGAAGACGGATCACAAACTCACCACCAGCTCGGTGCCTGACTCCGGGGCGTCAAGCGAGGCGACGATCAAGGATCCGCCGGCGGCTGCCACCCGATCACGGAGACCGGTAATGCCGTTGCCTTCCGGACGTCCGTTGAGGCCTTTGCCGTCGTCGGTGATGCGCATCGCAGGCGGGGGCGTGGCCTGATCCTCAGGTCCGGCTTCCGGATCGAATGCGATTATGCAGGACTTGGCCTCGGCGTGGCGCACGATGTTGGTGACCGACTCCCTCACCACCCAGGCCAGCAGGTTTCGTTGATCGGTTTCGAGATGGCTGTGATCGCCGGTCACGGTGAGGTTGACCCCGGCGTCGCTCAACACCAACCTGGCCGCCGACAACTCGTCGGCCAGATCGGTTTGACGGAGCCCGCCGACAGTGGTGCGGATTTCGGCCATGGCCTGACGGCTGGTGGCCTGCAACTCGGCCACTTCCTGGCGGCACTGGTCGAGAGCGTCCGGGTCGTCGGGGACCATCTGCAATAAGCGTTGGCACAGCTCGGCCTTCAGCGTTACCACAGTGAGACTGTGGCCCAACACGTCGTGCACGTCCCGGGCAACCCGGGCTCGCTCGTCGCTGACCACCAGCTGGGTCCTGAACTGGGATCGTTCGGCCTCCCGTTCCTCGGCCAGGCGGATCATGGCGGTGAACACCGCCAGGGTGCCGACCATGATGGCAAAGAACCACACGTCGTCCAGGAAGCCTTGAAGGGCGGGGCCGACCAGCGTGGCTGCCAGTGCCACCACCACGGTGGCGGCGGCCGCCGGCCAGGCCAGGTTGAAGTTGGCGTACACCACTACGAAGGCCAGCATTCCCAGCATGCCCCACCCCCCAAGAGCGAGGGCGGCGGTGGTGAGAGCCACCAGCACGACGTAGTGGGCCACGCTGCCGGGGTGCGACGCCCACCACGGTGCGGCTATGTCGCTGAAGTCTTCCTGGGTGTCGAACCCGGAATCGGTAACCGGTGGCCGTCGGGTAAGAGAACTGTCTCCACGTTTTCCGGCGTCGTCCATCGTCTTGAAGCCGTGGACGTAGGTGAACGAGAAAGCGGCGATCAACGTCGTGATCGCCAGCTTCCTCCAAAGTGCTACCGGGTCGGTCCAGACGGCGATGACGGGGAAGATCAGGAAGACCAGCCAGACCACGGAGAGAAGCCATCCGCGTTTCTCGATCTGGTCTCCCAGTCGGTTCCAGCCTGAAGCCGCAGGTGCCGACCCGTTGGTCACTGACGTCCCCGGCCCTTGCGAACCAGCGTCACTGTCGTTATGCCCAGCAGTGCGGTCCATACCAAGACATTAGTCAGTGGTTGCCACAGGGGCTCAGTGATGAGGTTGCCGGTTTCGGGGTCCAGCGATCCGCCGTCGGTCAGTGGCCAGCGGGCCAGCGAGGCGTAGCCGTAGAGCGGGGTGAACTTGGCCACGGTCAACAGCCAGCCGGTGAGCGGCACGAAGATGTTGCCCAGGAACGACAGCACCACCAGGGAGCCTCCGGCGGCGGCCACCGCTGCTTCGGAGCGGAAGGCCAGCCCGAAGCACAGTCCCCATAGAGCGAAGGTGACGGCTCCGATCAGCAGGATGACTCCCGATGTCACCCATACCGAGAGCGGTGCTCGTGCCCCGGTAGCCACTCCGGCGACGAAGATCAGAGCTAGGGGGACGGCAGCGATGGTTATGGCGGTGGCGGCCTTGACGGTCACGTACTGACGGTCGGTGATCGGGGTCAGACCCAGTTGACGGCCCCAGCCCTGCATTCGTTCGACGGCGGCTCCACCGCCGACGGCGTTGGTAGCTGACACAGCGCCGTACGCCGCCATCCCAAGCATGATCAGCATGGCCACGTTGCCGTCGCCGACGTTCTCATCGGCGTAGCTGGGTGAGGCTCCGAAGAGAAGGTAGAAGAAGACCGGCAGGCCGGCGGTGAAGAACAGGCTTACCCGGTCTCGCAGGAGCCGACGCATTTCGAGCCGGTAGTAGGTGGTGTTGAAGGCCGGACTCTTGACGGAGGCGGCTTGGGTGGTTGCACCGGTGGCGGTGGTGAGTTGGGTGGTCATTGTTTCCCTCAGTTTCTGTAGTTCCTGTAGTTCTTTTTGGGTTGTCGGCTTGTTCTAGTGAGCGGCGGGAACCGCGTCGGGTGTGTCGGTGAGTTTGATGAAGGCGGTCTCGAGCGACGCCGGTTCGATTTCCAGATCTCGGCCGTCGAGCTGGTTCAGCAGCAAGCGGGCGATGTCGTCGGACGAGTTGGTGTCGATGACCATCTGGTCCAGTTCGACGCTGACGTTGTTGACGCCCGGCTGGGCTGAGATAACGGCGACCGCACGTTCAACGGCTTCCAACGGCAGGCGGGCTTTGACCGTCCGGCCTGAGGCCTGCCTTCTGACGACATCGGTCGGCCCGTCGGCCACCACCTTGCCGTTGGCCATGAGGACGGTCCGTTGGGAGTAGTCTTCGGCCTCCTGCAGATAGTGGGTGGCGAACACCACGGTGCGGCCCCGCTCGGCTTCGGCCGCCATGGCCGCCCAGAAGTCTCGGCGAGCTTGAACGTCCATGCCGGCCGTGGGCTCGTCCAGAAGAAGCAGATCGGGATCGGCCAGCAGGGCGAGGGCGAACCGCAGGCGCTGCTGTTCACCTCCGGAGCATGACTGCACCAGACGGTCGGCGATCTTGTCCAGACCGGTTCGCTCCATGATCTCCTGAGCGGCTGC
>JAHDFR010000105.1:6093-13843 GCA_020628065.1 Acidimicrobiales bacterium
ATCGATCACTGGAGTGGCTGTAGGTGGAAGCCACCAGCTGTACCGTTTCCGATACTTTGAGGTCCCGCAGCAGACCGCCGGTTTGCAGTACGGCTGAGATGCGGCCGCCGGTGACGGCTTCGCGAGGGTGCCGGCCGAAGACGGCGATGTCGCCTGATGTCGGCTCGCTGAACCCGAGGATCATGTCGAGCGTGGTGGTCTTGCCGGCCCCGTTGGGGCCGAGCAGGGCGACAATCTCACCTCGGTGAATATCAAGATCGATGCCGTTGACGGCCACGATCGGGCTCCCGGACTTGTCGACCGGATCGAAGTGTTTGGCAACGCTGCGAAGCCGAATGAGAGGTTGAGGCGTCTGTTGAGCGAGTGCTTGATGGTGGGGGCGATTGACGTGTTCCATAGCCCTCATCGTCATGCCTGCGGGCTGTCACCGGTAGACGAATCTGTCACCGGTTGAGCATGACTTTTGTCAACATTGACAGGAGCTGATCAATAGTGGACGGGGGGTGACATACGCACACCGTAATTCGCTCGGCTTTGCCCGTCTGATGCCGTTAACTAAGACAGTGAACGCCCGTATCCGCTCTGTGGTTGACCCGAGCAAAGCCAAAATTCAGCGCTCCGTGTCGGTTTCCGGACGGGCGGTTACCGGTGCCGGGGTCCGAACGCGCCGGTACTCGAACCAGCTCTTTGCGCTGTCCCGCCACGGCATGGTTGCCGCCGGTCGGCAGGTCTACACCCCGACCACCCGCACCGGTGCCGCCAAGCTGTTGATCCTCCTGCTGGGCTCAAGCCTCATCGGGCTGGGCGTCACGTTGTTTGTACGATCGGGTCTTGGAGTACCGGCGTACGACGTGATGCTGACCGCCCTTCGTGATCGGCTGGGGGTGAGCCTCGGTCAGGCCGGCTGGTTGTTCACCGGTCTTTTGATGCTCGTTGCCACCGTTCTTCGACAGCCGCCCAAGCCGTCGGGGATCGCCTACCTTTTGGCCAACGGCCTGGCCGTCGACACGTTTATGACCGTCATCGCCGAGCCGGAACCGATGGCTGTTCGGGTGACCTTTGTCGTGCTGGGAACACTGGCTATGGCTACCGCCATCGCCCTGGTGCTGCACGCCGGTTTGACCGGCGGGTCAATCGAGCTGTTGATGAAGGCTGGTGAGGCTCGGGGCCTGGATCCGTTCCGGGTTCGAACTGCGGTGGAGGCGGCGGTTGTCGTCGGCGGTTTGGTCCTGGGTGGAGACTTCGGTCCGGCCACTGTGGTGTTTGTGGTTCTGATGAGTCCCGTGCTTCAGGCCGGTCAGTTGGCGTTGAGCGACCACCGGGCTGGTCGTAGAAGCCGGCTTCAAGGGTCACCCGAGTCGTAGTCGGCGATTGGCGGCGGCGACATACGGCGCCTGGGTCGAGGCCCTAGATGAGGTGGCCGAGACGGCTCCACAGGTAGGTGCCGATCACGGCCAGCCAACCCACCCAGGCCGCAATAGCCACCGGAGCCGATCCGATCCACGAGGTTTGCCGCAGTGAGGTGATCGCTGCCGCCAGCTGGCCTCCCATCCACAGCACCGACCCGACGCCGACAATGGTCGCAAGGATGGGCAACGGCAGTATCTGCACGATCTGGATGGCAAACCCGCCGACGGCCAACGCCTGATGGGCCAAACCGATCTTGGCCACGATGGTTTCCAGGTTCGGTCGTCGGCCCCGTAGGCGGTCGAACAGGTAGATCGCCAGGGACAGGGCCAACCACCCGTAGACACCAACCAGGACGAATCGAACAACGGCTTGAAGGTCACCGATCAGCTGCGGCCCGAAGCGGGCCCAGGCCAGCAGGAGCCATGCACCGACAACGGTGGCGGCCGGGCGACCGAGGCTGTCGATCTCCATATCGTCCCACCGCCGCCGGTTCAGGCGAAGGAAGTAGGCCGAGCCCGGAGGTTGGGTGACCTGTGGCGTTACCGCTGCCATAGCTCTCCGTCAGGCCAGAAGGTGTCGTAGTCGCCGGGGAACGACGTCAGTGCCGGCAGCCGGTCGAGAATGTCTCCCTCTCGCTCGCCCGACAGGGCGACGCCGGTCACCGGGTCCCAGGTGGAGCCGGTCTCGGTGTCGGTAAGGTTCCCGTCGACGATGTCCAGTGTGATGGTTTGGTCGTCGAGGCGGCGGGAGAACACGGTCCAACGCTGGTCGTCGTTCGGGTCGATGACCACGGCGATGTCGGCTCCGGCCACTCGATCGTTGACTACCCCAACCTCCCGTAGATCGGGAACGGGGTAGGCCTTGGCTTCATCGGCGAAGTCCACCACCAGGTAGAACTCGCCCAGATCAAAGCCGGTGCGTCCGGCCGGAGCGTCCATGGCCACCGTGTCGGGGTGGGCTTCTTGCCACGCCGCCCATGTGGTGTAGCTCATGGGAAGCAGTTCGATGGTCGCTCCTTTGCGAGGCCCGGCAATAGCTTCACCCAGCGGTTGGCTCCAGATGCTGCCGGTGTCGTGGTCCCACCAGGTCATGGCGTTGCCCCACAGAGCGCCGTGGACTCCGAACACCACTGGCTGACCGTCTACTTCTCGGCGATGAACCATCGCCGTTGCGCACAGCGGTCACCAGGTGACGACTATGGGAATGTCGGCAATTTCGTCGATCACCATTTCCCGACCGTTGAGGAAGCTGACCGGGTAAGCCTTGGCCTCTCCGTCTATCTCCACCCCGATGACCTGTGTTCCCGGTTCCCAGTCGATCAGTGATGGGCTGACGAAGCGTGGTTCGTACACCGGTGCGATGGCGTCGCGGGGTAGGACTTGGCGAAAGCCGTCCGGCAATGGTTCACCGGCCAGCACCGGGTTGTACACCCCGGCGGGACTCACCCTGATTCCGGCCGGGGCCGATAGTTCGTCGTTCCCTCGCCCTGCGACCAGGGGCAGGGTTGCCCACACGGTGGCCAGCGCCAGAAGTGCGGCGGCAAGGCCGTAGATCAGTAGTGATCCCTCGGGCTTGGCGGTGGCGACCTTGGCCGGTGGCGGCTCGGGGGCTGTGTCCAATGACATATGGCCTCAACCGTCGTGCCGCCTTGCCGATTCCGATTTTCCATTCTATCATACGTATGTATGAAAGCGAAGGTTGATGCAGCAGCCAACACACAAGCAGATACACAGACAGAAACACAGACAGAAACACAGACAGGTACACAGGCGGCCGCCAGGCCGGAAGCCGTCCGCTACGGCATCTATGGGGCACTGTCCGGCTTGCTGGGAGCAGCGTTGGGTGGAGCCGTCGCTGGTGCCGTTCCCGCCGCCCTTGCCCTGATCGGCGGCGTCATCAGCGGACCGCTCTCCCCGGCCGGCCTGGCGGCCGTGCCCCTGTTTGTTCTGGTCGGCGCTTTCTTGGGGGTGGTGGTCGGCGGATTGCCGGGGGCTGTCGCCGGTACAGTCCTCGGCGTCTGGCTACGGGGACGGCCCATCGAGCGGGGTGAGGGAGTGGTTGTCGGATGCGTCGGACTGCTGGTGACGGCTGGGTTGGCGTCGCTGTTGTCGGACGGTGAGGTGGGCCGGTTCGACCCGGCGGTCGTCGGCTGGTTCCTGCCCGTTGGCGTTGTCGCCACCCTGGTCGCCACGGTGACCTACAACCAATTCACCAGGCGATTTCGCTTCTGACCGTCGTCGGCCGAGTCGAGTCGTAGGCAGTGGGACTATCCTCGCCCACTATGGCAGGCAGTCCCGCAGCCGATGGCACATCCCAGAGCACGAACAGCGAAGCCACTTCGGCCAAGCGGGCCCAACGGCGCTCAAGCGGCGCCACCGACGCCCCGGCTCGCAAGCGTCTCATCGAAGCCACCGTGGCACTGCTGCGAACCTCAGGTTCGGTCTCGGTGACGTCCCGTGCCGTGGCTGATGAAGCCGGGGAGAACCTCGGAGCCATCACCTACTACTTTGGTTCCAAGGACAATCTTGTCGACGAGGCGATGATCGCGGTCGCTGAGGATCTCATTCGTCCGGTCATCGACGAGATGGTCAAGCCGGACGTTGAACCGTCGACCGCGCTGTTCGTGGGAATTCAAATGCTTCACAACGTGCTGGCCGAGAACCGGCAGCAGATTCCGGCGTACCTGCACAGCCTGGCGGCGGCATCAACCAGCGAGACGCTGGCCGGGCCGATGGCCGAATTGCACCAGTCGTTGACGGCATCTCTGGCGTCGCTGATCGAGGCCTACCGGCGTGACGGCGTGGCCGCCGATTGGGTCGATCCGGTCGGCATGGCCCAGGTCATCACCGCTGTCGTCCACGGCGTGGCCATGTCGGTGGCGGTGGAGGACGCAGCCGGGCTCAACCAAACCGACCCGACCAAGGTGGCCGGTCAGTTCGGTCAGCTGTTGTTGAACGCCGGCCCGGGCGGCCGGGGCACCTAAGACCGTTCGGTTGGAGTCGACCGGCTTCGATCCGGCGTCTACCGCCGGCTTGCCGTCACCGACTCCCTTGGGGTTTGAACGCGTTCGGCCTTGCGGGCCGCTTTCTGAGCGAACATGGCGGCATCGGCTTCACCCAGAAGTAGGTCGTACAACTCGACGTTTGATGGAGCGGTCGTCTCGTTTCCGCCGATTGCCCCGCTCGGTGTCGGGCATCGGGCAAGTCCGATGCTTGCACCGACCTTGAGCGGCCCTCCTTCCCAGTGAATGGGTTCCCGGTTGAGTACTGACGTCAGGCGATCGACAATGCCTTGAACGTCGGTGTCGGCATCGGTCACAACAACAACAAACTCGTCACCGCCGATTCGGGCCACCCGATCGGAGCCTCGCACAGCATGGCTCAGTCGATCGGCCACGGTGACCAGTACATGGTCACCGGCATCGTGGCCGAGGGTGTCGTTGACGGCCTTGAAACCGTCGAGGTCGATGTACAGAACCGCTCGAAGCGAGTCGTCCTTGGCCAGCTGGTCGACGTAGTCGATCAAGGCCGCCCGGTTCCACACGCCGGTGAGGTGGTCGTGGTCCGCTCGGTGGGCCAACTCGGCCTGCATGGCCGCCATGTCCGAAACCAGATTGCGGACTCTCATCGCCACCAAAGCCGACAAGGTCAAGCCGAGCGCAAGCAGGAAGCCGGTCAGGCCGGGAGAGGTGCTCCACAACATGTTGGCGCCCAGAAACACCGGAACAGTCAGGGCGGCCACCAGACCCCCCGCCCGAATGTGGGCGGTACGAGCCACGGCGTTGGAGGAGAGTTCGGTTGCGTCGGAGGTTCGGAACGACAGGAACCAGCAGCCGAACGCCGCAAGCACCAACAGCTCACCGAGACGCATACGGGTCGTTGACGGGGCGACACCCATCTCGGCCCCCAGAGAGAGCGCGTGGGTCAGGTCGAAGCCGACGTGAGCCAAGAGCCCGACGGTTACGAGCCCTGTGCGTCGGCTTGGCCGGGTGGTGAGAATCGGTACCGAAAGCCAGACCAGAACAATGTCGGCTACCAGACAGCCGAGGAGCCAGACCTGATCGACCTGCAAGCTGGTGCCGTCGGCCTGAGGGGCGACGACCAGAACGGCGAACACCGCGGCGGCGGCCACACCCAGGATGGTTCCGTCAAGAAGGACGCCGTCGCCGACGGCGCCTGCCCGGCGCTTCACGGTCGCCACCTGCCAGGCGAACCACGAGATGTAGCCGATGGCGCCACCGGTGAGGCCGATCAGCAGAACCAGGGGTTCGAACACGCCGGTTGGTGGTGCCATCATCCGCAGATACATGGCGATGTCGGACAACGCCAGGCCGAGCATGCCCACGGCGAACGCTCCGACACGAGGTGACCGCTTGCCATCAGATTGCATACCGGGTGTATCGGCACAATTGATGTTCGCCCTTTAGCCGCCGGGACGCTGGCCGCTTGGGTCAAAGGTGTCGTCGAACCTTCAGATTCTCTCAGCGGGGTCGGTTAGGGTGAACCGGTGGCTTCACAACCCGGTCTTTCCGATCAACCCATCGACCTTGAAGCTCATCCGCCCGAACGCGGAGTGTTTGCCAACCGGACGCTGAACCTGCGCAGCGTCAAAGCCATCGGCTACGACATGGACTACACCCTTATTCACTACCGGGTGAATGAGTGGGAGGGTCACGCCTTCGAGCAGGCCAGAGAGATTCTTGGCCGTCGAGGCCTGCCGGTTGACGACTTGGCGTTCGATGTTGACGCCTTCACCATCGGTTTGACCTTTGATCTCCAGTTGGGGAACGTCATTAAGGCGACCCGCTTCGGTTATGTGGTCAGGGCTCAGCACGGAAACCGGCAGCTGCCGTTCGGTGAGGTCCGTGACGCCTACACCGAAACAGTGATCGATCTTGCCGAGCCCAGGTTCGAGTTCATGAACACCATGTTTGAGCTGTCCCGGGCGTCGCTGTGGACCCAGCTGGTCGAGTTGCACGACGACAAACCGTTGCCGGGCGTCACCGGCTACGACGATCTGTATCGGGTGGTCGATGAGGCCTTGACGGAGACTCACCTGACCAGCTCATTAAAAGCCGACATCGTCGCCGACCCCGATCGCTTCGTCGAGCCCGACCCCGATCTTGTGCCGGCTTTGCTCGACCAGCGACTGGCCGGCAAACAACTGTTGCTGATCACAAACTCCGACTGGGCCTACACCAAGACGATGATGGCTTACACGGTTGACCCGTACTGCCCGAATGGAACCAGCTGGCGGGATCTGTTCGACATCGTGATCGTGTCGGCCAACAAGCCCCAGTTCTTCTCCCGGACCAACCCCATTTACAGGGTGGTTGACGAGGAGCGTTCCATGCTGCAGCCCCACTACGGTCTGCTGGAGTCGGGCGCAGTGTACTTCGGCGGCAACGCCCGGCTGGTGGAGCAGAGTCTGTTGGGTGCCGGACAGTCGGGTTCGGCCGGCCAACCGCTGTACGTCGGCGACCACCTCTTCGGCGACGTGCTGGTAACCAAAGACATTCTTCGTTGGCGAACCGCGCTCGTGGTGCGCGAGCTTGAGTCGGAAATCACTGACGCCATGAAGTTCGAATCGGAGCAGCGTCAGCTGGAGCAGTTGATGGCCCGCAAGGTAGAACTGGATCGCCAGCAGGCTCGTCTGCGTCTGGCTGTCAGTCGCCCGGGGGCAGACCGGTCCACTTCGTCCGAGCTGCACCGAGTGAGCTCGGCGGCCATGAAGCTTGACGAGCAGATCGCTCCGTTGGCTGCTCAGGCCTCCAATCTCGGTAACCAGCGGTGGGGTGCTTTGATGCGTTCCGGTCGGGACAAGAGCTTGTTCGCCCGTCAGGTTGAGCGTTACGCCGATGTCTACATGTCGCGAGTGTCGAACCTGCGTTATCAGACACCGTTTGCCTATATTCGGGCGTCACCCGGTTCGTTGCCCCACGACTCGGCCATCGACGGGTAGCCCCGATCCGCCTAACGACGATCAGGGAAGAGTAACGGAGATTCGGCCCGGCTCGCTGCGGTTGTTGTGATAGTCAACGGCCTCGACAACGTATTCGATGGTGCTGCCGCTTGATGCCGGACCGCTGCCGTTGACGTCCCCGAATTGGTTGTCGAGGAACGTGGTCAGGGTGGCGTCGGCACCTCCCCCGAGGTAGACGGTCTGGCCGTCAGCACTGACGATCGACACGGAGTAGGCGGCGAACTCCACTTCGTCTGTCGACGGCCGCCAGCTGAGGAGCACGCCGTCGTCTGTTACTTCAGCGGTCAGACCGGTGATGGCTGTCGGCGGTTCCGTGTCAGTTACGGCCAGGGCGGTTGTCCACCGCCTGGTGACCACA
>JAHDFR010000105.1:13943-16071 GCA_020628065.1 Acidimicrobiales bacterium
GGCAGGATCAACATCGGCAGCATCAACATCGGCAGGATCGACTTCGGTCGGATCGGTGGCGGAGTTGGCGAGTCCGGTCAGGCCGACCAGAAAATAGGTGTAGAACCGGCCTGTCTCAACGGTGCTGTCGGTAAAGGTGGTGACACCGTCGGGAATCTCGTACAGCAAGTCGTCTCCGGTGAGTTCGGCCTCTTCCGGGCTGGCCCACCCGTTTTCGGCCAGCTGATCTGTTGGCACCCGGTAGATGCGGTGACTGACGTTGCCGGCCGCGGTCGAAACAGCGTCGGCCAGGTCCCAAACCAACTGGATCTCGTCATCGGTCATCACGGCTGTACCGATCCAGCTGTTGTCGCCGGTGGCCCCGCTGGCGGGGAGCGGTCGGACAACAATGTCATCCGAGGAGGTCGGTGGTTCTGTTGTTGATGTCGACTCCGACGTTGGCGTCTCCGCAGCTTCTGTCGATGTGTCGAGGGTTGTCACGGCGGCGTCGGGTTGCTGCGGCCGGTCCTCCGACGATGAGCAGGCGGTCAGCGCGGCCAGAATGGCGGCAACAATTGTCGCAGTTGACCTCATTTGATACCTCAACCCTCGTCTGAATCCGTGTCTGATCCCGTCTTCGAATCTGTGTTTGAAATCGTGTTCGAAGTTGCGTCTTGAGGCATCGGTCTTGATCTGTGAGTAGGTGAAACCACCTAAATTCATTTGCCGTCCTGTTTACTTCGCCCAGTATCTCGAACGGTACGCTGTCGTTGATGGCGGAGCATACGGAAGGACATGGATTCTTCCACATGGATCAACATCAGGGTGACAGTGGCCTTTCGTTCGAAAGCGGTTCCTCACAGAGTGACGGGCCGCCGCTTCGTGTTGGCCGGCCGATGCAGGTCAACTCCACAGCTACAAAACTACCGGCCTGGTGGTTCGACGGCATCCGGCTAAAGAAGGGGACCGTTCCAGTCCTGGCCGCGGCCGGAATTGTCGTTCTCGGCCTATTGGCTTGGCAGGCCGGCCGAGGAAACTCCGATGTGGTGGCCGATTCGGAGTTGACCGCTCAGGCGGTCGGCGGCGGATCGGACACGGGCGAAGCAAACAACATCGGCCAGAGCGCCGCCGATGGAGACAGTCGAGCGTCCGGATCCTTCACCGACGGTGATGATCAGGCCGGCGGAGTGTCCAACGGTGGTTCCCCCGACACGATTGATCTGGGAATCTCGTCTGAGGTGGCCAGCCCCGTGCCTGACGACACGGAACCTCCAGCAACGGTAAAGCCGACGACAACAACCACCGAGGCCACTACAACCACTGAGGCCACTACAGCCACCACGGCGGAAACGACAACAACCACCGAGGCTACGACGACGACCGAAGAGTCGACGACCACTACCGAAGCAACAACGACCACGGTCGACAATCAACCACTGCCCGATCTGCCGCCTGACGCAGTTCTGCTGGTGAACGTTGCTTCAGGGCTTTGTGCTTCCTCTGCCGGTCTGGATTCGTTGGCCAACATCTCGGTGCAGCAGTGCGAGTTGGTCGACACGCAGATCTATCGCCTTGTCGCCGCCGGCCCCGGCGTTGCCGTCATCAACATTGCCTCCGAACTGGCCTTGGACATTTCCGGTGCCAGTCGGGCCGAGGACGGTCAGCTGATTCTGTATCGACCACACCTGGCTGAGAACCAGCAGTGGATCTTCTCCAACACCGATACCGGTCAGAGTCTCATCAACATCAACTCCAACATGTGCCTTCACGCCACCAGCAGCGGAAATGTCGTGCAGCGAATCTGCAATCAGCGTGGCCGACAGAGCTGGACGTTTGTGCCGGCCAGCTCGCTCATCAACTAGTCGGCGAACAGTCCTTCGACTGTTGACGCCGCCTGCTGCGGTTCGGCGTTCGCCGTAGCACCCGGCGTGTTGGCCGCGCCCGACATGGTGTTCAACCCCAGGCCGTGTCGCAGTGCGCCTGACGCCGCCGCCATGGCCCCATCCAGTTGAATGCCGGTGCCGTCGGCCACTCGAACCAGGCCGTTGAATATGGCCACGGTTGCGGCCGCCTCCATCATCCCCTCTGTTCCGACCGCCGCCACCAGGGCGGCGCGAGCGGTTGTTAGAGCAGTCTGATGGTCACGGCC
>JAHDFR010000325.1 GCA_020628065.1 Acidimicrobiales bacterium
AACGGGTTGCGGTACAGGCCCCTGGAGTGGCTGTCGACTCCCACCTCCAGCTCACAATCGGACAGCGGGTAGGCCACACAGGTCAGCACATAGCCGGCATCGGCCATGTAATCCTTGAGCCCCACCGCCTCCGGCTGATCGATCTCACCGGAAACCAGCCGGGCGGCGCAGGTAACGCATCCGCCGTAGCGGCAGCCGAAGGGCAGGGTCATGCCTACCGCTTCGGCCGCCTCCAATACGGTTTGATCAGGACTGCACGGGACAACCCGGCCTTCCCGGTTGGTCAGTGTGAGATTCCAACTCACGTCCTGCTGCTCACCCGACTGCTCCACCGGCTCAGAGCCAGATGTCGGACGTACAGTCTCCTCCCGGGTACCGAGTTTCGTGGCAACGGGACGGGCCGTTGGGCTCGTCCCCGAAGCCAACGAAGAAGTCGGGGTTGATGGTCATGCCACCGTTTTCTGTATCACAGTCGACCATCAACATGGCCGAGCCGGCCTCGTTCATCCCCGGGTAGAACTGGTTGTCCCAGGTGGAGAACAGCGACGTGGTCACATACAGCCGCTTACCGTCAAGGGACAGCTGAATCATCTGGGGGGCACCCTCGATCTTGTGGCCGTTCACCTCAGGGGCTTTGTCCAGCAGCCCACCGATCCACACCTGCCCGGTCAGTTTGGGGTTGGACGGATCGGAAATGTCGTACTGGCGGACATCACCGTGCAGCCAGTTGGAGAAGTACAGGTACTTGTCGTCCATGGATACCAGCAGGTCGGTGATCAGACTGGGTACCGGGAAGTCCCAGCCCTCCAGCTCCACCGGGTCACAGTCGATGATCTTCTCGACGTGAATGTCGGAGCCGTCCTCGGGTGAACCCGAGCCGTTCTTGTACCAGTGGTGAATGTTTGACGACAAGGTGGCGCCGACGAAGCCATGAGTTGAGGCCGGGTCGTGGTGGAAGCGCACCTCAAGCGGGATCATGCCCTCCTCCCCCAGATCGACCGTGCGGACGATCTTCTTGCCCTCAAAATCCCAGAAGTGGATGCTGTGGCCGTACTTGCCGGCCCCCACATCATCCAGATCGAAGCCGGGCATGAAGGTGTTGGGAGCACCCCACTCGGATGACACCATCATGTTGTGCCGGGGCTGGTACCAGAAGTCGTAGTTGAACGACATGCCGGTGATGTCGTTCTCCCACCGGCCGACGATCTCGAAGTCCTCATTTAAATGTAGGAAGCCGCCGGGGCCCTCGCCGTTGGCGTCGCCCAACATCGAAATAATGATGTCCGAGCCGAGACAATGCACGGTGTGAGGAGCCGACAGGTTTGTCTTGGCCTTGATCTCATCACCTTCGATCACCTTGTGCAGTGTCGGGTTGGCCGGATCGGTGGCGGTGTCGATGATGTGGATACGTGACGATCGGACACCGGGCACGATCATGAACTTGCGCTCTTTGGACGAGTCCTCGTGGCACGATGAGCAGGCGTTCCAGCCGGTGTGGTGCAACTCGTCGCCGATATTGGGCATCTCCGTCCGGGCGATCACCTGGGAGTAGGTGGGCGAATCCGGGTCGGCGTCGATGGTGGCCAGGTAGTCGGGGGCTTCGACCCCGGTACCGGTGTAGAGACAGACGGTGTACAGCAACTTCTCCCGCTCGGCGGCCATGGCCTCTTCAGGCGATGCGTATCCCGGCCCGCAACAGGAGGCTGAATCGTCGGCCCCATCGTTGGTTGATGTACTCGTGTCGGTCATGGCGCGCTCCTCCACCCAATGGTGGTGATCAGAAGTCCGCGCCGAGAAAAACCTACCTCAGCGACAAGCTTGTCGCCAAAGTCAAAAAGGTCTCAGCCGTACCAAACCCTCAAGCGGCCCTTGGCGGGCGGCATCCGGATGCCGGCCGCTCATTGGCCCGACCCTGACATGGCTTCGGACACCTTGTCGATCCAGCGCTCATACGCTTCCACATCCTGCGCGCCCGGGATCGGCAGCACATCGTTGATGACCACACAGGGAACGCCGGTCACGCCGAGCTCGATGGCGGCGTTGTGATCGTCGATGACGGCCTGGGTCATGGCGGTGCTGTGCTCGTCCAGTCCGGCCACGAACGCCGCCCGATCAACACCAACCTCGGTGGCCACATCTATCAGCACCTCCCAGTTGGAGATGTCGCGATTATCGGTGAAGTAGGCCA
The DNA here is from genome assembly GCA_020628065.1 of Acidimicrobiales bacterium. GTDB lineage: Bacteria > Actinomycetota > Acidimicrobiia > Acidimicrobiales > SZUA-35 > JAHELU01. The sequence goes on from JAHDFR010000325.1 coordinate 2,189, forward strand.
CCAACAGCGCCCGGTGGTAGGCGGGCACCCGATCCGGGTCGACGATCTCCAACGTCTTCGCCGCCACTTGGGCCGGCACCGACGACGATGGAGGTTCATCCGACTCGTCAGACCACAACGTGAAGTTGGTCTTCGGCTCCATTTCACCCGGCCGCAACCAGGATTGCGTGTATTGGGCGAATTTCTCCCGATCAGTGGTCTTTGGCTCTGTTCGCAACAGAAACGACTTCCAGGTGATCGAAATACGATCACCCATTCGCTCTTCCAGCTCGTCAAGACGCACGGTCCCGACGTAACACCACGGTCAAAGAAAGTCTGACCAGACGGTCAAGGCCATAGGCCCGGCCACAGGCCCGGC
>JAHDFR010000326.1 GCA_020628065.1 Acidimicrobiales bacterium
AGGTGGATAGAACGTCGTCTGTTCGACGCCTATCGTCGGCATCGTCGCCAAGGCTTACGATGATCGATGCCTTGCGGTAGGCGGCCGCCCGCCCGTGCGAATCGATTCCGACCTCAATTGGGGCTAGGTAGTCGGCTTGCGATACCTGCCCTGATTCGTCCTCTGACATGAGTTGCTCCCTCTTTTCGTCACGCCGGCACTCGGTAGATGGCCCCTGGTCGTGCAAAAATACAAAACTATGACCGGATCGGTTGCGGAACAAGCGGTGGCGCTGGCCAAGTCCGTACCTCACCGAGCCATTACGTTGGCCGAGTCGGTCCTGGGCGAACCCACTGACACCGGTGAGCAGGCGACGGCCCTCTGGGCGCTGGGGCAGGGTCGTCACGAACTGGGCCAAAATGCCGCGGCGCTCGAAGCGCTCCGCAGCGCGATCTCGATTGCCGACGATCCCCTTCGTTCCCGGGTGGAGGTGACCACTGCAGCGGTCGAATCGGCTATCGGGATGTCGACTGAGGCAATGGCTCGATTGTCGAGACTGGTAGATCACGATGAGCCCAGGCTGGCCGGACTCGCTCGGTCTCAACGTGGCCTGTTGAGGCTGCATCTAGGCGACGGAAGTGGAGCGCTTGAGGACCTGAGAAGTTCGTTGCCTTTGTTGGAGAGTTCAGGAGATGAGCGGGCGGCCGTGACTCGTGTGCGCGGGAACATAGGGCTTTGTTTGGCTTTGATCGGCCGGTACCGGGATGCTGTTGCCGACTTGGAATGGACGCTGGCCGATGCCAAAGCCACCGGCCAGCACACCGTTGTTGCCTCCTCCAAGCAAAATCTCGGCTACGCCAAGATGCAGCTCGGCGAGCTGCCGAGCGCTCTGCAGCTCCTCGAAGAGGCCCGGGCGGAGTATCAGGTCCTGGGTGATCCGTCACGAGGGCTCACCGGGCTGTACGACGATCTGGCCGAGACGTACCGTCTAGCGGGTTTGACCGTCGACGCCGTTCGGTATGCCCGGATCGGATCGTGGACGGCTCGGCAGGCCGACAACTTGGAACGACAGGCCGAAGCCGAATATCGTCGGGCGGTCTGTTTACTTGAGCACGGCAACAAGCAAGGGGCCGACGACGCGGCACGCAGGGCGGCCGTCCTCTTCGAGCGAGGAGGACGACATCTGTGGCGCCAGCGGGCCGAACTTATCTCCATCGAGGTGTCTTCTGGTGATGTTGTAGAAGCCGGCGTGATCGAGCGGATCTCGGTGCTGGTGGACGATCTCTTTCGGCGAGGCCATATCAACGAGCCCAGGAGTTTGGTCAATCGGTTGGTCCATCGACTTATCGACATCGACAGATTCGAAGACGCAACCGAACTGTTGGTCCGCCACGGGGACGTTCGCAAGCGGCTGGATCAAGGCCCGGAGGGTATAGAGGAGGAGTCGCTGCTTGATCGTCTTGAGTCGCACTACCAGATGGCCCTACACGCCGTCCTGGATCATCGGTCGGCCGCCGACCCGATTATGGAAGCGCGGGCTCTGGTGGGTGAGCACAATTTGGCCCTAGGCGATCAGGAACTTCGGGCCGGCTCGGTTCGCTTGACCGAGCGTTTCCGATCGCTGGCACTGCGAAACGCTCTTTCGGCGGCAGGAGAAGTTGAGGAAGTGCAACTGGCTCGCCAAGTTCTGCTGGCCGAAGAGGAGTGGCGAGCAATCGCTATGACCTTGCCTCGGGCCGTAGCTGCCGCTGACGACGAGACCGCCGAGCTGCTGGTCGATTTACGTAGGGCGAACCGAGCCGTCCCCGAGGAGTCCGAAGGGACCGAACCCGATGACCTGGCCGACCGTATGGATCGTAAGGCCGAGTTGGAGGATCAGCTTCGTTTCCGCTCGATGACCGGGTATCGGGTTGCCGACCTTTCGGCCGGTCCGGCGACGCCGGCAGGCGGGGCGCATCCGACGCCCCGCCGCAGCCTGGACCAGTTCTTCGTCGATGACTTGGCCAGCCAGTTGACCGGTGCCTTGATGATCGAGTGGCTTGAGTATCAAGGTGAGCTGATCGGCGTAAGTGTGTCACCGGACGGCTCCACGTCGATGTGGTCGGCTGGAAGTCGGGGCGACGCCGACCGTCTGGCCCGCTTCATTCATCAGTCGCTCGGTGATCTGAACGCCGCCACTACTGCGCCGGAGGCAAGGTCGGCGTTGGCCGATCTCCGAGAAGACTGCATTGAGCTTCGACAGCAGCTGTGGCCATCGGGGGTTGGAGGATTGGCGACCGGTGGGCCTCCGCTCGGAACTTCGGTGGAAGTGCACTCCTACGTGCTTTCACCGCCGGCGCCTCTGATGGCGCTGCCGTGGCGGATGATCGCAGGGTCGGCGTCGCAGTCGGTTGCTGTGACGCTGACTCCAAGTTTTGAACATTGGAAGCGTCTGAACGTATCAACCGAGTCTGGAGTGTTGTTTGACAGCGCGGCCGTCATTACCGGGCCGGGTCTGATCGGCCCGGCGAGAGACGAGGCGGTAGTCAAGCGGGTTCTGCCTCACATCGAGGTGCTGGGCGAGGGTG
>JAHDFR010000327.1 GCA_020628065.1 Acidimicrobiales bacterium
TGTTGGGGTCGCCGAAGCCGATCCCGACCTGCTCTTCGAGCTCGACAACGAGGTTCGTCGTGATGTTCCGGGCCTGTCCGGCTGGCAGGGTGATCGGGTCATGTTCGACGAGGAACTGCGCGATCTCAAGCCGGTGGAGACTCAGTGCTACCGGGTGGCCGTCGATCGTGAGAACTGCCGATACGCCGGGCTGATGCGGCTCTGGCAGAAGCGGATTGACGGCGAGACGGTACTCGACGCCGGTCTCATCGGTGTCCGTCGTTCGTATCGACAGAGCCCGGCCGCGGCCCTTCTGGCCCGGCACAGCCTCAGCGCCGCCGTCGACAATGGGTTCGCCACGATCACTGCGAGAACAGCTCGAACTTCGTTGCAACGCCGCCTGCTCACCGTGGGGGCCGAAGTGACCGGTGGATCGCTGGTCATGCAGCTTCCTCGGAATTGATGTGCGATCAGGCATGGTTCGGCCCGGGCCACCCGCAGGTGATCCGGGCCGAACTCCCCCTTACAAGGAGGCTGCGCATCGCCGGCGGCAGCGTTTGTTGCTGCCTAGCGCCGCTAGCTGATGGTTCCTCCGGAGATGGTGTTGACCGCAATCACGACAAAGACGATGCAGGCGATCGAGAAGAGAATCATCGCTCGCTCAAAGCCTTTGTCGTGGGTCTGATTCTTGGGAAACTCAATTTGCTTTCCTGCCATCTCAGATACCCCACTTGTCGTTGAGCTTGCTTGCACAGTCGTTCAGGTGGCCGTCCTCATTGCGGGTAAGCCACAGCATCCACAGCACCGCCAGGGCGATGGCGATGATAACCAGCACCACCTCGATACCGCTCTGGGCCCAGGTGTAGTACCCGGTTGTGCCGTCGGCGTCGGCTATAGCGTCGTCCCAGGACTCATACGGAAACGTGTCCATTGCCGGCATCCTCCTTCGTCTTGGTGTCGGTCAGATCGATTTCCTGCCCATTTGACGTGGCCATAATGTCGGCCATGGCCTGGCGCAGAATGGCCTCGGCCTCCACGTCGGTGCCGTCGGCCTCGGTAATCATTTCCGTGCGCACACCCTGTTCGGGGAAGAAGTCGGCGCCGTACTCGGCCACATCCAGGCCTTCGAGCTCCACTGCCGGTGGAACCCGCAGCATGTTGAGCTTCTTGAGTATCCACGATGCGCCGTAGCCACTGAGGAAGGCCAATGGGAAGAGGGCGGCCACGCCGACCAGCTGTCCCAGTAGCGAGGTTTCCTGTCCGGCGGGCCCGGTCGGGTAGCCGGATGCGAATACGCCCATCAGGATCACACCGAGGAACCCTGTGAAGCCGTGAACGGCGACAGCACCGACGGCGTCGTCGAGGCGCATCTTTTGCTCCAGGAATGACCCGCAGTAGAACGCGAATCCGGCGGCCATGAAGGCGAGAATGAACACCAGGCTTGGCGAGTACACGTCGGCTCCGGAGGACACCGCAACCACACCGGCCAGACCGCCGGAGATGGTCCAGAACGGGTCCCGCTGGGAGAAGAAGTACCCGCCGGCAAATCCACCGGCGAAGCCCATGGTGATGGTCAGCGTGATGGCACCGAGTGTGGCCGGACTGAAGTAGATGTTGGCCCAGCCCGGCACTGCGCTGGCGACGATGGCCAGGCAGGCGGCGTAGAAGGCGTAGAACCCGGTGAAGATGAGCATCAGGCCCTGCAACGTCATATGCAGGTTGTGTGGCTTGAACGCTCTGGTTCCACCGTTTCTGTCGTATCTGCCTATTCGTGGACCGAGGTTGAACAACACCCCGAGGGTGAAGATGCCGGCGATGCCGTGCACCACGCCCGAGGCGGCGAAGTCGTGGTAGCCGAAGTGCAGCACCAGCCAGCCTCCGAAGCTCCAACCCCAGGCGGCGGCGATCACCCAGATGACACCGCCCATGAGAGCGGTGAGCCACAGGTAGGCCGAAGTTCTGACTCGTTCGATGATGGCACCGGACATGATGGAGCCGGTGGTCCACGAGAACAGCACGAAAGCGGCCCAGAAGACCGCCGTGATGTTGTCGCCGAGGTTCGGGCCCATCGATCCGTCCCACGGAAGGCCGTAGCCGTCACCGCAGAAGTACAAGGCGGTTTCGGCGCCGTTCTTGCCGTCGGCTGTTGTGGTTGGTAAGAGTCCCTCCTGCATACAGAAGTAGACCCACCACCCGAAGTAATAGAAGACAGGCGTAACTACGGCGATGGTCAAGATGTTTTTGATCGCCGTTGCCATAACGTTTTTGCGACGACTGACACCGGCTTCATAGGTCATGAATCCGACGTGCAGCAGCCACATCAGCGCCACAGTGAAAAAGTAGTACGCCTCGGTGAAGACGGTCGACGTGAGGTCGACCGTTTCTTGGGCTAACACGAGTAGCTCCCCCTTTTGGCTTTTCTATATCTGGGTATATGCGCTGCCCGTTATGTCCCCGTTACAGGCAGCGACAAGAACCTACCACAGTGAAGAAGTTTTCATCAAAGTGAAGATGACCGAAAGTTTGTCAGTCCGAACTGATTGGGTTCGGGCCGGCGAGGAGCAAC
>JAHDFR010000106.1:0-3884 GCA_020628065.1 Acidimicrobiales bacterium
ATCGATCCGAACGACCCCAGTCCGTCCGAGTACGACCCGGCAACCGCACCCGGATGTCAGGCTGAGGCCGAGCGGGCCGTACCCAGCCCCGTCCTCTACGAGAATCCGGCCGATTCAAGTGAGACGCTACGCCAGCGGGCACTGGCCGACGCCAGATGGATACAGCACGAATCCGAAGTGGCGGCCTGCCTGGCCCAGCAAGGACACGAGCCGTTCAACAACTATGACCAGGCTGACGACATCGTCTTCCAGCGCCTCTACGACGCCGGACTGATACCGCCACCGGGATCGACCGGGAATGACAACGTCGCTCTTCTCGAGCATGGGTCCGAGGAGTACTGGAACGCTCTGCGGCAGGTACAGGAATTTGAACGTGGATATGCCGTAGCAGTGTTCGACTGTGGAGGAAATCGGGAGGAGAACGCCGACCTTCTAAAAGAGATCGTAAGCGACCTCCTGGCGGATCAATAGCCGGGCGAAGTGGCAGCCGGACTACCGGTCGTACTGAAGCTCCTCCAGCCATGCCTGAAACATGATCACCGCCCACAGCTTCCGAGAGTTGTCGATGCCGCGGTGCTGGTGGGCATCCCACGCCCGGCCGATGACAACCGGATCCAACAGACCCTGCTCTCTCACACGAGATGGTGAGAGCAGATCGCCGGCCCAGTCGGAAAGGTCGGACTTCAACCACTCACCCACCGGAGGAACAAAGCCCTGCTTCGGTCGTTCAATCAACTGGCGGGGAACGTAGCGATCCAACAGCCGACGCAGAATCCACTTGCCCGACGTCGACGCCGCATCCGGGCCGAGACGCCACTCCATCGGCAGCGACCAGGCGAATCGGGCAACCTCGTGGTCCAGCAGCGGAGCCCGGGCCTCAAGCGAAACCCACATCGACGCTCGATCAACCTTGGTCAAGACCTGATCGGGCAGGAACGTGACGCCGTCGTACCACAACATCTGTTCTTCGGCACTGGCGAACTCCGGCCACTCGACTAGATCGATCACGTCAACATCAAGGGGCTCGGCCAACGGAACCTCGCCGTGTTTCCACGCACCACTCAACGCCAGACGGGCGTCACGAGGGTCCCGCACCCCGAACGAAGCGGCCGCAGTCCGAGCGCTACGGGCCCGGGCGGCGTCAACCGACTGCAACGCCGTACTGGCTGCACCCAGCACCGAACCCAAACCCATGCGGACGGGAACCGGCAAGCGACCAACACGACGGACCATGTTCGCTGCCCGCCGCTGAGTCGGATAACCACCAAACAGCTCGTCGCCACCGTCGCCGGCCAGCGACACGGTGACCGACCGGCGAGCCAACTGCGAAACAAGATAGGTCGGAAGCTGAGACGGGTCGGCCATCGGCTCGCCGTTCATCGACACGATGGACGGCAAGACCGACAACATTTCGTCGTAATCGATGTCGATCTGATCGTGCTTTGTGCCAAGATGTTCGGCCACCGAAGCGGCCAGGACCGACTCATCCAACGAACCATGCCCGGGGAAGGCGGCAGTGAACGTGTTGACCGCCGACGACGACAGCTTCTGCATCAACGCCGTCACCAGGCTCGAATCAACTCCCCCGCTGAGCAACGAGCCCACCGGCACGTCTGACAGCAGGCGCATCTCAACCGCCTCCGAAAGCAGTCGATCCAGCTCATCCATCGCCTCATTAAAAGACCCGGTGAACGGCTGATCGACAGCGGCGGCGATCTCATCCTCGTAGCGCCAGAAGCGCTCCCGCCCGGCGAGCTCGAAGCCTGACCCTCGGTGGACGAACGACACGATCTCCCCCGGCAACACCTTGGAGAACCCGTCGAAAATAGCGTGACGACCCGGCACCGCTCCCGCCCGAAGATAGCCGTCGAGGGCCCGACGGTTAATGGTCAAACGCCGGCGCAACGGACCCAGCGCGGCCAAGTCCGACATGAAGAAGAACCGGCCCTCATGATGGCCGTGATAAAGCGGCTTCTGGCCGAAACGGTCGCGGGCCAGCTGCAACGTCGCCTGCTGCCGATCGAACACGGCCAGGGCGAACATGCCCCGGCAACGCTTCAACGTGTCAGCCAGACCCCAGTGGGCGATAGCGGCCACCAACGTCTCGGTATCGCCATGACCCCGAAACGTCGACGCCGGAACACCGGCGGCCAACAACTCGGCCCGCAGGTCCTGATGGTTATACACCTCGCCGTTGTAGGTGAGCGTGAACCGGCCGTCAACCGAAGACATCGGCTGAGCGGCCACCTCGGAAACATCCTGAACAGCCAAACGGGCGTGAGCCAACACCAGTCCGCACTCCGGCACCAATTCGACACCCTGACCATCCGGTCCGCGATGACGCAACCTCCGGACGAGATCATGCCCGGCGGCCAACAAACCTTCCGACCTGGCTTCGGAATCAGCCAGACCTGCTATGCCACACATCGTCAGATCACCTAGCCATTCCCACCGGTCAATCCCGGAACGAAAGCCGACAGCCGTTGAACCGCCCGACGATCAACCACCAACAAAACACCGCCGTACACCAAGCCGCCCACCGCCATCGACACAATCAACCGCACCAGCCCGGGCGACAGCATCCAACGAACCAGCAGCACCGAACCGGCCATAGCCACCAACGACACCCCGGCCGAACGGAGCGCGCCCAGCTGAGCCGGAATCGACGAGCCCAACGAACGACGAGCCACCACGGCGAAGGCAACCAAATGCCCGCTGGCCAAAGCCAACTGCGAGGCCGCCACCGTTGTAAGGCTCTGACCGGCCGCCCACCACAACAACGGAACAGTGAAAGCCAAGCGGACCGTGGCCAGCCGCACGAGCACCATGGCTCGATCGGTGGCCTTCAAGGCGTCACCCAGCGGAAAGCCAAGACCGGCGACAATACCCATCAGCCCCACCAGTTGAACCACCGGAATGGATTCGGTCCACTGGTCGCCGAAAAGTATCGGCACCGCATCATCAGCCACCAAGCTCAAACCGACACCGACCGGCAACAACACCATCGACAGCAACTGCAGGCTTTGCAGATACGCGGTCCGAAGGCCCTCAACCGGATCAACGTCGGTTGACTCCAGAACTTTGGTGTAGGCGGTAATCAGCGCCGGGCTGGCCACCACCGGCAACGCCAACACCGTGAACTCCGGGACCCGAAACCCCATGGAGTACAGGCCGACCGCCGCCGTGTTGGCCCTGATCCCGAGGAACACGTAGTCGATGTTCTGTACCAGCGTGCCCAACAGCGAAATGAGAGAGAACGAACCCCCCATACGCAACAACGACATCGAAGTCGGCATGGAAACCCGGGGTCGGAAGCGGGAGCCGACAGCCACGACATAGCCGATCACGCCGACAACGCCGCCGATCAAGTGACCCAACGTCAAGGCCCAAACACCAAAACCCAGCCAGGCCAGGCTGATCATGACCACCGCTTTGATCAAGGCCCGAACCAGCTCCGGCACCACCCGGCGACCGAACTGCATCCGACGGGCCAGGACACCTCCGAACACCTTTCGAAGCGAAGTGGTCAGGTACAGCACCGAAAGCACGGCGATAACCGGAGTGACCTCCGGTTCCTGAAACACCAGCGCGACCAGTGGAGCGCTGGCAATACCGAGCAGAGTGAACAGCGAGCCCAAACCCAAGCTCAACCCGACGGCATGATCAACCGTCGTCCGGTCAGACTCGGGGAAGGTGATGACAGCCGGTTCCAGCCCGCCCTCACTGATCCGCTCCACGTAGCCCACAACCACCATGGCGATAGCGACAATGCCGAACTCTCGGGGAGAGAGCAGGTGGGCCAAAATGGCGGTGGCCACAAACACCACAAACTTGTCGAGAGCGAACGCCAGACCGGACCAAGTGGCGCCCCGGGCCGCCTGACG
>JAHDFR010000106.1:3984-11946 GCA_020628065.1 Acidimicrobiales bacterium
ACCACATGACGGCGACCGGCCGAACCGTACCGCTGCCGAAGATCAGGATCTTTGATCAACCTCAACATGGCGTCGGCCAGCACTTCAGGCCGACCGGGTTGCACCACCGTTCCGGCGTCATCAGGTACGGCAGCCCGGACGTCACCAACGTCAGTGCAAACCACAGGCAGACCGGCCGCCATCGCCTCCAACACAGAAACGGGAAGCCCTTCGGACGACGAAGAGCTGACAAACAGATCGGATGAGGCCAGCAGCTCGCCAACGTCGGTGCGGGAACCGAGCATCTCGACGTCACCACTCAAGCCGTATTGAGCGATAGTCGCCTCAATCTTTTGACGCTCCGGGCCTTCGCCGACAATGCGGCACCGCACCGGGCGGACGGCCGCGTCGTCAACTCGTAGCGCATCGACAACCCGCCGCATTGACTCAATCAACACCTCATAGGACTTCTGGTGCACCAACCGGCCGACAGCGATAATTTCCAACGGCTCAGCCGGGTCAGCAACACCACTGCGCTCAACCACAGATCCGATGCTGGTCACCGGGTTCAACACCACCACCGGATCGAGTCCGGGAACAGCCTTGCGCCACGTATCCGCCACCTGTGGCCCAACGGCGACAACCCGGTCGGCCTGGCGCAGCGCCCGGTTCAAAAACGGTTTCTTCAACCCGGCCAACCGGCTGAAGTCGGGAGCCGAGCCGTGCAGAGTGATGATCGTGGGCAGACGCAACCGTCGAGCAACCCGAGACCCCACAATGATTGACGTGTCCAGATGCAGGTGGACAACCTCGGGCCCGACGTCGGAGACAACCCGGGTCAGCGAGACCATGCGGGAACGATCAAGCAGGCTGTAACGGCCCTCCGCCGGAACATGAGTAACCGGAATGGAGGCGTCAGTAAGCCGCTGGAACACCGGACCGTCAATTGGCGAAGCCAGGCTCACCACCTCGACCCGGTGGCCGGCGTCGGTCATCTCCACAGCCTGAAGCGCCACCAGCCGCTCTGCGCCGCCGGTGGACAGACTGTCGACTAGTTGACAACTGCGAAGTTGACGGCTCATGACCCCAAGCGCCATCGTGTCTATCAGCCACGCCACCTGAGTTCGCCGGACAAACCAACAACACACGAGCGATAGACGGGTATGAAACGGATTGAGGAAGACAAGTAGTAGTTCGTCTCCCCGGTAAGAAGGCTATCCGCCCTGCAGAACAGCGGCCACGACAAGCCTTCTGCGGCATGGGCAAATTCACCTCAACACCGGTCGGGGCGTACCAGCCGCAGCCGCCTGGGACCGGATGAAGCCTTCACCTAGAATTGAGGTGTCGAGTCGAGCACAGGATTAGGAGGTACCGGAATCGTGGTTTCAGCCAGCGGCCCCGACGGTACCGCCCAGCCTCAAACCGGAACTCAAGAGACCGGGGTTGTGTCCCGCTCCAGCGCCGAAGTGATCATCCGCCGGGCGTTGGAGAAAGCTCAGCGTGACGACACTGTCACCGAAGAGGTGCTGGACATCACCACCCTCACAGCCATTGCCTCCGAGGTGGGGCTATCTGCGTCCAGCGTGGCCGAAGCGCTGGCCGAATCCCGAGCCGGAGTTGACGGCGAGCCCAGCCTCATCGACCGGGTCGTCGGACCGAAAGTCCTTTGGTCCACCCGACCGATGGCCGTCACCGAGGAAACGGCCCGCGAACGTCTCGTCGACTGGTTGCACGCCAACCACGGGCTCCGATCCCGGGTTCGGGGTGACGGAGTGGTGGTTGCGGTCAAGCGTGAGGACGTGGCCGGCAAGTTGGGTGAGGGTCTACGCAAAATTCAGGGAATGGGTGGCCTCAGTCAAAGTGCAGGCGTTCAGGCGGCAACCGCTTCGGCAGCCGACGACGAGCAATCGGTGTGCCTGGCCGTGGACGTCGGCAACAAACGAATGGAGGCGGTGGCCGGAGGTTCGGCAGTGGCCGTCGTCGGGACCGTTGCCGTTGGGGCGACCGCCGTGGTGGCCGGGCCACTGATGCTCATCGCCCTACCGGTCGGTTTAGCCGCCGGTGCCGTCACGTCACGTCTTGTCCACCGACAGACGGTAAAGCGTTTCACCATGTCGCTGGAGGAAACAATGGACGGCGTCGCCCGGGGCGACCGTGCACCTCACCCGCTCGACCCGCTGAAGAAGCAGCGCAACCGTCGCCGCTGACGTCAGAGCCGGAAGAGACCGGATCTATCCGACGGTCAACGGCAGGCGGCTGGGTCCTCGCAGCGTGATCAGGGGACGCCACTCAACCTGGGCGGGGTCGATGGTGTAGTCGCCCAGAGCGTCCAACAGGGCGGGCATGGCCACTTGTAATTCCATTCGGGCCAGAGCGGCGCCAAGACAATGGTGAATCCCGTTGCCGAACGTCAACGGTCGAGGATCGAGTCGATCGAGGCGTAGCCGGTCGGCGTCGGCGAATCGGCGAAGGTCACGGTTGGCCATACCCAGCGACACCACCACCATGTCCCCCGCTTTGATGGTCTTGCCGCCAACCTCAAAGTCGTCCAGGGCGTTGCGTCCAATGACAGGCACTGGAGTGTCGTAGCGAAACAGTTCCTCCACCGCATTGTCAACCAGATCCGGGTTGTTTCGCAGCTTGGCCCGCTCGTCGGGGAATCTGGCCAGGTTGTACAGGTTGGTTCCCAACGCATTCGTCGTCGTGTCGTGTCCGGCCAGAAGAATGAAGCCAACCATGGAGATCAGTTCCTCTTCAGTCAGCCGATCACCGTCATCGGTGGCGTGCACCAGAACGCTCATCAAGTCATCGGTGGGTTCAGCTCGGCGGCGGGCGGCGGCGTCAAGCACCAGTTCCTTCAGTTCGGCGAACTGGGCGTCTATCACCCGTGGGTCAAAACCGCGGACCGGATCGAGAACGGCGGCGCCAGCCACCCCGATTCGTCGAAGATCCGACCACGATTCCGGCCGCATACCCATGATCTCGCCGATGACGTTGGCCGGCAGCACCTCCGAAAACGACTTCACAACTTCCACCGTCTCGCCCGGGCCGGTTACTCCGTCTGCGGTGGTCAGCATGTCAGCGATGAGATTGTCAACCAGTTGTTCAACTCGGGGTCGAAGCTCGGCGATCCGGCGGGGCGTGAACCATCGCGAAACCATCCCCCGAAGCCGGGTGTGGTCAGGCGGGTCGAGGAACGCCATCCAACCCAGCATGGTGTTCATCGTTTCGCCGTTCAGCTTGTTGTAAGGGGAGATGGCCCGCAGCATCGGAACCCGGGCCTCCACACCAAACGCCGGATTCTGAAGCACCGCCCTCGCTTCGTCATAGCCAAGAATCATCCACTGACCGAAACTCTTGTGGAAGGTGACGTAGCCATCGTCGAGCATCTCGTCGGCGGCTTCATATGGATCGGCCAACCGCGCCTCGCTGAAGGCGTTGCCCCACCGCATTCGACTCATCAACGCATCGGCCAAACGGGGTTTGCCCAACAACCAGCGCATCATTGGAAAGGCAATTTGTTCCCTACGAAACCCTACCGAGTCAGCCATAACTCGATTACAGGACGGTCGTCTGGTTCAGGTCAAGGGAATCGTGACGGCTGTCATGGCGACGCCGCTACGCCCATCTACGCCGGTTTTGGTTTGGAGAAGGCGTTCAAGAGGTTGGTTACCCCATGTGCCCCACCGGCGAGCGAATCGAAAACCTGGTCGGTTGTGTGATCGTCCGGATCCAGCCGGGACAGTAGCTGCAGCCCGAGAAACAACGCTGAAATGGCATACGCCAGTTCGTCCACCGGGACGAGGTCGGGTAAAGAAGACTCGGACATGATGCGCTTGACTACAGCCGACACCGCGTCGTTCCACGGCTGCTGGGTTTCGAGCACTCGAGGACCGAAACCGCTACCAGTCGACCAGCCCGCCACCAGGAGGGCGACCGCCGAAGTATCCCGTGCCTCGGGAACGCCCTTGTGTAGCTCGATGGCCACATCAACCAACTCGCCCAACGTCGAGACCTCCTCAAGTCGAGGTCCGAAATGCTCAAGCCGACGGTCGTTCACATACCTGACGACCTCAAGGAACAATCCTTCAAGCGACTCGAAGTGGTAGTAGATGAGCGCCTGGTTGAAGCCACCCGAGCGGGCGATGGATCGGGCGGTCGTGCCCAGCATTCCCTCGTTGTTCAAGGTGTCAATGGTGGCGTCAATGATCCGCTGGCGAGTCTCGACCGAAGACGAGCCCTTGCCGCCCCGACCTGCTTTGGTGCTCTTGTCCGGCGTGGTCATTCCCCACAGGTTAGCGAGCGCGGCCATCCGACCGCCGCCGACAAACCTTCCACTGCTCGTGATCAATGACGGTTTGTATCAACAACAACGCCTGATCGTCTGAACTACACCAGAGGGAACATTCGAGGGCACCAAGTAGCTCCGCCCTCAACGCCACAAACTGGAGGGAACATATGGCCGGTCGCGCCGCGTCAAGCAAAGCCAAGAAGACCAAAGCCAACCAGACCAAGTCTGCCAAGACCAAGGCATCCGGTACCAGCGAATCCGAGGCCGTCGTCCAGATCGGTGCAGGAGCGGTCGTTTGCGGACTACCGGAGCAACCACCCCGCCAACTGCCTGACGACATACACCCCGGTCGGGCCGCCGCCATAGTCGACGGCGACATGAAGTGGGTGAGCGGCACCACGCTTCGCTACTACTTCTTTGACAAAGACGAGTTCGAATGGGATCGCCGTCGTTTCCGTTGGGGAGGTGGCGCCGCCCAGGAACGAGTGGTCAAAGAAGCGTTCGCCATCTGGTCCGATGTCGGAATGGGCATCGACTTTCAGGAGGTCAATGACGCCAGCGAAGCCGAGGTTCGCATCGGTTTCGTCCATGGCGAAGGCTCGTGGTCGTGGCTGGGCCGCCGCATTCTGCAGGAGCCGACAACCGCTCGAACCATGAACTTCGGCTGGGATCTGACCCGCAGCCTGGACACCGCCATTCACGAGATCGGACACACGCTGGCCATGCCCCACGAACACCAGAATCCGTTCGCCGGGATCGTGTGGAATGAAGAAGCGGTGTACGAAGCGTTGGCCAAACCACCCAACAGTTGGAGTCGGGACAAGACCTACTACAACATTCTCCGCAAGTTGCCGGACACGTCGGTGTCAGGGTCGAAGTGGGATCCCAACTCGATCATGCACTACCCGTTCGCTCCCGGTCTGATCAAAAGCCCGACCAGGTACTTCGAGAACGGTCTGACCCCGGCACCCGGTCTGTCACCGGCCGACAAGCGGTGGATCAAAAAGTGGTATCCCCGATTCAATGGTCCTCGACTGCCCAAGCTTGAACCGTTCGAATCTCGACGGGTGACGCTCGAAGCCGGCGAACAGATCCACTTCCGGGTCGAACCCGACGCCGGCCGCCGCTACCACTTCCGAACCTTCGGAGCGTCCGACACCGTCACGGTCCTGTTTGAAGAGGTCGACGGCGAGTGGCGTTTCCTGGCCGGCGACGACGACAGCGGTATGGACTACAACGCCCAGTTTGATGTGCGGTTACACAGTGGTCGAAACTACCGACTGCACGTCCGCCTCTATTGGGCCGGCGACACCGGCGACTTCGGGGTCATCATGTACTAGAAGCCGGTGCCGGCAACTCGATAGGACAGGTTTAGGTAGGGTCAGGTTGGTCGTGAGACAATCAGGACATGTACGACCGGCCTGACCGCACCGTCGATCGCTTCGACCCTGATCCAACCAAATCGTTCACCCTGGCCGCCGACTATTACGTCGACCCGGCGGTCCTCGAAGCCGAGTACGACGCCATCTTCCATCGCAGCTGGATGTTCGTCGGCCACGTCAGCGAGGTGGCCGAACCAGGCCACTACCTGACCGCCGACATCGCCGGGCAGCGAATCTTTGTCATCCGCGGCCAGGACCGCCGACTCCGAGGATTCTTCAACGTCTGCCTGCATCGGGGGCACTCCTTACTGGAAGGCAAGGGTGATGTCGGCCGATCGATGATTACCTGCCCCTACCACGCCTGGGCCTACAACAGCGAAGGCCGCCTCGTCGGGGCCCGCATGGCCGACCGCATGTCGGACTTCAACTTCGAAGACTTCCAACTGCCCGAGGTGGCGGTTGAGGAACTGTGCGGCTTCGTGTTCGTGAACCTTCACCCCGATCCAAAGCCGATGGCCGAAACCTATCCGGGTGCGGCTGAGGAGATTCGTCGGTTCCACCCCGAACCGGAACGTCTCATCTACACCTCGGTGAGCGAGTTCACCATCGCCGCAAACTGGAAAAACGTTGGTGACAATCTGCTGGAGTGTTATCACTGCCACCCCGCTCACCGGGGTTTCATCGACCTGATCGACATGGGCACCTACCGCAACGAAACCTTCGACGGGTGGTCGATCCAATCAGGCGACATGAACCCCGACAACGGCGTCTACCAAACCAGCAGCGGCAACGACGGCTTTGTCAGCCTGTTCTTGTGGCCCAACGTGTCGTTGGGTTGCCTACCGGGCCAGCGCGGCATCTTCGCCTTTCACTTCACTCCCACCGGTCCGGAAGAAACCCTCCAAACCCTCACCTACTACGGACCGGAAGATACCGAGTCAACCGACGAGAAGGCTGCCTTTACGTTCTTCAACGACATTCTTGGACCGGAAGACGTCGACCTGGTGGAGAACGTGCAGGTCGGATTGCGATCGCTGGCCTATCACCAGGGCAGGTTCATCTGCATCCCCGACCGGCCGGAGATCTCCGAACACGCAGTGCATCACTTCCATGCAATGGTGCTGGACGCTCTGAGCAGTTAGCTGCGGCCGGCGTCCGACGACTGCTGAGCTCGAAGCCAGTCGACCCAAAGGAAAATGGCGATGGCCACCAGCCATACCACACACCCGGCGATGATCAGCGGGTCGCCAACCTGAACAGCCGGAATCAGAAACAACACGCCACTAATGGCGAACAAGATCCATCCCAGAGTGCTGAGCCGCGCCGGTGTCATCAGCTTGGATGCTAGCGTTTCCCAATGCCCGACTCAGCCTCCACCGACCTCCTCTTCCTGCGTGATGCCTATCTAAAGGAATTCGCGGCCACTGTCACCGGTGTCCGAGGCGACGGTGATTCAGATGGTGATTCCGGTGTCGCCGTCACACTCGACCAGACCGCCTTCTACTTCACCAGCGGCGGGCAGCCACACGACACCGGAACGCTGGCCGGCAATCCAGTCGCCGCGGTCAAAGCCGAACGATCCGAGACAGGCACCACCATTTGGCATCACCTGTCTCCTGCCGCCTCTTCCGTACCAGCGGTCGGCGACGAGGTCACCTGCACCGTGGACTGGGATCGTCGCCACCAGCTGATGCGAACCCACACCGCGCTGCACATTCTGTGCGGGGTCATCTGGAACGAATGGGGGGTCTCGGTTACGGGCGGCAACATGGAACCGCTCAAAGCCCGAATGGACTTCGAGTTTGATCCACTACCCGAGGGTTTCGCCGATCGCATCACCGAACTGGTCAACGCCGAGATCGCCGCCGACCGACCGATCGAAGTCAGCTTCCTACCGAGAATCGAAGCGCTGGCCGATAGCGACCTGATCCGCACCAAGGTCAACTTGATACCTGAATCGGTGACAGAGATCCGGGTGGTGGACATCGTCGGACTCGACAAACAGGCCGACGGTGGGACTCACGTAGCCTCGACTTCCGAGGTTGGCACGTTTGCCGTAACCAAGACCGAGTCCAAAGGCAAAGGAAACAAGCGGGTTCGAATCGAACTCAGCTGAGTTCGATTCATGTTCCCTACCTACATCGCTAACTAGCTGCCACCCCTGCGGTCATTGTTGTTAGGCCGAGTGTCACTGGGGTTTTCAGCCCGCTCCGGGCGGGTTTCCGAAGGACTTCCGCCGGCGTTGCTTGAGCTACTGCCGCCATTGACCGCAGATCCCGCATCTTCGGCTTCGACCTCTTCAACATCATC
>JAHDFR010000106.1:12046-14677 GCA_020628065.1 Acidimicrobiales bacterium
GGTCGTCGGAGCGGCCGTTGGCGGCGTCGTGGTCGGCGGCGAGGTGCTCGGTGTGGTTGTAGGTGGGTCGGTTGGTCGAGGTTCAGTGGCCGGTGATGTAGTCGACGGACGCCGATTGATGGTCTCCGGTGACGAGATCTCGTCGTCATCATCGACGTCTACGATCTCATCGACATCGTCAGGTTCGTCAACCGAGCCGTCCCGGCCCGATTCGACGGCGCCGGACTCGGTAGTCGGAACCGTTGTTGGTGTGGTGGTGGCCGGCGCAGCCGCCGCGCTTCCGCCGGCCAGATCTTCCTCTTCTACCACTTGACCGGCCTCATCGACCGGGGTGGCTACGGTGTCGGTCGTGGTCGCCGTCGCACTACCGGCAGCCTGGCGGTCACCACCGACGGCATCGTCATCGACACGATCATCGGACACCAGCTCAACGTCTTCAGCCAGAATCTCCTGGAGTTCCCGCACGGTGGTGTTGCCAGTGTCTTCGTCGGTGGTCAACAGAGCAGCACCGGCGGCCGAACGGGCAACCAGCTTGTCACCACCGTCGTCCAGAGGGACTGCCGCTCCATAAGACGTCGAGACCGATGAGTCATCGCTCGAAGACTGATCGACCACCGACGATGTCTCCAATGAGTCACCAGTGGCGGCGGAAACGGATTCGGCCAACCCACGACCGCCGGACGTCGCCGTGCGGGCGCGAGCCGACTCTTCACCGGCAATCACCCCCACACCAAAGTCACCGCTGGCAGTGTCGGTGCTGGTCGAATCCGACCGGGCGGCGAGAACAACCGCCATCACCGTCAGCGCAACACCGACACCGACGCCAACCATGGCGGCCGGTGACAGCGCCCACATCCGCCGGAAGCGATTGTTTGGTGCGACAGCGCCAGAGTTGGAGGCGATGAGGTTGGGGTTGGTGGCTGGCCCGGCCAGTTCGGCCTCGGAAAGGATCGGACCCGGATTCCACTCGGGACGATCAGCTGTGAGATCAACCACCGTGCCGTCAACGGAGGCGTCGGCGAGTGACGCTTCGTCGCCTTCCAGCAGTCGGCGAGGTGCTCCTTCGATGTCACGGATGGCCGGAGGCTTAGGAACATCGATTACCCGGGTCAGGGCGGCCCCACCGTCAAAGTCGGCCATCTGTGAGAAGTCCACCTGCTCGGCTGGAAT
This sequence comes from Acidimicrobiales bacterium, assembly GCA_020628065.1. Taxonomy (GTDB): domain Bacteria; phylum Actinomycetota; class Acidimicrobiia; order Acidimicrobiales; family SZUA-35; genus JAHELU01. The sequence continues at coordinate 13,217 of JAHDFR010000106.1, forward strand.
GGAGTCCACGGGTACGCCTCGAGCGGCCAAACCGTGGGCGGCCAGCTCTCGAACGTGATCAGGCACAGTCAGCAGCGGCACCGAGGCGAAGAGAGCCGCCGGATCGAGGATCGAGGCCCGGTCCGCCCCGCACCGGTGGCACTGTTCAGTGTGCCCCGACACAAGCTTGGCGACAGCCCGATCGAAGTACCGGACATCGGCTTCATTGGCCGGCAGAATGTCGTCCAGCTCGGGGCATAGCGGCGTTCCACCTCGCCAGAGAACGTACGCACCAATGGCGTCGCCCAAACGTCGACGAAGACGGAAGAGCCTTTGGTGGGCGCTGTTGACCGTGCCACCAACCGTGGAAGCCAGCTCATCGGCCGACAGGCCGTGACGGAGGTGAAGATCCAGCAGTGCGGCGTCCTTGGCTCCCAGCGCCGAGGAGGCGGCCCACAACAGTTCCTTGTGGTGATGACTGGCCACCTCGTCGGACACCGAACGGTCACCGGACGCCATCCAGTCGTGCCTACCGGACTGCGATTGCAGATCCCGCAGTTCGGTAACGACGGCGTCGCCCACCACCGGACTGCGCTTCTCTCGTCGAATTCGGTCCAGGCTGCGGTTGCGAGTAATGGAGAGAAGCCATGATCCGAACCGTTCCGGTTCGTTGAGATCATCCAGACGCTGCCAGGCCTTGAGGATTGAGTCCTGGGCCACCTCGGAGGCGGTCTCATCGTTGCCGACCACCATGCGAGCCACATTCCAAGCCCGTTCGAACCAGCGGTTGAACAAGGCCTCGAAAGCGTCTTGACCGCCGCTTCGAGCGGCGATTACCAGCTCGGAATCCGAGCGAGCGTCAAGCACCGGGTTGGAGGAGGTGTCACGTGCAGCCGAAGAGGCGGCCGACCGCTCGGCCACGGCCGGAATCGGAGGACTCTCAGGCCCCGGGGGCAGCGGCATCGAAGGCACAGCAATGGTGGTGCTTGCGCTGAAGCTTGCGTCGTGGATGTCGGTTACTGCCATCGTCGTGCCTTTCGGGCATCTCCTGTTTGTGGGGTCTCGAAGTTTGGTGACCGTTCGGTCACTTCGGCTTGGCCACATGTCGCCCATGAGGTTTCTGCCTCGTCTACCGATGCCGTTCCAGTATTCCAGACGGACAGGAACCAATCGGCTTACACCAGATAGGACGGAGTTCCTATCAATTTGGTCGCGGAGAAGTTACCAGATGGTCACTAAACCGCCTGAACTGGGGAGTCCGGCGGTCAAAGTGACATTAGACACAGGATAGCCAGACTTGGGATTCGGACACTCCAGGAGATCGCCGGACCTAGCCACGACCTCGCCCCTTGCCCTTTGCCTTTCCCTTTGGCTTGCCACTTCCCTTGGCTTTCCCCGGATGATCGTCACGTCGCCAACCTCGCCCCTCGGGCGGACCACGACGATCATCATCGTTGCCCTCGTCAACATCGTCATCATCAA
>JAHDFR010000106.1:14777-16033 GCA_020628065.1 Acidimicrobiales bacterium
CGTCATCATCAACGTCATCGTCGTCATGCCAGTCAGCGTCGTCACCGCTGCTTCCGCCCAGACGATGTTTGGCGTCACTCAGTTCCTGATGTTGACGGTGCTTGAGATCGTCTTCTTCCCGATCATGGCGATGCTTCAAGTCATCGCGCTCCTGGCGGTGACGATGCTTTACGTCTTCCAACGATTCGTCACCGGCATCACCCGCCTCTGCGTCCGAACCCTGGCTCTGCCGGCGGCGAGGCTCGGATCGCTCAGCTGGCTCAGCTGTAGGAGTGCTGTCCGACTCGGCCACAGGCTCGTCGTCGGACTGGCGGTTGTTGTCGAGGATTTCCCCCGGTAGCGCAATGTCGATGAGATCCTTGATCTTGCCCAACACCGCGTCATTGTCGAATTGTCGACCGGGCAACGACTTCGTCACCATGTCCTGGATGTTTCCCAAAAGTGCATTGGCCAGCACTTCGTCGTTCTGATCTACCAACGTGTTCGCCCTTCGTTGTATGTCGCCTAGTCAGCGCCGAGCCACAGACAGGGCGCGCCGCCAGGGTCAAGCGTAGATGCTCTGCTCGGCTCCGGTAAAGAAGAACTGTCGAAGGTAGGCGGCCGGCGCCAGCGTGCTGGTGCGGACCAGGGAGTAGATGGGCTGACCTGAGTCTCCCATCAACTCCGGCTCAGTCATTCGATAACCGTCGCATGCTTCCAGGTAGCGACCGCCGCGGTCGGCGGCGTATCGCCGGGCCTCCGCCTCGGCCGACTCAAGGGCGTCTTCAAACTCGACGGAGCGCCAAATCGTGATCCGCTCCTCGTAGGTGTTGGCCGACAGTTGGAAGTGACATCGCACCGAGAACCAATAGTCTTCACCGCCGTGCAGTTCCTCCCGATCGATGATGACGAGACCGTCGTCGGGTTCGAGGCCCTCATGGCCGACAGCGGAGTTGTCTTCGAGTTCGTCTTCGGAATCAATCTCTTCGACTGAGACGTCCTCTTCCACCTGGGCCTCAACCTCCGGATCTTCGGCCGGAAGTACGACTTCCGCTAAATCCCCATCTTGCAGGGTCTCGTCCTCACCAGCTTCATCTTCAGCGGTCTCATCCTCACCAGATTCATCCTCACCAGCTTCATCCCCAGCGGTCTCATCCTCGGCGACTTCATCTTTGGTCGACAAGGCGTCGAGCTTGTTCTCGGGCTGAGTTTCATCCTCCATCAACTCAGCCTGCTCAACATGCTCACCGTCGCTTAGGCGCCCGGCCAGCTCGCCA
>JAHDFR010000107.1:0-1978 GCA_020628065.1 Acidimicrobiales bacterium
ACCGAGTCGCTACCTCCGCAGCCACCGGTGGCCGGAGATGAGATCTACGTCGACCCGGAGAACGGGCAGGACACCAGCAGCGGCGCATCAGCCGAGCAGGCCTTGAAGTCACTGCAGCGCGCTCTCGATCGAGTTCGCCCCGGACAGACCGTGCTGTTGATGTCCGGTACCTACGACGAAGTCCGCACACCGGGGGAGATTCACTACTTCCTCGGCCGCAGCGGCCGAGCAGACGCCTGGATTGCGATAGAGGCCGCTCCCGGCCATCAACCCAAGATCACTCCCAACAACGGCACCGCCCTCCACATTCAAGGCAACTATGTGAGGGTCTCGGGCCTGACCATCCAAGGGCACAGCTTCAACGCCAGCAATCCTTGGGGTGTAGGCATTAGCTGCGCCGGTGTGCATCACGTCAAGTTCGTCGGCAACTACGTCGCCGACATGGGCTCGAGTGGAATCTCCCTCAACGGCTGCAGTAACTATCAGGTTCTCGGCAACACTGTTGTCGGCAACGCCTACTGGAGCGAGGTGGCCGGCAGCGGTATCTCGGCCTTTCAGTCGGCCGACGCCGGGTTTGGACCTGATGTCGGCAAGTATCACAACGTCATCGCCCGCAATCGGGCGTACGACAACTCCAACAAGGTGCCATCGGTGTGGAGCAACTTCACGGCGATCACCGACGGGAACGGCATCATCATCGATGAGGGGAACGCCAACGGCTACACCGGCTGGACGCTCATCGCCAACAACCTGGCGGTCGGCAACGGCGCCCGCGGCATCCAGGTGTGGGAGTCGTCGAACATCGACATCTTGTTCAACACCACCTACATGAACGGCGCCAACACCGCCATGAGAGGTGGCCGCAACGAGTACCTGGTGGGTGGACAGTCGGCCAATGTCCAGCTGGCCCATAACGTCGGCTGGGCCCGCGACGGCCTGACCGCCTGGAACAATCGGGCGGGCAACATCAACGTGATCTCCACCGGAAACTTCTTGGTTGGCTCGTCGGTGTCGTCCACGGCATCATCGACCGACACCCAACTCTCGCCCGATCAGGCGGCCGAGATTTTGGTCAACCCGACGATCAACTTGGGCACCGGCGACTTCCGCCCGGTGGCCGGCGGCCTGCTCGACGGTAGGGCCGGTGGCGGCTCCGGCGGCAGCACTTCATCGGACATCACCGGAACCACCCGGTCCGATCCGGCGTCGCCAGGAGCGTTTGATGTGAACGCTTCCCGCCCCCGCTGACGCGTAAGAATCTCTCTTGGGCACACTCGGCTAGCGCCTACGGCTCAGAAGCCTTCCAAAAAAGTCAGCCATCCGGGAACATTTGAACTTCCCCGACGCGACCAACCTCCGTTAACCATCTCGACCCCGCTCGTTGGCCGGTCGATATCCGGAGCGGAGGCATCGTGCGGAGCTCACAAAGAAGTAGGACCGACAGACCGTCAAGCAGGTTCCAGCATCGGCGGATGCTTGGCGTCCTGGCCGTGGTGGCCGTCATAGCGGCGGCAATCGCCGGGCCGGTTGATGCCCGCTGGGGGCGGGGACGAACCTCCCCCCGCACCCATGTCCTGTCCCCGCAGGCCGACGAGGTGATCGACGGTGGCGGCATCCTGGCCATCGGTCGGGCCTCCCACCGAGTAGGGGTGGCCGGTGTCCGGGTGGTGGTCAAGAACCTGGACACCGACGTTTACTGGAACGGCGCCGATTGGCAGGCCGACTACACAACCACCGAGGCGGCAGTCGACGATTCCGGCGAACGCAAAGCGGCGTGGACACTGCGGGTTTCCGACGAGGCGTTGGTGCCTGGACGGTACCGAGTTAGAGGATTCGCCTACAGCGTGGAAGGCAACGGTGACGCCTACGGCGGTGACCTGGTCGAGTTCGACTACCAGCCGGAACCAGGTGGCCCGACAACAACAACCACAACCATGGGAACCAGCACCACCGAGCCGCCGATGACGGTGACCACCGT
>JAHDFR010000107.1:2078-3168 GCA_020628065.1 Acidimicrobiales bacterium
TCAACATCAACATCAACACCGACCACCTCCACTCCCACCACTGTCAAGCCTCCGGTCGGCAACTGCGGCAACCTGGCCATCCTCGAACCGTGTAATGGACTGCTGTTGGGCTCGACCGGCGACTTCGCCGACGCCGACGGCAACTGGCAGTCACCCCGTCAAGACTTCCGACGCCAGGAAGCCCGTCTGGGCCACGACTTCGACATCTTCCACGAGTACAACCAGTGGCGAGACCTCGTGGACAAGTCCTGGCCCAACGCCGAAACCCAGCAGCTGGCCGATGAGGGCCGCGTCGTCTTCACCAACTGGAAGTCACCCACCAGCCACCCCGACGACTGGGCCCGCATCGCCGTCGGGGCCTACGACGCCGACATCAACAAAGCAGCCCAGCGCATTATCGACTTCGCCGATCCGGTGTTCATCACCTTCTTCCACGAGCCGGAGGACAACATCAAGAAGGTGGCCGGCGACGACATCGCCAAACAGGACGCTCTCGTCCGTGACTACGCCAACGCCTTCGCCCACATCGTGGAGGTGTTCGATCAGGCCGGAGCCGACAACGCCATTTGGGTGTGGAACATCCAGGGCTGGCTCGGCCACCAGCGACTATACGAAGCCGGCCTGTACCCCGGCGACGATGTTGTCGACTGGGTGGCCTACAACGCCTACAACTGGCACGGATGTGACAACCACGGCGACTCCCGACGGTGGCGGGAGTTCTACGACGTGTACCTACCGTTCTACCAATGGCTGGAAACCGACGGACCGGGCCGCCCCGCCACCGACAAGCCGATCATGCTGGGTGAGTGGGGAACCGAGGAGAACGACAACGCCGAGAACTCAGACCAGAGCAAAGGGGAATGGATCGACGGTGCCCGCCATCACTTCGCCAACCAAACGTTCCCCCGAATCAAGGCCGCCGTCTACTTCGACACCGAAGGAGTAAGGGCCGACGGCTCCATTCAGTTCTGCCGTTGGGCGCTGGACAGCTCAAGTAGCTCCTTGGACTCCTTCCGCAACCTGATGGCCGACTCTTCGCTCGAGCCCTCCTGGGAGTAACCACACCGATGGCGGTGAGGCCGAACCTGGC
>JAHDFR010000107.1:3268-4635 GCA_020628065.1 Acidimicrobiales bacterium
ACCTGGCATAGAACCGTGCAAATGTCTCGCAAATAGAGAGACCTGACAATACCGTTGAGGTGTGTTCGACAGGGCGGACGACAGCGGAGGGAACAAACCCAACAGTCGAACCGACTCGAACGACCTGGCGGTCATAGCAGAGCTGATCGACTGGATTCGCTCAGGCAACGGAGCAGCTGAAGCTCGAGTGTTTCGCTTATACGGACAGTCGAACCCGGGCTTCCAGACAGCACTCCTCAATCAGTTGGCGCTGGCCGCAGCCAACGACTGCCCCTACGCCATGTCCGTGCTGCTGGCCATCATCGACGACTACCATCTGGCGCGACCGGTCATCCTCTCCACCGGCCTCACCGGAGCCGACCTGGCCGATGTGGAGCAGGCAACCCTGATAGCGGTAGCCAACTCGGTGCACGGCTTCAACGGTGACGCCCGTTTCACCACCTGGCTTCACCGGGTGGCTCGAAACACCGCCATTGGCGAAATCCGCCGCCGCAAACCAACGGTCAACCTCGAACAACCGGGTCTACGGCCGGCACCCGGAATATCGCAGAGGCGTCTCAGCTCGATCGTGGCCGAGAGTCGAACCATTGAGGCTCTGATCGCCGAGCTGCCGGAGGCCTTTCGGACCACCGTCCAGCTCCGCGATGTTGAGCGACTTCCCTACCAGGAGATAGCGGACCGGCAACATATCTCCATCAACACCGTGAAGTCTCGGCTGAACCGGGGCCGACAACTCCTGGCCGAACAGTGGGAAGACAGCAGGAACCTCGCCGACGACAACCCCGGCTGTGAACCGGCGTGAGAACACCGGCATCCATCGGCAGATACCGGGTCGTCAGCCTGATCGGGGTTGGGGCTTCGGCCACGGTCTTCCGAGCGGTCCGCCCCGAAGACGAATTTCAGGTTGCCATCAAGGTCCTGGCCGACAACCACAGCGCAGTAGCCGACACCAGACGTCGATTCTCCGACGAACAGAGGTTGATGGCCGCCCTCGACGACCCGTCGATCGCCACCGTCTACGAAACCGGGGAGACCGAGGACGGGCGACCCTACACCGTTATGGAGCTGGCCAACCGGGGTGATCTCCGAGCCCGAGCCGGCCGACTGAAAGAGAGCGGCGTTCAACTAACAGCGGCCGACGTGCTGACCGTGGGCCGACATCTTCGAGACGCACTAACCGTGCTCCGCAATCACGAGGTTGTCCACCGCGACATCTCACCGTCAAACATCTTCATCCGCTCCGACATTGCCGGCGAACAGGCAGCCACCAACCGAGGTCAAGCGCTGCTTGAGTCGGACGAACGGCTGCTACTCGGCGACCTCGGTTTCGCCAAGAGGCTGGCCGAGGCATCCGGCTTGACCCGAGG
>JAHDFR010000107.1:4735-12966 GCA_020628065.1 Acidimicrobiales bacterium
TCGGCGACCTCGGTTTCGCCAAGAGGCTGGCCGAGGCATCCGGCTTGACCCGAGGCGGCGGCACCGAAGGGTTCGCCGCTCCGGAACAGCGAACCGCCATTTCCATCGTCGATCATCGGGCCGACATCTACGGCGCCACAGCGCTGATCGACTGGTTGACGTCCGGCACGGCATTGACCGGCCGGCTGGTCGACTTCGTTGCTAAAGGAACGGCCGACGAGCCGTCGCAACGTCACAGCGGAGTTGATCACTGGTTCCACGATTTGAGCCAACGGCTGGACTCCGTTCAACCACCGGCGGCCTGGCATCCCGCCACACCCGCCCAGAAAGCCAAACCAAGATCAATGCTGTCGGGGGTCGGACTCACGCTGGCCGCCATCTCCGTCGGTCTGCTGGCCGTCCTTGGATTTCAGCTGCAGTCACGATCCAACACCGCAGGCCCTGTGGCTGAGCCGGTGGAACGTGCCGATGGCGAACTCGAAGCGGGCGGCCAAACCGAAGAGGACGGCGAGCAACCCGACGAAGAAACCATTGTGAGTACAACCGACGAAGAGACCACCACCTCAACGAGCACCTCCGAAACTTCATCAACTTCGTTGAGTCCGTCGACGCAGCCATCAACTACCACGGCAAGCTCAACCACCACGCCAAGCTCGACCACCACGACTTCGACCTCCACTACCTCAACCACGGCGCCGACAAGCGCCACCACAATCCTCTCGACGACAACTACCACCGAGCCGAGGGCCGGCTCGACGACGACCGTCAACCAGTTTCCGTTCTCTCCCCGTGGCTACTTCACTCAACCGGCGGACGGAGCGGTCATCACGGCCAACGAACTGACCATCTCGGGTACCGCTGTTTCACCTAACGGCGTTGACTTCGTGGAGTTGGTGATTCGCCACATCGACTCCAGCCAATACTGGCACGACGATCCTGGCGAAATGCTGGACGAGTTTGTCCGTTTCCCGGTGCCCGTATCGCCAGCGCGAGGCATCGATACAACGTGGACCTACCGAGTCCCGACCGCCGACCTTCCGGACGGAAGCTACCGCCTGCGCATCTGGGCCCGCGGCGTTGACGGCACCGGTGACCCGGTCGGCGAGAGTCGCACGATCACCATCGGTTGATCACACCCGGACCGGTCAGGCGTTCGACTTGGCGGCCGGGTGTTTGCGGCCGCCGACAACGGTGCCCCACACACCGATGTCTTTGAGCGTCGCCGGGTCAACCTCATACGGATCGTCATCCAACACCGTGAGGTCAGCCAACTTGCCCGCCTCCAACGAACCAATGTCGTGGTCCAACTTGAGTTGATACGCGGCCTCAGTGGTGATGGCTCGCAGCGCAGTGTCAACCGAAATTCGCTCCTGTTCACCCAACACTCGACCGGAAGCCGTCAGACGGTTCACGGCGCACCACGCCACGTGCAACGGACCCATGGGGGTGACCGGGGCATCACAGTGGATGGAGAACGACACCCCGGCCGCCTCGGCCGTACCGCAGGCGTCCATCTGCTCGGCCCGCTCAGGTCCCACAGTCAACTCACGGTGCTGGTCGCCCCAGTAGAACATGTGGTTGGAGAAGATGTTGGCGCACATACCCATGGTCGCCATTCGCCGGTATTGAGGCGGGGTGGTCAACTGGCAGTGCTGAACGGTGTGGCGGGTGTCGACCCTGGGGTGGCGACGGTGGGCCTCTTCAACCGCATCAATGAAGACCTCAGCGGCCTCGTCGCCATTGCAGTGACAGTGCACCGTCAAACCGGCCTGGTGGTAGACCGACACCAGATCGGCCACTTGATCAGGCGGGATCAGCCACAGGCCGTTGCCCGGGTGCCCCTCGGGGGCGTTGAAGTAGTGTGGCCACGAGATCCGGGCCGTGAACCCCTGGATGGAGCCGTCGATCACGATCTTGATGACCCCAAACCGAAGCTTCTCCGATTCGGTTGCCTGCAACTCAAGCACCAACTCGGCCAGGCTTGTCGGGTCAACCGTTCCGGCCACACCCGAAGCACCGGCCACCATGACCCGGCAGGGGAAGTCAGGGTCGTTAACCACTGAGCGCCACTCCGTCAGCTTCTCTTCATCAGCCACGTTGGAGGTACCAAGGTCGGCCACCGTGGTGTTGCCGGCGTTGCGGGCCTCAAACCCGTAGTTCCACTTGGCCTCGGCTGACGCGATGGTTTGGCGGAACGTGGTGAAGGCGTCACCGGCCAGTCGCATAGCGGCCGGTTCCTGGAACTCGCCGTTCGGCTCACCTGACTCGTATCGGGCCACACCCGGCGTGGCCGCCTGCCGGGTAATGCCCTCTTTGGCCATCAACGCCGAGTTGACCGTGGCCAGGTGACCGGAGGCGTGGTACACGAACATGGGCCGGGTGGCCGAGACCTCATCCAGATGATGGGCCAGCAGCCGCTCCTCCCCATCAAAGTAGATGGGGTCCAGACCCCAGGCGATCAACGTCTCCTCGGGGTCATCGATTTGCTGCTCGACCTCGGACAGCCGCTCAACCACGGCGGCGATGTTCTTACAGCCGGTCCACAGTCGACCGTCCACCCCCCGCCGATCGAAGAACCCGACGTAGGGGAACTGCCACATACCACCGGTCATGACGTGGCAGTGAGCCTCGATGAATCCGGGGAACAGCACCTTGTCGGCGAAACTTTCGTCAACGGTGTAAGGGCCGAGACGCTCAGCCCAGGTTGACAGCTCGTCAACAGAGCCGATGCCAAGAATGCGGGTGCCCCTCACAGCGATGGCCTCAGCCGACGGGTGGGCCCGGTTCATGGTGTGAATCGTCCGAGCGGGGTAAATGGTGGTCTCGACGGCTTCAGACATTGGAGCGCTTTCCTGCCGGCCTTGGCTACTGGCCGGCCTGGTAGTGCACCCCGCCGACCACGGTTCCCCACACCCCGATGTCTTTCAACGTCATGGGGTCGACCGACAACGGGTCGTCTTCCAGGATGGCGAAGTCGGCCAGCTTGCCGGTCTCGATACTGCCGATCTCGTCATCCCGCTTGATCTGGTAGGCCGCGCCCAAGGTTGCGGCGTGGAGGGCGGCCTCCACCGGGATTCGCTCGTCTTCACCCAACACGTCACCGGAGGCGGTCACCCGGTTCACGGCGCACCACATGGTGTGCAGGTGACCGAGCGGCGTTACCGGGTCGTCGGAGTGAATGGAGAACGGCACTCCTTCACGCAACGCGGTGGCGCAAGCATCCATGCCTCGAGCCCGCTCCGGGCCGAGCGTCATGTCCCGGTGCTGGTCGCCCCAGAAGAATATGTGGTTGGCGAAGATGTTGGCGCACATACCGAGTCCTGCCATGCGTCGGTACTGGGCTTTGGTGGTCATCTGGCAGTGCTGCACGGTGTGGCGATGATCCCAGCGTGGGTGCCGCTCCAGCACTGTTTCCACCGCGTCCAGCCAGGCTTCGGTGGCCTGATCGCCGTTGCAGTGGCAGTGCACGGTGAGTCCGTGGCGGTGATAGGCCTCGAGGATGTCGGGCATGGCGTCAGGGGCGGTCAACCAGATGCCGTTCTCCGGGTTCCCTTCCGGCAGGCGGTAGTAGTACGGCCACGAAACGCGAGCGGTGAACCCTTGGATGGAGCCGTCGAAGAACAGTTTGACGATGCCGTAGTGCAACTTGTCGGTTGAGTTCCGATGTCGGGCGGCTGCCACCTCGGCCAACTCTTTCGGGTCGGCCGTCGGGCCGCCGAACGGCAGCGAGGCCGCTCGCACAACCCGGGCCGGGAAGGCCTCGTCATTGACGACCTCCTCCCACAAGGCCACCGACTCGTCATCCAACGGTCCGGTGGCCAGATCGGTGATGGTGGTGTGGCCGACATTGCGGGCAATTCGAGCCCAGTTCCTAATGCCGGTGGCGCTCACCCGCAGGGCCGTCATGCGCTCCATCGCTTCGCCGGCCAGGCGCATGGCTGCGGGCTCGTGCAGCTCCCCGTTGGGTTGACCGGCCTGAGCGTGGTCGGCCCCGTATTTGGCCACCCCTGGAGTGGGCGTGTCGACCGTGATGTTCTCTTTCACCATCAACGCCGTGTTGACGGTGGCCAGGTGACCACTGACGTGAGCAATGTAGATAGGCCGAACCGTCGACACCTGATCGAGGTGTTCGGCGTACAAACGGTCACCGGGCAGGAACAGCGGATCCAATCCCCAGGCCAAGAGCAGAGCGTCATCCGGTTCACCGGCGTCGGTCATCTCCTGATCGATTCGCCGCAGCCGGTCCAACACTTCATCAACCGACTTACAACCCTCCCACACCACACCGTCGGGATCGGGTCGGTCGTAGAAACCGATATAGGGGTTCTCCCACACCGTCCCGCCACCGGCATGGCAGTGAACCTCAACGAAGCCGGGCACGATCACCTTGTCGGCGAAGGTGTTGTCGATCTCGTGCGGCCCCCACTGCGCCAACTCGTCCACCGAGCCGGCGCCGAGAATACGGCCGTCTTTGACCGCCACCGCTTCGGCCACCGGATTGGCCGGGTTCATGGTGATGACCTTGCGGGCGGGGTAGATGGTCGTACTCATCGGAATGCTCCAGTCGTGGATTGCTGGTGGGTCTAGGTCGAAGTGGCGGAACCGAGCCAGGTGTCGAGGCCGTCGGGTTTCAGGGCATCGGGGGCAGTAATAGCCACCACCCGGGACAGGGTGGGTTTGTCTTCGCTCTCAAGAACGGTCAGTGACCAGCGGGAACCGACCCGCTGGAGAACCATGGGTTGGTCGGGTTCGTCGGTCAACGTGACGACACCCTTCACCCGAAACACGTCGTCGCGTTCATCGAGAGCTGTCATCAGATTTTCGATATGCGAACGCTTCAGCTCATCGCCGGTCCACGACCAGGTTTGAAACACGTCTTCGGCCACTGTCTCAGAGACATTGTGGACGGCTCGGTTCACCAACCCAAGGTCGAAGATCACGGCACTGGCCACCGCGCCGTTGGTAGCTTCAACAATGGCGGCCTTCGGAGCTTGCCGGGACAGCCAGGCTTTCGTGCCGCTCAGTACATCGGCGTCGACCAGGTCGACCTTGTTGAGGATCAGCAGGTCGGCGGAAGCCAGCTGCCGGACCACCGTGTCGCCGACGTACTTGTCGGTTGATCGGGCTCGGATGGTTTCGGCGTCGACCACAACCAGCGCGGCATCCAGCCGCAAACCAGGGGCGTGGGCGTAGGCGGCAATGGAGGCAGGGTCGGCCACCCCGCTGGCTTCGATGAGAAGACGCTCGGGCTTGGGATCGAACGCCAGCACGGTGTCGAGAGCGGCGGCCAACCCGTCGGCCAGACTGCAACAGATGCAGCCGTTGGCCAGCGAGATGGTGTCGCCGTCACGATCGGAGATCAGCTCTTCATCAATGTTGATTGACCCGAAGTCGTTGACCAGAACGGCCATCCGCTCCTCGGCGTTGCGCAGCAGGTGATTGACCATGGTGGTCTTGCCTGCGCCCAGGTACCCACCGATGACGGTGACCGGGATATCAGACACCGGGGCTCACTCGATATCGCTCATTCGGCGGCGACGAAATGGCCGGGCTCGTGCTCAACCAGTTCCACCCGCTCCGGGCTTTCACCGGCCGCCCACCGGGGGCTGGGGATGTCGCCCACCAGCAGTGGGCGTTCCCGTCGGGCCCTGGGGTCGGCAATGGGAACGGCATCCAGCAGCCGCTTGGTGTAAGAGTGCTGAGGATTCTCGAAGATGGCCGCTCGGGGCCCAAGCTCCACGATCTGCCCGAGGTACATGACCGCAACCCTATGGCTGATGCGTTCCACCACCGCCAGATCATGGCTGATGAACAGATAGCTGAGACCCATCTCCTGCTGCAGGTCCATCATCAGGTTGATGACTTGAGCCTGAATGGACACATCCAACGCTGATACCGCTTCGTCGGCAACCACCAACTCCGGTTCCAGGGCAAGCGCCCGGGCGATGCAAATACGTTGCCGTTGACCACCCGAGAACTGGTGGGGGTACTGCTCGGCCTGATCCGGCTCCAAACCGACCCGTTCAAACAGGGCCGCCACCCGATCATCCAGGGCCGAACCGGACAGTGTCTTGTGGACCTTCATTGGTTCGGCCACCGCCGAACCAACACTGCGCCTGGGGTCAAGACTGGCGAACGGGTCCTGAAAGATGATCTGCATCTTCCGGCGGTGAGGCCGCATGGCCCGCGAGCCCAGACCCGATATCTCCGCTCCGTCCAACGTCACCGTGCCACTGGTGGGATCCAGCAGCCGCATGATGAGGTGGGCCAACGTCGACTTGCCGCAGCCACTCTCCCCCACCACGGCCAGGGTTTCACTGCGGCCGACATGAAGCGAGACGTGCTCGACCGCATGAATCTTCGCTCCACCGGCAACCGGGAACACCTTGCACAGATCATCGACCTCGACCAGAGGTGTGGTCTCCACTACACCCCCTCTCCGTTGCCACCGGAGCCGCCGCCATCGGAGCCGTTAGCACCGACAGTGACATCGACAGTGACATCGACAGTGGAATCAACGAGATCGAAACGGGCCGGCTCCGACGTCCCGGCCATCGACCCCAGGCGGGGCACTGCGGCCAGCAAGGCCTTGGTGTAGTCCTCTCGGGGGTTCTCGAAGATCTCGTAGACGGAGCCCTGCTCGACAACCTTGGAGCGGTTCATGACCACGACGTCGTCGGCCACCTCGGCCACCACCCCCATGTCGTGGGTGATGATGATGACGGCCGCTTCGGACTCCTCCTGCAGCTCCCGCATGAGGCCGAGAATCTGGGCCTGAATGGTTACGTCAAGCGCAGTGGTCGGCTCGTCGGCGATCAACACGGTGGGGTCACACGACAACGCCATGGCAATCATCACCCGCTGACGCATCCCGCCCGACATCTCGTGCGGGTACTGTCCGAGACGCCGTTTGGCTTCGGGAATGCGGACCAGTTCGAACATCTCCAACGCTCGGTTGGTGGCCGCCTTTTTGTCCAGGCCCTGGTGCAACATCACCGCTTCGGCCACCTGGTTGCCCACGGTGTAGACCGGATTGAGGCTGGTCAACGGCTCCTGGAAGATCATGGAAATCCGGTTGCCCCGGATCTGGCGCATAGTGGCTTCGTCCTGCTTGACCAGATCGACCAAGCCCCCGGACTGGGCGGCGTCAGCCCCCAGTTGCCCGCCGGCGTCGAACAGAATCTCACCCCGCTCAATCTTGGCCCTGGTGCCGAGTTCGACCAGTCGCATGATCGACAGGGCGGTCACCGACTTGCCCGAACCGGACTCGCCGACGACAGCCAGTGTTTGGCCCCGGTGGACGTCAAAGGAAACACCGTCCACGGCCACAAAGTCATCGAACGAAACGGTCAGGTCCCGAACCGACAAAAGGGGCGTTGCCATCAACGACCCCGCAGACGAGGGTTCAACGCGTCCTGCAAACCGTCACCAACCAGACTTAGGCCGAGCACGGTGGCGAAGATGGCCAGACCCGGGAAGGTCACCGCCCACCAGTTGATGGTGAAGAAGTCTTTGGCCCGGCCGATGGCCAACCCCCAACTGGGATTGTTGACATCAGCCAAACCGAGGAAGGCCAGTCCGGCCTCGAACAAGATGGCGCTACCCATGATGAGGGTGGTGGACACGATCAGGGTCGGCATGGCGTTCGGCAGGATCACCCGCATGATGATGCGCAAATCGCTGGCACCGATGGCCCGGGCCGCCTTCACAAACTCCAGGTTCTTGAGCCGTAAAAACTCGGCCCTGGTCAGACGGGCGATACCGGGCCACGAAATCGACCCGATGGCGATGGCGATAGCCCAGAACGACGGCTCGAACAGAGCGACAACCACGATGGCGAACAACAGACCGGGGAGGACCTGAAAGAACTCGGTGAATCGCATGAGAGCGGAATCAACCCAACCGCCGTAGTAGCCGGCAGTCGCCCCGATGGTTACACCTACAAACACGATGAGGGCCGCCGCACCGGCCGCTACCCGAAGGGTGGTGCGGCCGCCGTAGACGATGATGGCCAACAGGTCACGCCCAAGATTGTCGGTACCCAGGAACGGGGCGCCTTCGGACCCGGGAGGCAGGTGGGGCCTGGCGATCAGATCGCCCGGGTCTTTCACGTACCAAAGCGGCACGATGAAGGTCATGATCAAAATGCCGAGCAGTAGGACGGCGCCGAACACCGCCGCCCGGTTTCGGAGAAACAGCTGCCAGCCGCTACCGGCCGGCTTCTTCTGTTC
>JAHDFR010000107.1:13066-15920 GCA_020628065.1 Acidimicrobiales bacterium
GTCCTCGGTCACAGTCTCTAGTCACTACTCCCTCCCGAGACTCGGATTCGGGGGTCGATGAATCGGTACACCAGATCGGTCAACAGGTTGGCCACGATCACCGACACCGACACCAACAACAGCACGCCCAACAGCACCGGGGTGTCGCGACGGGTCACCGCCTCGAAGGCCAACCGACCAAGGCCGGGCCAGGAGAACACGCTTTCCACCAAAATGGCCCCCGACAGCACCGCCCCGAATTGCAAACCGAGGATGGTGACCACCGGGATAATGCCGTTGCGTAGACCGTGCTTGAACACCACCGACCGCTCGCTCAGGCCCTTGGCCCGAGCGGTACGCACGTAGTCGGATTCCAGCACTTCCAGCATGGAGGCTCGGGACAATCGGCTGTATTGAGCGAGATAGATGATGCCCAACGTCAAGGCCGGCAAAATCAGGTGCTGGCCGATGTCCAGCAGAGCTTCAAACCAATTGCCTTCAAAGTCGTTGTCCTGGATTCCCGAAACCGGGAAGAAGTCAAAACGGACGCCGACCAGAATCAATAACAACAACCCGGTCCAGAACGCCGGCATGGCGAAGCCGATCAGGGCCAGAATGGTGACCGAGTGGCTGACCCAACTGTCCGGTTTGCGAGCCGCCGCCGTGCCCACGGCCACGCCTACGATGACCGCGAACCCCAGCGCCGCCGCTGACAACAGCAGCGTGGGCACAATCCGGCTGGCCAGCAAGCTGGTGACCGGCTCGTTGAACCAGATCGACTGGCCCAGGTCACCCCGAACCACGTTGCCGATGTACACCGCCAGCTGCACGAGTATGGGCCGATCCAAGCCGTACTGTTCTCGGATCTGTTCGATCACTTCCGGGTCAGAGGCCGACTGGTCGCCGGCGATGGCGGTGGCGGCATCACCCGGCGCAATCTGGATCAGCAAAAAATTCAGGACGATCACGGCCAGGATCAACCCAACTGCTTGGGCGATCCTGGCCACTATCGCTCTCATACTCCTCCGGAGGAGTTACAAAGCATCAACTACTCCGATGCCCTACTCCGACAGCCAGACCTCATGCCACGGGCTCATGGTGCCCCAGATGCCGGTGGGAGGATTCTCCATGTTCGATCCGCTGGCCAGGTACCACTCGGGCTTGCCCAGGTAGATCACCGGCACGTCCTGGTTGATCAGCTCGGAAGCCTCGAAGTAGGCGTCGCGGCGCTCGTCGTTGTCGAACGTCGAACCGGCGGCGTCGAGGAGAGCATCCACTTCCTCGTTGCAGTACCAGCTGTTGTTGGACCAGATCACACCCGGCGGGTCGATGCGGTTCTCACAGTCGTAGGTGCGGTTCACACCGATCACCGGATCGCCCCAGTTCCACACCTGAGTCCAGGTGATGTCGTAGGTACCGGCGGCCACTTCGGCGGCCCAGGTCGGGAAGTCGGGCAGCTGACGGATGTTGACCGTCACGCCGATGTCTTCCAGGTTCTGCTTGACGTACTCCGAGGTCTGCAACATCTTGCCCGGCGTAGCCGGCATGTCAAGCTCGAACCCGTCACCGAGACCGACCGATTCGAGTAGGGCGATGGCGCCCTCTACGTCACGGCCCTCATAGCTGGTGGCGTCGGCGTTGTAGAACGGGCTGGCGTTCTGGATGCCGGTGATATTGGGAGTGCTGAAGCCCAGGTCGACGACGTCACGCCAACCCTGCTGGTCGATGGCCAGAGCCAACGCCTGGCGGGCCTCCACCGTGGACAACGCTTCGCTGCGGGTGTTGAGGAACAACCAGTCAATCTGGCCGATGGCCTCATGGCCCTTGGCCTGAACCACGAAGTTGTCGTTGGCCTGGAACTGCTCGACGTTGGCCAGCGGCAGGGTGGCCATATCGAAGTCGCCGTTCTCCAAGCCCAACACCAGGGCGTTGGGGTCGGCCACGAAGTCGATGATGATCTCGTCCAGGTACGGAAGACCGTCGAGGAAGAAGTCGTCGAAGCGCTCCAGGCGGATCAGTTCGGCCGCATCATATTCCACCACCCGGAACGGACCGGAGCCGACAAAGTCGGCGCCACCGTTGCGGGGGTGGGTCTGAATGTCCTGACCGTCGTTATAGATGTGCTCGGGGATGATCGGCAATAGACCGGGCGACATGGCCATGAGGATGGCCGGGTGAGGCTCGGACAGGGTGATCACCGCGGTTAGCGGGTCGGAGGTGTCGACCGACTCCACCGGAGCGAACATGGCCGAGAACGGATGGTTCTCCTTGGCCGTCATGATCGAGAACTCGACGTCCTCGGACGTGATCGGCTCGCCGTCGTGGAACACGGCGTTGTCACGCAGGTTCAGGGTGACGGTGAGGCCGTCGTCGGAGACGTCCCAGCTCTCAGCCAGGTACGGCTGGGGCTGATAGTTCTCGTCAAACAGCAGCGGGCTGGCGTTGACCTGAGTGCCGGGAACAGCGGTGGCGTAGCCAGACTGCACCGTGCCGTTGAGGTGGCGTACACCGCCGGTCAACCCGAAGGTGACCGAACCGCCGGGGGCAGGACCGTCAGCCGGTGCCGCCTCTTCAGCGTCGCCTTCCTCGGCGTCGGCCGACTCCTCTTCGGCGTCGCCGTCTCCCGAGTCTTCGGCCGCCTCTTCGGTACCGGCCTCGGTTGACTCTTCGGCGTCACCGTCATCACTGCCGCCACAGGCAGCAGCCACAATGGCAAACGCGCTCAGTAATGCAATGAGAAAAACGAAGAAACGACTACGTGACTTCATCATCCACTCCCCTTTGTTCTGGTCTTGGCGCGACAACAGCCAATCCCTAGCCGAAGTCGTCGTTTGGGCGACCCTAGCCGCTTGGACAATCGACATCCAGTTGTGGA
>JAHDFR010000328.1 GCA_020628065.1 Acidimicrobiales bacterium
CGTTTCAGTCGCCCTATCAGGTTCGCCCCTTCGGGGTTCGCGAATCGTCCCTTCAGCTGCACACCTCTGATCGGAGCACCCACCCAGACGTTTCTCACTTGAACCCGGGTGCCAGGCCGTTTCACCTACAGCCGGTCGTCCATGCCAATGCTCGGCACACTTGATCGAGCAAATCGCGGTCAACGAGCCCAATCGTCTCGACCAAGTTCTCCCGCCGAATCGGGCCAGCGGATAACGTGTTCAACACTCCACGTAGGCCGTGCACATCAAGAGGGACCTCAGACGGCAAATCCCGCACAACGGTGGTCGCAGGCACCACCAACGGTGAACGCAATTCGATTGCCGAGATCTCAAGTACCGGTCTGCGTTTGGCTGAGCCATCATCGTGGACCACCTCGGCCCAGTGAAGCTCACCCCGCATCCGGCCTCGCCCGAACCATGAAGTCCTCGATGTCGCCCCATTCGTCTTCGGTGTCCAGCGGCACCCGCCTCAGCACCTCCCGGGCACGACGATAGCTCTCTTCTTCAATTGCCAGGTCGAGCGCCGCCCTCACGGCGTCGGTCATTGAAGTCCCGCGGGATCTCAGCCACTCAACATGCCGGTCCTCAAGCCTGACGGTGACGCTGGTTGTCATACGAACGATATTACATCTGTAGGACTACCTCAGACAAGAACGTAGGGCGCACCCGGCTGATGGCACCTCGTCACGTCGCCTTGCACAGGCGGGGCGTCAGGCCCATTGATCAACCTGAGCAAGCAGTGACACCGAATATCAGGGTTCCGAATATCAGGGTTCCGAATCCTCCCTTCACCTGCACGGTTGTGCAAGGCCCGAACCCTCAGTGGGTTCGGGTTTCGTGTGTTTTGGGGTTGATAAGATGGTGTTGGAACACATCATTCGGGTTCATACCTCGCCGGCGCTGGCTCACGAGGGGTGGCGCTCGACGAACTACTCGGACCTGGCCGATGAGCTCCCGATTCGACAATCGCTATGACGCTCGGGCCTATGCCAATGATGAGCCCGTAAGGGTGTTCATCGTCGAAGGAACCGGCACCGATTCAGAGTTCTGGTTGCCGGAGAGACTATGGCACCGAATCCGCTTGGTAGCAGCGGCTTTCGAACTGCACCTGCTGCCGACGATAGACGGCCGACCTGACTTGGTCACACTGAATTGGCTGCAATGCGAAAGCCTCCTGGACGAACTGGAGTTCCTTTCGTTCGCGCTGGAGGACTCTCTAACGGACACAGTCATCAACGGCATCGTCAATATCGTCGAATCTGCGCGTGGCAGCCATCCAGCGATTGGAATCGAGTTCCCATAAACAGTTGCTTGCGCAGGCGCGAAACCTCCGGACGGTCTTCCTCAGTTCCACAACGAGGAGGACCCCATGAGAACTATTCCGATAGACACGAGCCGCCTTCGCCTGATGATTGGCGGGCTCCCAACGCAAGCAACGAATCAGGACGGCACCGAACGACGCGACCGTGACGGCAAAGGCCTGGTCAACGTTCCGATGGTTGTCATCGTCGATGGCACCAACGCCGAGGCCTTCACGGCGAGGCTGCCGAGGCCTGTGCCGCAAGTTGCGCCACTTACCGAGGTTCGGCTGAAGGCACTGGTCGCCGAGCTTGAGTCGCTCGGCTGGCTTCGTCACATTGAACGGTAGGCGTGTCGTCGATGGTCGATTCGATGAACGACGACAGCGTTGTCATCTTCGACGATCTCGTACACGATCCGGTACGCACCGCGTCGAGCAGAGCGAAGTCCCACCAGCTCGCGCTGCAACTCACCACCTACACGACGGGGGTTGTCCAACAACGGCCCGGTCATGAATTCGACTACTGCCGCCGCCGTACCTTCATGAAGACGGTTCATCTGTCGACTGGCCGGCCCCGTTACCCGGAGCTCGTAGCGCTCGCCAGAAGTCACACCCTCGGGAAACGTTCGAGGAGTTCGTCACCTGTCACATAATCACCGGCGGCGTAGGCGGATCGAGACTCCGCTATAGCTGAAATAGCTTCCGGATCCGACAACAACTCGAGGGTGTCTTCGAGAGAAGCCAGTTCCTCTGGGCTAATCAAGACAGCTGCACTCTTGCCACGCCGCGTGACCACGATTCGATCATGAGTATGCTCCACGCGATCTACCATCTCTGACAATCTCGACTTCACGGTGGCTAGAGGCAAAGACTCTGTCATGACTATAATTATAGTCACATATACCCCGCCGTCAACCTCAGCGGGGGCGCTCGACCCATTAGCTGTCTCTCAGCACCTCGATGAGACCTCGATCGATAGCGAGAGCCGATGGGCAACCTGAGCCGGCAGACCACCTTCAGCTGTTATCGCCCGTAGCCTGTGGATCGTGTCAATCGAAGAACCGGAAAATGAGGTCCTGGCCACGCTGGGGGACGGGGAAGTCGTCGGCTTTGACGGCGACAAGGGTCGGGCGGCGATTCGCTTCAGCTGCAAGCCGGAGATGTGCCACTCGGGCGGAGTCGCTCAAGGCGGTTTCGTCACC
>JAHDFR010000329.1 GCA_020628065.1 Acidimicrobiales bacterium
CGCGGTCGTTGACTCCTCATAGGACGGGGGTTCGATTCCCCCCAGCTCCACGAACAACGGGGGGTTTCCCATTTTCCCCCCGAAAGAGTTTCCCGAATTCGCAGACAGTCGTCCCGGACCCTCAGCTGGAGAGTCCGGGGCGATTCCCATCAGCGAGATCCCGGCGGTCAGGCACGCGCCCAGCGAGCCGATCCGGGTCCATCCGCCCTGTCGCACACCGCGGGCGATCTATGGTCTGCTGCCGTGGTCCGCGACATTCCCTCCGGCACGCCGTTCCCGACACCCACGCAGGTCCGGGCAGCGGCGCCGGGCCTTCTACGAGAAGTGGCCCGAGCGAGTCTCCGACCCGCCCGCCGCGATGCGGACGGCTCGAGCGGACAGACACCGACGTCGGCATCGGTGGTGGACGACCTCGGTGCACTCAGAGACAGGTGGCTCGCCGAGATTCCAACGGTTGACATCCCCGCCGGCGAGCTCATCAACCAAGAGATCTTCCCACTCGTGCGAGCCTGGGATCTGCTGAGACATCGAGCTTCATTCGATTGGTTCCGTCCGGTCCCGACGCAAGTCACGATCACCGCACCGAAGAACGGACGGTCGCTCATCCATCTCTTCACCGACCGCACCGGCTCGGAGCGCAGAGAGCTCTACGCCGGTTTGAGCGAGAAGACGATCTCCAGTCGGGAGTTCCAGAAACAACTGAGGTTTGAAGACGGCGTACTGGACCAGGTCATGGATGTCTGGCGGGTCAACGACCGGACCGGTACCGCCCGCGCTGCCGACTTCGTCACCAACCTGACCGCGGTGTGGCTCATGGCCGCTACCTGGGCGGTGTCTGAAGTCGGCTTCCTGCCGGTGCTCAACAAAGACGACACCGTCGCGTCAGGCCGAGCGCTGGAACCGTTCCTCGGTGCGGTGCAACGCGACCTCGACGGCACTGAACTCGATATCAGCGAGTTCGACGAGGTATTCATCCGATCGCAAGTCGACGCCATCCGCTCGCTGCATCGTTCGGGTCAGGCCGTACCGGCTCAGATCACCATGGCCATCGGCTTGATCGTCGACCGCTTCCACAGCCTGGGTCTCACCGAGCGGGACCTCGACGCGATCCGTGCCCGGCTCGTAACGCTCGAACCGGAACCGGACTCGATCATCGACGAGATCGTCATCCAGTTCGGCGACGCAATCACCGCAGTCGCACACCTCGGAGACCCCCGCGACCCGGACGACCTCGGCACAGCTGCAGAAGAACTGACCGCAGTGGTGGAGGCGGTGGAAATGATCGACCTCAAGGTCGAGAGCGCGACGCCGCGCCGGGACATGATGCTCGACGAGGCCGCGAAGAGCATCGGCAAAGAGGTCGGCCCGACCCTGAAGTGGACTGTCGTCGCCGTCGGCGGCGCCGGCGCCGCAGCGGCCGGCTCACAATCACCCGCAATCATCGAGCTCTTCAAGCGGCTCGACGAGATCCTGCGCATCTTCACCGGCGGTTGACCTGCGCGCTGCCGTCGAAACAACCTCCTGGCTGGGTGGCCCAATCGTCCTTGGGTTCGCGACGAGCAATGGCCAGCACGCCCCGCCGACGCCCAGAGCTGGCGCTAGGACGTGAGGGACCCCAGCGTCTGCTCGGCCTTGGCGTTGTCGCCTTGCTGCAACGCTCGAGCGATGTCCACCAGCTGTGCATGGAAGGCTGCCGTGTCGGGTGGCGACGGCATCGTGTCGTAGTCGTAGTTGGCAACGAGTCGAGCGAGGGAGCCGTACTCGTCACCCGTCGGTGACGCCGAGCCGGCGAACCAGGACCGAACCGTGTCGCGACTGGCTCCGATGCGGTCAGCGACTTCGTTGTTCGAAAGACCGTTGGTCGCCTGCCACTGAGCGAGGATGCCGAGGAAGCGCTGTGCAGGCGGCA
Organism: Acidimicrobiales bacterium; assembly: GCA_020628065.1. Lineage (GTDB taxonomy): Bacteria > Actinomycetota > Acidimicrobiia > Acidimicrobiales > SZUA-35 > JAHELU01. Next base: position 1,910 of record JAHDFR010000329.1, read on the forward strand.
GCTGAGCGTCATCGGGAGACTCGTCGAACATGTCGACCAGGTCCGAGAGGTTGTCCTGGCAGTCGCTCAACTCACCGAGCACGGTGTGGTCCTCGTCGAAGAGTTCATCGACGGCAGGGGTCGTGACAACAGTGACCACGGAGGAGAGAACAGCGAGCGCTGCGGCGGCGAGGGCTTGCTTGTAGCGGGGAGCCGACGACGGGCGATCCAGCTCGGACCGGATGGCGACGGCGACCTCATCGAGCCGGCGAATCGAGTCGACCAGCATCTGCTGGTCCTTCTTCTTGAGTGCCTGGAAACGCTTCGAACTGACCCGGCGTTCGAGCCGCGCCCGGATCCCGTCGAGCTCATCGGCTGCCTGGTACAGCGCCCGCACGGCCTGCGTATCGATCTGCACTTCGCCCCCTACCGACCCGGAACTCAACGGCCACTGTCGCACTCGTTTCGTACTGTCTCGCGGATGGACAAGCCAGCGGCGGGCCCGGGCGGGGCGACGATCAGTGACCCTTCGGTGGGGCGGGTGTTGGTGGCGGGTGGGCTGGCAACCCCCCCACGAACGAACGAACAATCCAACCAATGTGATGTCGCGTGACATCGGCAGCGCT
>JAHDFR010000108.1:0-2067 GCA_020628065.1 Acidimicrobiales bacterium
TCAGCCTCAAGAGTTGCCGACTTGTCGGCCTGGCTCTTGAAACCTTGAATCTGAGATTGAAGACCAGCAACTTTGCTGGCCTCAGCCTTCAGGCTCGAAACTTCAGCTTCGAGACCACCAACCTTGCCAGCCTCAGCCTTCGCCTTAGCCAACTCAGCCTCAAGACCGCCGACCTTGCCAGCGTCAGCTTTGAACTTGGCCAGATCAGCCTCAAGGCCCGACACCTTGCCAGCATCAGCCTTCGCCTTAGCCAACTCAGCTTCGAGGCCGCCGACCTTGCCGGCCTCAGCCTTGAACTTGGCCAGATCAGCCTCAAGACCGCCGACCTTGCCGGCATTGGTCTTCAGACCTTGGATCTCGGTCTCCAATCCTGAGACTCGATCCGCTTTGCCTCGGAGGGCAACAACCTGCTGCTCCAGACCCGGTACCAGATCGGCCTTGGACTTGAAGCCTTTGAGTTCCGACTCCAGTGCGGGAACCCGGTCAGCTCGTTCACGGACCCCGTCCAACTCGAGCTGGAGTTCATCAGCCCTGGTCTCAGCGGTCTTTAGTTCCGTGACCCGCCGACGGAGGCGGTCTGTTTCGGCCTCGCTCTCGAGGCGAATCCGCTCCCGCTCGGCTACCTCACCACGGCGGCGCCACCACCACCACAGCAGGCCGAGCAGCAATCCGAGGAGGAAGCACAGCAGCAGTGCCAATGCAATCGTTCCGAATAACCAACCCATTCTATTTAGCTCCCTTTGTGATGTTGCCGACGTCGGCTCGTGACTTAGATTTCGTTCTTACAATTCGGACCATCGATGTCATGATCGAAGCTCCCATGCGATGCGGCGGTTGCGCTGCTTGTCCTCAGGTGAGTTCTCGGGATCGATGAGCAGCTCGCTCTCGCCCCGGCCTTCGGCATCAAGCCGTTCACCGTCGACACCACCCGTCTCAACCAGGTAGGCCACAACAGCTTGAGCTCGTGCCTCACTGAGTGACTGGTTGGTCGTCTCATCACCATCGCTGTCGGTGTGTCCGACAACCAGCAGGTTGCCAACATCCGGGTTGGCGTTAATAAGTTCGGCAGCAGCGTCGAGTGTTGCCGTCGACTCCGGCCGGATAGTGGCTCGGTTGACATCAAACTCGATGGGCTCCAGCTCAAACAGGTCATTCAGAGACTGCTCGATGGAAGCAACGGTCACCCGATCAATTAGATCCAGGCCGCCGGCTGAAGCCACGACCGTCCCCTGACTGATCCACTCGGCCTTTTGCGTGTCCGACTCGGCTTCACCGGTGATCACCAGCTCGCCACCTTCACCAACGGCGTCGCCGTCGATGGTCAGGTTGTCAGTCACATTGGCGGGCCCGAACTCAGCTTCAGCGGCGCCGACGATGGCCTCGCGTGTCGACTCGTCGGGAACGACGCCATCAAGGACGATGGCTCCTCCGGCGGCTGCTGCCGCCAGGCCCATCGGTGCCAGTTGAACTTCCGGCTCGGGCTCGGGTTCCGGCTCTGGTTCAGGAGCCGGCTCAGCGTCTCCCTCGGTGATCCGGTACTCGACGTTGTCGATCTGGTCTCGAGCTCTCACGGCCTGCACCGCGGCGTCCTCGTTGGCTGCCGGGCCTTCAAGGACGACGTTCAAGCCGTCGCCTCCAAGACCGTCAAGACCTCGACCCTGCAACCCGACGTAGCTGACGGCGGAATCAAGCCCCGCCCCTTCAAGTGCTGCCGCTGCGGCATCCGCCGCACGGTCTCTGGCTACGCCGGCCATTATCAAGCCCATGATCGCCGCGCAGAGAAGCATGCCGAGCAGCGGCCAAAGCCACCAACTTCGAAAGTTTCGCATCTGTACTCCTGCATCTATTTACCGACCGGTAGACGGATGGCAGCAGCTAAAAGTCGCGAAGAATCGCCTAAACCGAGCGGTGTAATGGGTGGTGGGCGACCAACGGATTTAGAGCTCCATCGCCGATACGTCTATCCAACGTTTTAGTCGGCGCATCGCCGCTGCGCTATAGGAGCAGGGTTACGTTACGGGGCTGCAACTATTGCGGCACTGTCGGTACACCGCCATCAGGGCATCG
>JAHDFR010000108.1:2167-4325 GCA_020628065.1 Acidimicrobiales bacterium
CCGCTGGGGCAGGTCACAGTTTCCTCGGCCGCTCGTAGGATCAGTCGGCCTCCCTCAACCGAAACATTGTCCGGCCGGTAACACTGACGTTCCCCGTTGCCATCGCCGTAGGTCGAGTGCTCAGGAACCCACCGACTGGCGTTGAGCGAGTCAAACCCCTCGAACCACTCGCCGGCGCCGGAGGACCCCTTCGTCGTTGTTGTAGTCGGCCGAGTGGTGGTCGTCGACATCACCGTGGAGGGCGGCCGAGTGGAAGATGTCGTAGCCGGGGCGGACGTCGTCGGTGTCGATGTGGACGGAGAACTCGATTTCGTCGTTGGCACCGACTCAGTGGTAGACGGCGACGTGGTCGTCGTCGACGAAGACTCTTCCGTAGTCGAGGTTGACGGCTCACTCACCGTTGACGTCGATCCGGGCGCAGCGGTGGAGGTGGACGTTTTGTTGTTGCTTCGGTTCCCCTTGACAACCAGCACGCCCCGCTTCGTCTCCCGCTCCCGTTCAAGGCCTACTCCTCGACCCTTGCCGTTCCCTTTGAGTTCGAAGTCCCGCTCAGCCGATGCAATGTCGGTCTTGCCCTTGGCCCCGGTCTTGCTATCCGCCACACCAATGGATGTGGCCACCATGGCGGCAATGGCCAAAACAAATCCACAAACCACCAGGGCAGGAATGGTGCGTCTCCTCGACGACCCGTCTCGATGTCGACCGAATCCTCTTGATGCCATCATGGCTCCTTGCCACACCTTTGGACTCGTCCGGCAGGACCAGCCCGGTGGACGCGTCGAAACAAGCCCACCATCCTCAACAACCAATCCCGAACGATGTTTCAAGCCGGTCGGGGTGACGTGACCCTAGCCTTCGGCGCTCACTAGGAGCACCGGACAGGAATCTACGTCATGTCTCTCTTGTGGAGGGTACGGAAGGGGTCGGCAGCCGACAAGACAAGGATGAGTAAAGATAGCCACAAGACAGGTGCAAACCAGGCCCGAACGTGGGTTGTTCGGCCCAAACGAATGCACCGACTGGGCCCGCTGAACTACTCGGGCCGGTCATGGCGGCCATCTTGACTACTGCGTCCGGTTTGTCAGAGACCTGTCAAGCGCAGGTCGGTTAGGCCTAGTCCCGCATGAGGCGCAGAATGTACCAGAACATCATCATCAGGGAGCCGAAGAGGCTCACTGCCGCTCCGACATACGCCCAGGCCGGATACTCCCGAACGATGTTTTGTGTTTGATAGAGGATCGACGCTCCAGCCAGTGCAACCATGGCAATCGAGAAGATCGGGCCGAGTTGGAAGCCGAACACGACAGCAGCGATGATCAAGCCGATGGCGGCGAAACTTCCCCACATGATCAGGGGGCGCAACGGCGACAGATCCCGCCGGGTCACCATGGCCACCACGGACAAGGCGGCGAAACCGATGATGGTTACAACCGCAGCTGAGAAGACGGTAGAGCTGCCGCCACCGCTGCCGTTGAAGAACATGTAGAGGAACGGAGCGAAAATCAGGGCCTCGGCCAACGCCATGGCGAACAGCGCCCCGTACTGAGTCTTGGCGTCTCCCAGCGAGTGAGCTGACCGTGTGGCGATCGAACTCACAATGGCAAAACCTCCGAGAATCAGCAGCCAAGCGAAGCCGCCAGAACCGGCAACGAAGTTGTAGAACGCCTCGGCGATACCGAGGGTGAACAGAAGTGCTTCAAAGCCGATGAAGGCCGCCACTGCCAGGGCCAGGTGCTGATAGACCCGCACGAGGAACGTTGATCGTGTTTCCTCGTCGGAGTGAATAACCGGGGTGCTGGACGTTTGTGCGAATGCCATTTTCCAAATCTCCCTGGCGATACGGCCCAGGCCGACCGGAACCGGTCGGCTGGACGCCAATACGCCATAAACATAGCTGCTGTAGCTAAAACGCTAGCGCAGACCGGTTTGTTCCATAGGAATTCGACAATTTCATCGATTCGACATCACGTTGACGCGCTTCACCAAAGCCCGTTGGCCACCGTTTCGGCAACGGCCATAACCGCCAGCTGGGGCCCGATGGCAGGAAGCCCGGGCAGCACCGACGCATCAGCTATAGCCACCTCCCGGACAGCCCTCAATCGCCCGATTGCCGCTGGATCCATGGCGTTGGCCCGGTGTAGGGTACCGGCCACATGAT
>JAHDFR010000108.1:4425-15795 GCA_020628065.1 Acidimicrobiales bacterium
CCGGAGCCACCAAGGCCAACCCGGATGCCGGCTGCAACCGACTTCCACCCGAGACGAACGGGCCGATGACATGCAGCGTCGCCTCTCCGGTCATCGACCCACTCCCAACAATCGGAGCGGGGGTCCAGCGGCCGACCAGGCGGACGAGAGCCTGACGCCCTCGGCCGACGTCCGGTACGTCAGCAGGCCAACGAAAGGAGATACCGACTGAGGCGTGATCGAAGGCCTCGAAAGCCTCCTGGGATAGCAGGCCGGACCGGGCCATCAACAGTGGGGTCTGGATGGCTCCGCAAGCCAGCACCACCTGTTCAGCTCGTACCACCCGCCCGTCAGCCAAGATGACGCCGCAACCGACCCCGTCTTCGGCAATGAGCCTATCAACCGGAGTTCCGGTGAGAATCTCAAGATCGCCGGATCGCTTCACCAGCCGCTCGGCGATCAGAACCCGGGTCAACGAATCGGTGCCGCCGGGGACACCCGCAGCCAGGACCGGGTGAAGAAGACCGACAGACCGACCACTCAATGTGTTCGCCCCGTTCATCGCCCCAAGCGACGGAAACAGCGATGCCAAGGCTGCGTCGCCCGACGAGTCTGGCTCGCAAGTCGATCCCAACCCGTCGACTGCTCGCCGTGCGGCCGCTTCGAATCCCTCAGGCGACCAGTCGGCACAGCCACTTGCCACGCTCCAGCGGCTCAGTTCATCTGCTGTCGGCATAGCCAAAACCCCACCGTTGACCGCCCCGGAGCCACCGAGACCGAAGCCTTGGACATACGGAGCGGTTGATGTGGCCGGCGAGCCGTCCAATCCGGGCCAGAGTCGCTCCGGGGGCCGATGGAGGCCGAGATCGAGAGCTCGAAGTCCAACCGGCAGAGGGAGTCCAGGGCCGGCCTCCACCAAGGTGACCTTCGCCCCTCGCTCAACCGAACGCCGAGCGATCACAGATCCCCCTACCCCACCGCCGACAACGAGAACGTCGACCGACAGGGCGTTCGATTGCACTGGCAATCTACCGAAGACCTAGGGCAGTCCAAGCGAGCCGAGGACAAGTCTCCCCAGCAGGGCTACACCGACAGCCACCGCCAACCCGGCGACCATCCAGATCCCCCCACGACGCTGGATCGAACCGGCCGACCCCAGTTTCACTGGACCGAATCCGAGATCGCCAACCGTCCACGAGGGCTGCAGGAGCCGACCCTTTTCTACAACGATGATTTCGTCGGTTGACTGCGAAGGCGAGCTGAACCTCTTGGCCGCCCAGCCGACCAGCCACAGCAGTGAGCCGAAAAGCAAAAGCAGCACTGGAACCAGCTGAATGTACAGGCGAGTCAGTTCTCCCAGCCGGGCCGAGCGAGGATAAACAGTGCCACTTTCCTCCGGTCGAAAGAACACATCAAGCTGCTGGCCGACGTACGGCCTTGACGACGTCGTTGCCCCACTGGTTGCCAAAAGCCGGCTTGAGACTTCGGTCAAGCGACCGTCGACGGTGAGGGCGCCGTTGCACAGCCACTGCCCCCGCTCACCACCCAGCGCGTCGCATTGGGTGACCTGAAACGATCCGCTCCCGGCCAACTCATCGTCGAATCCAGCCAGGAACTGAACCCGATCCACCAGGAACATCACGCTGAGAATGAACAGCGCTCCAACGACGACCGGAAGAAAACGGCGTGCGTACTCGACAGAGCGAGTCCACGGGGACACCGGACGGCCCTCCAACTCGGTGGAAGGCGGCGGTCCGGACTCCACGGCAACTATCTCAGCCCCCTGCGACATGACCCCATGGTAGACCCTCAATCATGTCGTAACCAGGGCCGGGCTGTTCCCTTTCGACACCGTGGCTGCCAATGTTGCTTCAGGTCAGGTGGAGCGGACGCGCCCTTTCATCCGCCGAATCAGACGAACTGTACGCACACCCAGGCGCCCGACTGGCGATGAAACGGCCTCCGACCCTTCGCTCCACTGGCGAGCCTGGCGGGACCCAAGAATGTCCGACAGGTGGTATGGGGCCACCACGGGTCGAACCGTCGTTCCGGCTTCGTCGTGTTCGAAACCAAGCGACATCATGGCTTCGGCTTCGGCCTTCGAGGGGCTGTTCCACCATGCGCCCAACGCTGCACGGACCTCATTGTCCAACGCCGCCGGGGTTGCCCCCCAGTCGGCCAACATCTTTTGTGACGGCACAAGGGCGGCCATGCGGGTGGCGCCGTGCCACACTTCCTCCCGATACTCATGACCGAGCTCGGTCGCAGCATGCTCGTAGACCAACTCGACGTCACCGTCAGCGGAACGGGCATAGTCGACGACGCGAGGCTTCCCCGACGCCGTAATGGTCTCTACGGTCGAAACCGGGCTCTCCAACGGGACTGGGTCGCTCACTCCGTCAAAGGCGAAGCGACGAATACGAACTCCATCCTCGATACCGGGAATGACCTTGTCGCCACCGAAGTGAAGATGGAGAGGTTCGTGCTGAAGATAGTCCCGAAGCACTGATGAAAGCAGCCACGCCAAACGGCCGCGCCATCCGACATCGACCAGGGCGAGGCGCTCATGTCCGATCCCCTGGCTCTTCACATGATCGATCAGCAAGTCGCGGCGGGCAGTCGAACGAGACTGGATCAGCTTCGCCGCCGTGGCGTCAAACAGCAGCTCGTGCCAATCGGAGACGTTGTCCGTGCCCAACGGCTTGTCGGGCGATAGCCGTGCCAAGGGATGAGCAACGCCAAGCACGTCGGCTACATCTTGAGGATCAAAACCGATGCGGGACAGAAGAAGTGAGAACGGGACAACGTGGCGATTGACTTCCAGAAAGGCGTCGTTGGTGGCAGTGCCGTCTCGAAGCCATTGATCAACCCCGACGGCCGAAGCAGAAGCCAAGGTGACGATAAGGCGGTTGCAGTGAAGATACGAAGCCGGCAGTGACCCGAGATGGTCCTCGCTCATCGCCTGCGAAATCAGCATCGGGAGCTCGCCATCACGAGCCAAATACCCTACGTGACCGATGTCGTGCTGACGGCACTGCTCTGCAATCCACAGTGCAAAGGCCGTCATGACCGGCCCAGCCACCTGTGATCCGACCATCTGCAGTTGGTACTCACGATCGCTGATCAGTCCGACTCGACGTTCCTCTTCCAACTCGAGGCGGGCGAGCCGGGACGCTGAGGCCAAGGCGGGACCGAAGCTGCGCGGTCGCTGACACATGGCCTGCTCGTAGCGGGTGAGGTTTCCGTCATCGATGATGAACGGTCGATAGCCACCGGCGGCGGCCATCACGCCGTCGGACCAGGCGTTGTTTCCAGCGTGCCAAACCAAGGGCGGCCGCTCCGGCCAGATTAAATCAAACAGCGACCCGTCCGATTTGGTGGCGTTCTCCTCACACGAGGCCACCACACGATCGCCGCTTTCGAACAGGCCGAAACTCTCAAGTATCTGCTGAAGCAGCGCCGATGATCGCTCGGTGTCGGAAATGAACACGATGCTGCCGACCACCGAACGAATCTTGGCCAATCCCGCTTGGGCGCCGCTGACCGGCTTGCACATCTCGATTTCAAGCGCAGCCGCCTCCCGGTGTCGCAAAGCCGAACCGGTGTCCCCGGCGTGCTGCGAAGCTCTATGGTCGGCAGCATGCTCGATCGGTTCATCTCCGGCGAGATCTCTGATCACGCAGGTGTCGAACACATCAACAGTTACGGCGTCAGGGCGGCCGTCCACCACCAGGTCGGCGAACTCGGGCCAAGAGAGTTGCTCCATGCCGAAACCCCTTCGATGTGCCCGTATCAACAACCGTGGGCCGATCCAAGAAACCGTCGCCAGGCGCTGGGACACCGAAGGGGGAAGCACGTATTGAGCATACGGCGCGATGCCGATGACTTTCGTTGGTCAGAGCCCCCTAATCCAGGGCTTTACCCATCGAGGCCCGAATCGGGGCCGTGGCCGACTACTGATGTCGACATCGATGCGAATATCCTTCCGGCCTAGGGTGTTGAAGGTTGAGAAGGTTGATAGAGGATTAAAGCAACGTTCGTTGCCGACCCTGCTCAACCGTTAGGAGAAATACTTTCGATGTCGTCCATGGCCACGCCACGCAAACGGCTAACAGAGTTCAGTCACGGTGCCGGTTGAGCGTGCAAACTCAGTCCTTCTGAGCTTGCGCACGTGCTGCGCGATCTGCACCCAACGCCCGATGAACGTCTCATAGTCGACGCCACCACCGGTGATGATGCCGCCGTGTGGCGGATGGACGACGACCGGGCCCTGGTCCTCACCGCCGACTTTATTACCCCCATCGTTGATGACGCCCGACAGTGGGGACGGATTGCGGCCGCCAACGCCGTATCGGATGTCTACGCCATGGGCGGTCGACCTCTGATCGCGCTGAACCTGGTCGGTTGGAACCGGGAAGAGCTTCCACTTGACCTCCTGGGTGAGGTCTTGGCCGGGGCGGGCGAGATTGCGGCCGAAGCCGGCTTTATCATCGCCGGAGGCCACACCGTCGACGACCCGGAACCCAAATTCGGGCTGGCCGTGGTGGGCGAAGCAGATCCGGCTCGGCTGCTGACCAACGCCGGATTGCAGCCAGGCCAGGATCTCGTCCTGACCAAGCCTTTGGGTATCGGGATCGTGGCGACGGCGATGAAACGAGGAATGCCGGAGGGGCGACAATACGCCACACTGGCCCAGTCGGCCATCACCTCAATGACCACGCTGAACGCCGACGCCGCCGCCGTCGCCCTCAAGGCCGGAGCTACCGGTGCCACCGATGTCACCGGATTTGGCCTGCTCGGGCACCTGGCTCGCGCCTGTCGGGAGTCCAGTGTCGACGTGGACATTCAGGTGTCGGCTGTACCGGTACTGGACGGAGTTGCCGAGCTGGCCCGGGCAGGTTTTGTTCCAGGAGGTTCAACCCGAAATCTGGAGTCGGTCCAAAGCCAACTCGACGTTGGGTCGGTCGTAGATGCCGACGTCCTGGTGCTGGCGGACGCCCAGACATCCGGGGGCTTGCTCTTCGGGGTTTCACCCGACAAGTCGCCAACCTGCGTGGACTCGCTTGTGGCCGACGGCCACCAGGCGGCCATTGTCGGGCGTACCTCGGAGGGAACGGGCCAAATTAAGTTGCTCGACTCTTAGAGGCGCTGGTTATCGCCGCCGGGCGGCCGTTATCTCACCGGCTCTCAGCTGTTTGGCGATGTTGTCTGCCGCTTGCCGGATCTCGCTTGGCACATCGTCGGCAAAGTCGTGGTAGTCGCTGTAGTTGACGTGGCCCACGATCTCTCCGGACAATGGCTTGCCATCGGCTACGGCGTCAAGCGCGTCCTCCAAGCCTTCGGTCACATCCTTCACCACACTGTTCACCAGGCAAGGCTGGGCGTCAGGCACCACATCCCACTTGTCGAAGTCGACGCCGATGCAGAACACCGAGTCGCCCGACTCCGCCGCCGCCGCCAACGCCCCATGACCGGTTACACCACCGGTAGCGAAGATCACGTCAGCACCGCTCTCCAACGCCCCTGCCGCAGTCGAGGCACCCCAGCCCGGATCGACAAAAGCCGTTTCCAGATCACCAGGATGGAAGAAGGCGGCAACATCAGCCCGGGAGTTGGTGTAGGCCACTCCGTTGATGAAGCCGTCCTCAAGATCGGCTATCGGTGGAACAAGAGCGCTTCCCAGTACCTGGGCCACATCGCCCGACTCGGTCAGCAATCCAGCCAGAGCACCGGCTAGGAAACCCACCTCATGGTTTGAAAACGTGACGACGACCAGATTGTCAGCTTCGTCGAGGCCAATCTGGTCAACGCCGATGAAGTGGACTTCGGGATGGGTGGACACAGCCCCGACCAATGCCGACGTGCCTTCTTGAACCGGGACGACGACAACCCCGTAGCCACGCTCAGCCAGCAGATCGATGTTGGCCCCCAGATCGGACCCGGAGTCCGCCGTCAACTCCGTAACGGTGATGTCGTTGTCATCTCCCCACGACAGAACTGCCTCGCGTGTCGAGTTCTGAAGACCAATGTCAGCCGGACTGCTCAGTCCAGTGACCAAGCCAACACACAGCCGCCCGTCGGCGACCTCGTCCGAACAGTCGTCCACCACCAAAACGCCGTCGCCGACCGCATCGGCTTCCGAGGCCTCCGCCGCCTGGTCGCCGTTGCCATCTTGTGCCTCGCCGTCGTCCGGTGTGTCGTCGCTACAGGCGGCAACCACTCCGGCCAGGACAACAAGGACCAACAGCGCTCGGAGAGCAAGGACTCCCGGGAACGCGAGATAGGGCCTGATGCTGGCCAGGACGCTTGGCGATGCGGTGGTCGTTGATTCGCAGGTCATCTTCGTACCTGAATCTATCGGCACATAGCGGCTGGTTTGAGCAGCCAACGGGCCGAGAAGTTGATAACCGGCCGGCATTCGGACCACCGAACAAAGTGGCGTCCAAGGTCAGAAGACCTCGGATCGGGGTCGTAGGCCAAGCCGTCTAACGGTCGAAGTTGCGGGGACCTGCATCGTCGTCGTACTGGCTGTAGCGCTCATTTAGCTCATCGAAGTTGCGAGCCAGATCCCAATATTGGGCGGTGATCAGATCGTCAAATTGGACCCGGAGTCTCCACTTGGTCGGGTTGGTGATGTGGCGGTATCGCCACCTATTGGCCAGTTTGACCCGGAGTGAAAACGGCTTGGTGGGTTCTACCTCATCCACATTGCGACAATCGGCAGACGGCGAGCGTGTGTTAGTTGGTAGGGACCTGCAACATCGGGCTTAGGGCAGATGTAGGCCAAGCAACGATTGGCTGGTGACCGCAACCATGCTTCCAGTCTCATCGAGAACCCGAGCGGTGGCCAGTCCTGTTCCGTCGCCGGCCACTGTGGACTCAGCTATAAGGCAGAACCACTCCCCCGTCGGGCGGCCGACAAAGCCAATATTGAGATCGGTATTGATCATACCGAAGCCCGAGTCGGGACCGAAAACGGCGGAGATGCCGGAGCCAAGATCGCTGACAGCCGCGATGCGCTGCGCCGCCGTTGGTTCAATGCCGTCGATCACGGGAACCTTCAGCCGGATCCAGTCGACGGCAGGCCCCGGGCGATCGAACGCTCCGGAGACGAACCGGTGAGCCACTGCATGGCTGTGAAACGGCGTGCTCCCTGGTGGACTCCACCAGGCCGGTGGTGCAATATCGGCGATCTCATACGGCGAGCGGATTTTGTCCGGCTCGGCAATGTGCTGTGGTTGAGGTGCGTCGGATGATCGAACAAGTAGAGCGGTCGCTTGAGCGAACACCCGCTCGGTGTTGAGCAGCCGGACTTCGACGTGAGCGACCCGTCTACTTTTGCGCTCATAGGAGCTCTCGAATTGAAGTGGCTCTAGCGGAATGGCGGACAGAAGATCTACGTGAAGGCGGCTGAGGTTCTCGTCGGTATCAAGATGCCGCTCAGCCAACGCGGTCAACAGCGCAGACGGAGGCCCGCCGTGCTGGGCTGACGCCGACCACGGACCCATGGTCAACGACGTGGGACTGACGGTGGCCCCATCGACCTGATAGAGACAAGCTGGCACCGGTCCGACCCTAGCCACCTGGCTGATGGTTGACCAGCCGCTCAGACTTCAGCAACCTCTATGGCTGGTACAGCGAGTGATCAAAGCAGCTTGGAGTCTTCGTACACCGAGTCCTTCAAGGTGATCATCCGAAACAGACAGTCGACACGTTTCGCAGAGTTCGAGGCTCAATCGGCTATCACCTCTGATTGGTCGATCGGTTGGGACCCAACCGGCTGCCGTGCCCGGAGCGGGAGTCGAACCCGCACGGAGGTTGCCCTCCCGAGGGGTTTAAGCCCTCTGCGTCTGCCATTCCGCCACCCGGGCCGGTATCGGACGGCGCACCGTGGTACGCCGGCGTCCAGTCTAGGACGACCGTTGGATCTAGCCGTCGATCAAACGGTAGTCGGACGGCCGAAGCCCTGAACGCACAGCCGACTACAGCCGGAAAGACGGCGAGACGTGCTCGGGCGCAGCATCAACGCCAAGCAGGGCGAGGATGGCCGGTGCAATCTCGAAAACGTCAATCGGCTGGCAGCCGGAACCTTCAAAGACACCAGAGTTGTACACGCCAAGAATCCCCTTTGCCGTATGGCGACCACTTGAGTGATCATCGACCTGCAACAACTCCACACCGATGTCTTCCGTCCGGCCCACCGAACGGCCCAAAGACACCGTCTGGGGGTCCACGACGTCGAGGTCATAGGTGAAGTTGACAACCGAACCGCTGACATCAACCACGGAGTCGGTGCTGGAGGTCACCAAACCTTCGAGCGTGCCCGCCGCCTTCACAGCGGCAGAAGCCGACGGAAAGCGCAGAGTGAGATTTGGAGTCATCGCGGCCAGGACCTCATACGGCTCGACAACCCCAACGGCGGAGAGGAAGCGGTTCGGGTCCCGCACCACAGCTTCGAGACCTCTGGAAGTGTCAAGGCGGTCACTTGGACCCTGCCCCATCGAGGAGACGACGATAAGGGCCCGATTGTTTAACTCGCACCAACGAGCGACATCGGTCAAGAACAGGTCGGCGAGTTCCACCGCGAACACGATCTCGTCGCCATGGCGACGGATCCACGATGCATCGTAGTGGCTCGACGTGAAGTCGTCGGGAAACATGGCGTACCAGTATCGATGCATTGCTGCAGCCACGTGATTAGTAAAGAAGACCGCCAAATCCGGGGCCTCCTCATTCAGCAGGGCAAGGAACAGATCTGACAGAACCAGGAACTGGGCCGAGCGCAGTCGCTCCTTCGGGACCTTCCCGGCAACAACCATTCCGACCATGCGGGTCAACTTGGCGGCAGTGGTCGGTCGCAGTGGAAGTTGGCGGACAGCGTCGAGAACCGATTTCACCTGAGACCGGTCGAGGCTGAGGTTGCTTTGTCGAGTGTTTCGAGCGGTCAGCTCGAGATTGAGTCGCTGGAAAGCCTCGAAACGATTGGGAACCGTCGTCGGTTCGGAGGCGAAACAGTCGGGAATGACAAAGCGGTAGTCCCCGGCGCCGCATTGGGTTGCAACGGGAGACGAGTGCAAGACGTTGACCAGCCCAACCGATCGGCTGGCCGCCACCCGCTGCCAGTAGAACGGATATTCGACGGGTTTGGGGTCGTTGTACCACCAGATGCCGTGTTGCGAATAGGGGACGCCGGTACCGACTGAAGCCCACGTCTGTGACGGGTACAGCTCCCGGTCCAGCGACTCTGTGATAACGGTCTCGGTCAGGTGCTGAGAGTCCTTCAACGACTTGAAGAACGGGGCGCGGCCGCGGCGAACTGCGCCGTCGATGACACGGAGCGGAATCTCATTGACTTCGACAACAACGGCTCGACCAGCCATGCCTATTACGTCGGCGCAGCCGGTCGGCAACTGAGGCGCCCCTGGCTGATCGGCCCGGTCCGAATCGCCCGGCGGGAACTGCTAGTTGGAGCGGGACATCAGCCGGACGATGGCCCGATACAGATCCATGGCAGGGTCGACCACGAACCGCAGAAAGATACTGACGACAAAAAGCTGCGTGATTACTCCGGCCGCCTTGGCCAAGCGGTAGAGCGGGCCGAACTCAATCTCGTCGAGCCCGACCTGAAGCGTGCCCTGCTCCCCCTCCGGTGCTCCAAATGAGCATGATCCGTAGACCCGATCCCGGAGACCAAAGCGGTTTGACCGTTCGAAGGCAAGCAACGGCCTGCCCAACTCCTCGGCTTGACTTCGGCAGGCTTGTTCGGTGGCCAAAGAGTCAAAGGGAGCGACAACGGCGGCCCGGGCAAATCGCCAAACAAAGAGCGAACCAATCAGGATCAAGGCAACGATGACACCCCGAACCATGAGTGCTCGGGGGTCGAGCGCGCTCAACGGCCTTTGAACGCTGTCAGCGGTTGAACTCATTGGTGTTTCAGTCGCCATCAATACTCCGAGAGTGTCTCAAGACCAGTATGGCTGATGGCTTCCCCCAACGGGCGCCGTCACCTCAAATCGATAGCTCAACTCGAAGCTCCGATCTCTCACTACTTGTTGTCGGACGTTCCAGGTCGACCACAAGGCCCGACGCAAATCGGAACACGGCGGAGGACCGGCTCAGGCCGCTCGGCGTGTCTGAGATCCGACAGGAGCCGAGGACGTCGTCTCGGTGGACTGACTTAGCTCGGCCAGGGCAACCGTGGCCGCCATCCACAGACGATCCCGGACAGCAAAATCGGCACCCGGCCCACCACCGGATCCGCTCCGATCCTTGCCGCCGGCGCTCCGCCCCGACTGGAGCACACCCTCCACCATGTCAGCGGCGACAGAAATCCTGGGCCGCGACCGGTAACGAACGGCCACCGTCGCCCGCTGGCCGGGACTCCGTCGAATCGAACGCCCGGCGCCACCAGCCGTCGGTGGGCTACGAAACGTTGGTACCGACAGACCTTGCTCTTCGGCTGCGGCGCAGACCGCTCGGGCCAGATAGGCAAACTCAACCGAGTTGAGCGATGCCGACAGAGGCCCGGGATCAGCAAGCTGCCCGGATTCAACGTCCGGTGCGGTGTACGACTCCACGTTTCCTACTATGACGACGCCCTGTGACAGTCAATTGCTCCGTTCGGAGCGGGCGCCCCTATGTCGTCACTCTTTGAAGGTCACCGAATGGCCTGGATACGTCGATCCTCGGTCGAGTTCGCCTCAGGATTTCGTTGGACGAACACCAACCAAGCCACAAGCCCGCTGACAATCGGAACCCACCACGACACCAAGCGGTAGGCGATGGTGGCCAGACTGGCGTCCTGGGCACTGATGCCGGAGATGATCAACAACGAGTACAAACCAACTTCAACAAAGCCCACGCCACCGGGAGTGATCGGGATCATCCCCAGAACCTGAGCGCCGGCGTAGGCCAGCAACACAATACTGAGCCGCGGGTCGGCACCAACGCTGTACAGGGCGGCGATAAGGGCCAGATAGTCGAAGGCCCACTTTCCCGCCGCGGCGCCAACAACCTGAGGCCAGCCGGTTCCGACCACCGCCAGCAGTCGATCCCTCTCCTGCAGCGCCTTGCCTCTCTCGATGGTCCAGGAGCGTCTGACAAGTCGACCGGCGAACTCCACCAGACGAGCGACAGCTTCCTCGGAGTACCGGAGAGGCTTGTTGAAGGCCATTCCGACCGCACCCAAAGCGGCCAAAGCAACAAACATCACTCCACCGGCGATCGCCGCCGGCAAGAGACTCTCAGGGATAGGGGCACCCAGCAGAGCCAGCAGGCTGGCAACGGCCGGGATAGCCACCAAAGCGGCGGTAGTGATGATCGAACTGACGGCCAGAGCGCCGCCGGACTTGGCTGCATCCACCCCCGAGGAGGTAAGCATCCGGTAATACA
>JAHDFR010000109.1 GCA_020628065.1 Acidimicrobiales bacterium
GTGGGCGCAGCAGGTCGTTCGGACTAGGCGCACATTACCGTAACAACATCCCTTATTCAATCACGGCAACAAAAATTCACCCTTGGTGGTCGCGTTCTTAACTGTTGGCGACGTCCAGTTACCAAGCAGTTAGTAAGGCTCTCTAACAATAAACACGTTAGAGCTAACTGACTTCTAGCGCCCACACGCCAACCGGGAGGAGGTGACGTCGTGCGGACCGCGCTTCAAGCGATATTAGCGGACAGGCCCCGCTGGGTTGCTGGGGGCGTCGCCCTCCGGTGGTTGGTATGGCTAGCTGTCGGCCACCCGATCTGGCTTATAACAGCCATCTTCGGATGGGCCCGGGGCTTCGGTCTCCTCGGCGGTCTAGTCCTGGCCACCATCGTTGAGAGCGTTCTCACAGCGTGGGCGGCTCAGGGGCTCACGCCGGGTGCGGACACGTTCTACATGTGGCAACAGGCCAGCCGGTTCCGTCGGCGGTTCCCGGCCACATTCGCCAAGGCGTACCGGGACCCCCGGTTGCTGGCTCTGGCGGTGGGCAACATCTACAGCGCTCCCGGCGGGCTACGCCCGGTGCTGTCGGCACCGCAACTGTCTTTGATTCCGACGGGCTTCGGCCCCAAAACCGTGGGTTGGGTCCTGACTGCGAGGGAACAACATGAGCCGAAAGAGCTGGCGGCGGCGATGCATCGCATCGCTCAAGCCGACAGCAAATTGGCTTGGGTCAGGATCCAACCCACTCGACAGCCAGGCATGGCCCTCATCGTCTCGTTCGCTCCGCCCACCGCCGAGCGCTCAGGTCTGGTCAACGCTCAACTCAACGACCTGCTCGGCGGACGTTACGACGGCGGTCAACCCGACGGACACACCGGCCCGATGCCTTGGAGTGACCCCGATC
This sequence comes from Acidimicrobiales bacterium, assembly GCA_020628065.1. GTDB lineage: Bacteria > Actinomycetota > Acidimicrobiia > Acidimicrobiales > SZUA-35 > JAHELU01. Next base: position 899 of record JAHDFR010000109.1, read on the forward strand.
AGCCGTTCAACTCGTTCTTCCACATGACCGACCCGACCGACCCTTCGGCCCGCTGGGACACCTACAGCAGCCCCCGAGGTGACAACGTTGTCGGCTCGCTCACTTCTAAGCGCCGGGCCCGAAGAACTCGGCCTCGGACCACAGATTTTCCCGCCACGTTCATCCACGACATCACTCAACGGTCGCCCATCGACGAGGAGACACCCCCAATGATCATCGACAATCCCCCGCCTACCACTTCTGTTACTTCTCTTATCGACGGGCCGGTTGACGGCCCCATGTTCCGCAGCCGAACCTCGGCCGGTCCCATGACCCGTACCCCAATGGGGTGGTCACTGTTCGTGCTGGCTCCGGCCAACCTGTTGGCCGGGCTGGCGGTCATGGCGTCCGACGCCGGGTTCGTTGGAACCACCGTCTTGTTCTCGATGACCATCATTAGCTTGCTGTTGGTGATCGTCGAAGCAATGGGCGGCCACAGCTCCTAGTCGCCGTGGCCTCTCATCAATCAACCAACCAATCAATCCGAAGCCGGAGGGAAAGCAAAAGGTGACGGGCCGGCCCCGACCGATCGATCTCAGATGCGTCGATCGGCCAGGGGTCGGCCCGGAGCCGCGTTCGGCCTGCCACATCTTCTGTCTGATTTGTATTACCGCTGCCCGATCCCCGTCGGACCTTGGCAAGCAAACACAATCAGGAGGGAATCAACAATGCCTAGCTTCGAAGTAGAAACGTACAAAGTCTCGGTAGCGGCCAACGTGAACGACAGTGCTCAGCCTCGACTCTTTATGGTCAGCCCCGATTTGTCGCACGGCATCCGTAATCGAGCCACCATCCTCTTCGAGTCGGTTACCAGCGGTCTGCGGACCCACAACGCCATCGGGGTGGTCACCAACGTCGGCGGCCTCAATTTCAACGGCATCAACGTCATTGCATGGATGAGTCCGTCGATGTTCGATGAGGTGTACGACATCGTTCGCAACGAGGAGCCGATCACCGTCACCTATACCTACAAGGACGTACCCGACCAGCCGTCGTCAACCACCAAGTACCTGACGTCCATCAAGATCGGGACCGACGATGAACTACCCGGTGAGGGCTCGCCCGACACCGACGTCAGCTCTTTGGAGTCGCTGGCCTTGGAGCTCGTTTCCGCCGGCAACGGGGCTGTCTGACAACGACCGCCCGCCTTGACTCGCTGTTCGGCGCGGTCGGTCGACAACAGATCTGATCGACGGGCGGTGCCTTGCCGCCCGTCGATCGGGTTCGAAGAAATCTCGCCTGCCTGCTAACAGTTTTGCTGTAGATGTGACCTGTACAGGTAGGCGGTTCCTGTGTACCGCCATGCCGGTGTTTGGAGCCCACTGGGTCGTCCTACCCATAGCGGTGTGGTCTCCGAGTCCACCGAGCGAAGGTGGATGCGGTGGCGTATATATGCAAGACGGCGAACAGATGATGACGGACAACCGAGCAACCACGGTTCGAGCGCGCCCCGGCAACGACTGGGACGCCGAATTTGCCACCCTCTACAAGAAGCATCAGCCGAAGCTCCTCACCTACGCCGAGCGTCGCAATGCCCTCGATGCCGAGTTGGTTGTCGACAATGCGTTGTTCGATCTGTACCGGGCGAAAGATCGGCTCCGCAGCAACAACGCCAAGGTCTATTGGGCATACCTGTACCGGGCGGTCGACAGTCACCTGGCCCGGGAGAGAGGCCGCGATGTGCCCGACCCAACGTCCGAGGTCGAGGATCTCGAGGACACTGAGTCGTTTGAGGAGCAGCTGATCGATCAGTTGAACTTCGATGACACCATGCAGATGCTGACCCCAAACCAGGCGTCCGCCCTTCGGTTGCAGTTGGTGGACGGCATGACGTCCGCCCAGGCGGGAGACGTGTTGGGCAAAACCCCGACCGCCACCCGCCAGCTCCAGCACCAAGCGGTGAGCCGTCTGCGTTGGCTGTTGTACGGATTGACCGTCGTTGCCGTTGTTGCCGGTGCGTTGGCGGTGTTGCTTGCCGGAAGTCCTTCGGTGGTGGAGAACTCACCAATCGACGCTCCGGTCGAGTCTCCACCAACGTCGACGTCGGTGGAGAGAAGCCTTGATGCCGGTGAGACGGACGGCGAAGGACAATCCCTACGGGTGATCGAGCGCAGTGGTTTGTTGTCGGCTGATGATGATCGGCTTGACCCGGCTCCGGGTGCGATTCCGTCCGCCGTTCCGGGCGAAGTCGGTGTCTTGATCGTCAACCTGGGGTCCGGTCGTTGTCTGGATGTCGGTGATCCGGACCGTCTCATTCAATGGACGTGTCACGGCGATTCGCAGCAGCGTTTCGTGGTTACTCCCATCGATGATGACCGCCGGATCGTTTTGCGACTGGCGGCGTCGGATCTGTGCCTGGCCGTTGTCGGCGGTTCGGTCGGGACCACCGACTGCGATGGCACGGACGCCCAGGTGTTCCAGTGGGTTGACTCAACGCTCCGCACTGGCCAGGGATCTTGTCTGACCGTCGACGGCGGAAGCATCGAAGGCGGGGCGTTGGCCAACAAGGCCAGCATCGTGCCCCGACGGTGCGACGGTTCCGACGCACAGAAATTCGTCGACACGAACGATGTGCCCGAGCCGGCCGACCCGGTTTGGGCACCCGACCCTCCCTCTTCGGAGTTGATGATCAAGAACGTCGGATCGCAGCTGTGCGTCGACTTCCCCGGCGCCGACGAGTCGTCAATGATTCAGTTCACCTGCCATGACGGCAATCAGCAACGTTTCCACCAGGTGGCGGTGGGTGACGGCTTTGCCCTTCAACTGGTGGGCAACGGTCTCTGTCTTGATGCGTTGTTGACCGAGCTTCGGGCCGCACCGTGCACCGGTGAGCCCCACCAGATGTTCACTTGGTCCGGCCAGTCGTTGCTGGTCCAAGACACGAGCGACTGTGTAGCCGTTGAATCCGATTCGGCCAATCAGAGGCCGCACGCCCGCATCGTGGTCGCCTCATGTGATGGCACGGCAGCTCAACAGTTCGTCACCGCTTCACGGCTGATTGAAGGCCAGTCGGCCGAGGACACTGTGCCGGCACTGGTGACTCGAATACTGGCCGCCTGAGCATCAACCACAGCCGACTTGGTTAAGAAACGTCAAGGCTTCCGTTGCAGCACTCACAGTCTTGAACAGAACGTGACCTGAACTTCCTGAGAGACCATTTTGGCCTGCCCACAGATGGGGCGGGCGAGGAGTATGCAGGACATGTTCAGGCGGCGCGGCACATCGGCGAGGGACCAACACACGGTGAACCCTCAACGGCAAGGTGAGGAGCGATCCCCTCGAAGGGGTCGCCGATACCTGGCCGGATTCTCATGGGTTACCTTTCTCCTCGTCCTCGGCTTGCTGGGGATGTTGACCTCCGGTAGTGATGCCGCCGGGGTCGCCCCGGTCGAAGCCACCTACCACGGAGTCAAAACCCACCACGGTTTTGCAACCACCGCTGACTACGACGCCTGGACCTATGGCGACATCTTGATGTACACGCCGCCGGGCCAGGTATCTCAAGAGATGGCCAATCAGTGGTTGGCATGGCAAGCCACCACCGACGACATCCTGCGAAAGCTCATCAACAATGATGAGGTGTTCGAGGGGAAGTACCGGGGCAACGTCGGCGAGTTCGGCCGTGTGAAGTCCATCGCCACTCCGACCGACTCGTGCGGTGCCGGCTGTGGCAACAAGAACCTCGCCGAGGGCGTGGGAATCATCGACAAGATGATCGCCGAGCCCGACAACTACGAACACCAGTGGATTCTGTTCTACGAGCAGGCCCGCGGCGGCCAGGACGAAGTCTTCGACCTCAGCGCTTCGTGGCCCCGTGAAATGTACGTGCTTCCCCACCTGGCCGCCGCCCTGACGTTCTATGAGATCGGTGGCATGGACGGTCTGCAAAAGGGCGTTCCGGCTGACATTCTTGCCGGCAAGCAGAAGTGGGAGGACTCGGGCCTCAACTACGTGGAGACGTTCGTGGAACGTGAGCAGCGCTGGTTCGACGCAAAGTACGAGGACGGCACCATCATTTACCCGCCTCAGCCGTCGCTGCTGTTGCACATCGGCATCGAGGACGGGTTGGAGACCTTGGGTCAGGTGCTAACCAACCTCGGTCACTACCCAGACAACTTCGTGTACGAGAACTCGACCGACGCCATCTGTGACTTCCAGGCTGCGGTCAACGACGCCACCGGGAACAAGTACGCCGACTACATGGTCAACGACTGGGGTATGCCCGGCAACTGCGACTACGACATGGGTCAGGCCACTTCGACCGCCAACTTCCCCGACGATCTTCGATTCGAGTCCAACGGCCTGTGCGTGGAGCCGGACTTCATGCCCAACGCCGCCCGGACCGGAAGCTACCCCTGCAACGGCTCGGACGCCCAGAAGGTGAAGTTCACCCCGGTCAATGACACCCAGTTCCTCGTGCAGTTCCAGTCCGACGATGAGTGCCTCGAAGGCCCGATCGTTTGGAGCTGTCACGGTGGTTCCCATCAGCTTTGGGAGTGGCGCGGCGAGCACCAGCTGTTCAACGTTGGCAATCAGAAGTGTCTGGCCGCTCACCCCCACAATCGATGGAGTGGCGGTCTGCTGACGCTGGAAGAGTGTGCCGACGTTCCGGCGCAACGTATCAACACCGGTGGAACAGTGGTGGCCACGACTACTACCGCCCCGCCCACGACGGCTCCGCCGGAGCCGCCGCCGTCGGAGCCGACGACTACCATGCCTCCGCCCCCTCCGCCAACGGAGCCGACCAGCACTACAACCGAAGCCCCGACCACTACCACCGTGCCGGAGACCACGACCACTACCGGTCCGACGACGACTGTGGTCACCCCGGCCGATGAATTGACCATCTGGGCTCATGGTGCCACGGGCGATGAGCGCCTTGAGGTGCGAGTCGACGGCAAGCCGGTGGCGACCGTTGAACTGTCATCGGAACTGGCCGGCTACTCGGCTGTCGTGCCCTCCGGTACCGAGATGTCCAGCATCCAGGTGGCGTTTGTCAACGACGCATACCGCGAAGACTATGACCGCAATGTCACCGTCGATCGCGTCGCATTCGGTGGGGTCGAGTACGAGTCTGAGGCTGAGGCAACCTATGCCTATGGAGCGTTCTTCGATTCCCGCTGTCAGGCCGGAAAACTGAAGACCGACACGCTGCACTGCAACGGCTACTTCCAGTACGACGGGGCCGACGTGGCCATGGACGGAAAGCTGACCGTCAGGGCACGGGGATACACCGGCGACGAGCTATTTGACGTAGTCGTCAACGGCAGCACCGTTGCATCGGTGGCCGTGAGCACCGACGTGGCCGACTACACCGTGGACGTACCGGCCGATGCCGCCATCGGGGATATCAAGATCCTGTTCACCAACGACGCCGTCGCCGGGGACTACGACCGCAACCTGTACGTCGACTATGTGATGCTGGAGGGCACCCGCTATGAGTCGGAGTCGTCCAGCACTTACGTCGACGGCTCGTTCCGGGACGGAACCTGCCAGGCCGGCAATCTGTTGACCGAAGTCCTCCACTGCCAGGGGCACTTCGAGTACGGCAACTGACCGGCTGGCTGATATCTGAACCGAACAAGGCTCACTGTGAGACAACGAGCACTTCTCCGCAGACGGCCCGGACGGCGGGCCCGGGCTGCTGCGGTCGGATTGGGAATCATCTGGTTGGTCGGCTGCACCGACAGCGGGCCCGACCCGGAGTTGGCGCTAGCTTCGACGACCTCCACCACCTCCAGCGTTGCCGGTGGACAGGCGTTGGAGGTTGTGGTTGACCCGGCTGACGGCTCAAGCGCCGACAGCGGTACGCAAACCCCGACCGTCGACGGCCAAGGCGATGGAGCTGTAACCCCAGCCTCAGGTGAGCCTCCACCGTCAGGTCAGGCCCAGTTGGTTCTGGTCGTGGCCGGCGCAAGCGATCCCTATGACCGGCTGCTGACCGACATGATGGCCCAGATGGACGGCCTGGGCGTCGAAGGCCGGATTTCGAACTGTGATCAGGGTGCGGCCGAGGCGCTGGGTATGGCGGCCGAGGGAACGTTCACCCTCTCCGCCCCGATCGACTCTCAAGCTGCGGTGGCCGATGCGTTGGCCGTCCTGTCGGCCGACGGGATTGACGCTGTACCGGCCGAGGTGGTTGTTGCCTGCCCCAACTAGAGGCGGTGGCTGGCCTGCGGCCGGGCTGGACCGTACTGTTTGGGTGTGTCCGACGCCCCGGTTGTAGAAGTAGACCCGGCCGAATTTTGGGCCGATCCGTATCCGACCTTGGCCCGGATGCGAGCCGAAGCTCCGATCTGCTTTGTGCCCCAGCTCGGGGCTACTCTGCTGACCCGCCGTGACGACATCCACACGTGTGAAAAGAACGTGGCGGTGTTCTCATCGGACCAGCCGGGCGGATTGATGAACCAGCTGATGGGTCGGAACATGATGCGCTCTGATGGGGAAGAGCACCGTCGAGAACGCTTCGTCTACTACCCGGCGGTCTCACCCCGTAGGGTGGAAGCAGTCTGGGCCGCCCAATTTGATCAGGTCGCCACCGCTGTTCTGGACGACCTGGAGGCCATGCCCGGCTCGGCCGACCTGGTCCCGAGCTACGCCACCGCTCTGAGCGGTGAGGCGCTGAAAGCCATGACCGGGTTGACCCAGGTGTCCTTTGCCGACTTGGACGCCTGGAGCCAGGCGATGATCGACGGGATCGCCAACTACAGCGGCGACCGTGTGGTGGAGCAACGCTGTTTGGCCGCGGTAGCCGCCATCGACGCGGCGATCGACGAACGGCTACCGGCGTTGCGGGCCGAGCCCGACCACAGCTTGTTGTCGGTTATGGCGGAGTCCGGCATGCCAATGGAGAACGTGCGAGCCAACATCAAGTTGACGATCTCCGGCGGGCAGAACGAACCACGCGACGCCATCGCCGGTGCCATATGGGCCTTGTTGACCCACCCCGATCAGCTGGCGATGGCCATGACGGGAGAGGTTTCGTGGTTGGCGGTGTTCGAGGAGTACTGCCGGTGGATCTCACCGATAGGCATGTCGCCGCGCAGAATCGACGCCGAGCACACCTTCGGGGAAGTCACGTTTGAGCCTGACGAGCGAGTGTTCCTGATGTTCAGTTCGGCCAACCACGACGAAGACTATTTCTCCCACCCTGAACGATTCGACGTCACTCGAGACACGTCGGCCAACTTGACGTTCGGTGCCGGTCCACACTTCTGTGCCGGTGCCGCCGCCTCCCGAAGTCTGGTCGGTGATGTAGCACTGCCGCGACTGTTCGAGCGCTTGGGTGAGGGCCTGCGACTCGACCGCTCGGCCGACCCGGTTTGTTTCGGCGGTTGGGCGTTTCGTGGCCCGCTAAACGTGCCGGTGGTGTGGTAGCCCCTGCCGCTCGGGTCAGCAGCGGACAGGACCGGGTCAAAAGTGGCCAACCTCTGGTTTTGGACTAACAAAACCGGTCCTGACCGGCCCTGAATGGTCGGAGCTTAATTTATGCTGCCCGTCAAAGGTGGCGAAGGAGCGTGGGAGATGTTCAGGTGGCGGACCGGTGGCGCGCCGGCTGCGAGACGCAATAGCAGTGGCCGAGAAAATGAGCCTAGGAAGCCCTGCGGGCTGAAACGTCGGCTCGCCGGGAGCACCCGTCGGGGGAGACTGGGTGTCACCGGGGTGGCGTTTGTTCTGATGTTCGGGGTGTTCAGCTTGTTCACCACCGGCAGTGACGCGGCGGCGGGGAACATTCCCCCGGTACAGGCCCAGTACCAGGGCGTGAAGCCGTACAAGTCGTTCTCCATCGGCGTTGTCGACTACGACGCCTGGACCTACGGCGATATCGCCTTTTATGCACCGCCTGGCAAGGTGACTCAGGAGATGGCCAATCAGTGGTTGGCCTGGTATGCGGCTACTGATGATCTTCTGCGGACGTTCGTCGGTGACGACGCATCGTTCAACGAGAAGTATCGAGCCCGGGACGCGAACTTTGGCCGAGTCAAGGTCATTGGCGTGACGCCGGAGTCATGCGGCGCCGGTTGCGGGAACAAACACCAGGCCGAGGGCGCCGCCATCCTCGACAAGATGGTGGCCGAGCCGGACAACTTCGAACACCACTGGGTTTTGTTCTACGAGCAAGCCCGGGGTGGCGTGGACGAAACGTTTGATCTCAGCGCTTCATGGCCGCGGGAGAACTACAACATGCCGCACCTCGTTTCGTCGTACATGTTCTACAAGATCGGCGGCATGGACGGCGTGCAGCGGGGAATCCCCGGCCTGGTCTACAACGAACTGGTGAACTGGGAGCAGCTCAACCGTTCCCTGGTGGAGCAGTTCATCGAACGGGAGCAGCGTCATTTCCGCAACGACTCCTACCCCGACGGCAGCCAAATCATGCCGCCGTTCTACTCGATGCTGCTGCACATCGCCATCAGCGACGGGCCGGAGGCCATCGGGCGTATTCACGCTGAGCTCGCCCACTACCCGGACAACCTCCGGTACGCCGACTCGACTCAGGCGTACTGTGACTATCAGGCGGCGGTCAACGATGCCACCGGCAATAAGTACGCCGACAAGATGGTGAACGACTGGGGCTTCCCAACCGGCTGTACGCACGACATGGGTCAAGGGCAGTCGACCAGCCAACACCCGGACGACCTGCGGTTCGAGGCCAACGGTATGTGCGCCGACGGCAACTTCATGATGAACAGCGGATTCACCGGCACGTTCCCTTGCGACGGTTCCGACAGCCAACGGTTTGTGCTGACCGATCTCGGTGACGAAAAAGTTCAGGTTGCAGTGGCGGAAACCGGAAAGTGTCTCAACATCCTCTTCCTCTTCGGCGGGCTTGTGGACACGGCGAACTGCCAGCCGTCTCATGCCTGGAAGTGGGTCGGTAACTCGCTGCAAAGCGAATTCAACGGGCTGTGTCTGACGTCCAATCCCCGAAATCGATGGGGTGGAGGTTTGTTGACCATGGAGGCTTGCGTCGACAGCCCGGCCCAGCGCATCAACACGGGCGGCACCATTGTTGTCGAGACGACGCCGGAGGCCCCGACGCCCACACCCACCACTTCGACAACGGCGCCGCCAACGACCAGCGAGCCCCCGGAAACCCCCACTGTGGTCGAGGAGCCGCCGGTGGTGGAGGAGCCGCCGGCTACACCGGAAACGCCTGTGCAACCGAACCCCGAATCTGAAACACCGGCTACACCCTCTACTCCTGTTGAACCGGTCGGCGAGGTGGCGTTCCCTCTTGTCAACGTCGGGACAGGCAAGTGCGTCGATCAGCCATGGGGTCAGGACAACGGTGGCATCGTCCATCAGTGGCAGTGCGGGGGATCGGGTTCGACAAACCAGATGATGACCGCTGTTCCCGGCAACGGGGGCTTCATGTTGAAGTTCGAGCACTCAGACAAGTGTTTGGACGAGTTCGGCGGCAGCCTATACCAGTGGACCTGCCACGGTGGCGACAACCAGTTGTTCAACTGGGATGGTCAGCAGCTACGGACTAAGAGTTCAAACATGTGCGTGACGGTGGCTGAAGGGTCGTCGGACAACGGCGTCGACATTCGTCCCGAGGCGTGCAACGGCTCAATATCGCAACGGTTCGCCCGGCCCTCTGAGGACGGGTCGGTCACGCTTGTGGTCGATCCACCGGGGGAGAACGAAACCCCTGAGCCGAGCCCGACCGGGTCCGGCGGCGATGGCGCTTTCGCTCTGGTGAATCTGGCAACCAACAAGTGCCTCGACCAGGTGCTGAGCGAGCCGGGAGACCGCGGCAACGTTCAGCAGGCGGACTGTGGTGGCAGCGCCGCTGCAAACCAGGTCTTCACCGCTGCTCGTGGCAACGGAGGGTTCACCTTGAAGTTCCAGCACTCGGGGTTGTGCCTGGATGACTTCGGCGACGGCAACTTCGGCCAGTGGACCTGCCACGGCGGTGATAACCAACTGTTCAACTGGGTTGGCGATCAACTGCAGAGCAAGGCCTACGGGACCTGTGTAGCCGTGGCCGGCGGTTCTTCAGAGAACGGGGCGAACATCCGCCCTGAACCGTGCACCGACTCACCGGCTCAGCGGTTCAAGCAAGTGGCGCACGCCGCCGGCTAGTTGCAGGCACTCAAGACGGCGCCCCGGGTTGGTTCTCACCGGCCCGGGGCGCCGTCGCGTCAGCGGGTTCGGCCGACTTCCTGAGCCGGTCAAGTTGATCGGGTACAGCCACGTTTGCCGGACGTTCATTTCGGCTAGTCTGGTCTGCGGAGAGATGGCAGAGCGGACGATTGCGTCGGTCTTGAAAACCGTTGAACCCGCAAGGGTTCCGGGGGTTCGAATCCCCCTCTCTCCGCCACAAAACCCGCTCAACGATCGGGGTTTCCCGTGTCCACCGACAGGGCCGCTTTGCTGACTTCATCGCCGATCGATGGCAGCAACACGGTGGCAACACAAATTGCGTCGTCGCCTTGGGGGAATGCGCGGGTGCCGCCATAGGAGGTTCATTGATGCTTGAGCTGCCAATTCTAAAACGCCTCACGCAAGAGCTAGGCAGAGAAGTAACAGCTCGGTCCTCAACAGGCTTAGGCGAGCCCGAAGAGCAACTACGAGGGCCGCTAGAGAGCTTTCTCAAGGGCGTGGCCACGTCAATCAACATCAATCAACTCGTCCTCGTTGGTGAAGCAGCGCTCAACGACATCAAGGTCCGTCCCGATTACGCCGTCTTGGTGGACGGTGTACTCGTCGGTCACCTCGAGGTCAAGGCTCCTGGAAAGGGTGGAGATCCAACCCGGTTCCGAGACGCCCACGACCGAAAGCAGTGGGAACGGCTATCGACACTCCCAAATCTGATTTATACGGACGGAAACCAATGGGGTTTGTACCGAAACGGTGAGGAGCAGCTACTTCTAAATCTAGACGGAGTAGTCGATCGGGATGGTGACGCGTTTACGGTGACCGATATTGGGTTGGCCGATCTTCTGTCCACGTTCCTTGGTTGGAAGCCATCGCCCCCAAGAAGCCCTGGTCAACTTGCTGACACCGCAGCGCGTTTGTGTCGGCTCCTCAGGTCCGAAGTCGAAGAGCTGCTACCGAGCTCCTTGGGGCTTGCGAGCCTCAAGGCAGATTGGGCGAATCTTCTATATCCAGGGTCATCGGATGCTGAGTTCGCTGATCAGTACGCCCAAACGATTACTTTCGGCCTCTTGTTGGCTCGGGTCGAGCAGATTGACTTTACAGCCGCCATTGATGCTGATGGTCGACTAGACCTCCAGCCAATCTCCACCGAACTTAGGCATCAACACGGCTTGGTTGGCACGGCCTTGGGCGTCCTAACGAGCACTGCAGTCGTTGATGAGCTGGCGTCGAGCGTGCGTACTCTCGTGCGGGTGCTCTCCGTCGTCGATTGGGAGGCCCTGTCGAAAGGCGACACTGACAAGTGGCTGCTGTTCTACGAAGAGTTCCTCGACGTTTATGACAATGAACTCCGGAAGGCGTCGGGTTCGTACTACACGCCGAACGAAGTTGTCGGCTCGATGGTTCGTCTCGTAGATGAGATTGTTACCCATCGGCTGGAAAGGCCGGACGGGCTTGTCGACTCCTCCGTAACAGTTGTCGATCCGGCATGCGGCACCGGAACCTTCCTTGTCCAGATTCTTGATCTCATTACGAGGCGGACAAGGAAGATGGAGGGTCCAGGAGCGGTAGGTCCCCGGTTGCGAGAGTCCGTCGAGCGGCTCATTGGCTTTGAGCTGCAAACAGGTCCGTTCAGCGTCGCTGAGTTCCGTCTCGCTGACGAACTTAGTCGCAGACGAGCAAAAAGTGCGATAAAGAACCTTCGACTGTTTGTCACGGACACGCTTGACGATCCATTTTCAGAGGGCGCCCAGCTCGGATCACTATATGAGCAAATTGCGAAATCAAGACGCGGTGCGAACAAGGTCAAGGCCAGCGAGCAAGTGCTGGTAGTCATCGGTAATCCTCCCTATAAGGAGCGAGCGAAGGGGCGCGGTTCCTGGGTGGAGGCAGGTAGTCACGCATATCCGGCCCCCCTCAAAGACTTCTTCCCTGATCCGGAACTAGGCCTCGGGGTACACTCCAAACATCTATATAACTTGTACGTCTACTTCTGGCGATGGGCGACCTGGAAGGTCTTCGACCAAGGTGACCACAACAAGGATGCCACTGGTGTTGTTGCCTTCATTACGGTCTCGGGATTCCTGAACGGCCCTGGGTTCGCCGGTATGCGATCCTATTTGCGCCGCAAGGCCGACGAGATCTGGATCATAAATACCAGCCCCGAGGGTCATCGGCCCGATGTGCCAAGCAGAGTCTTCCCGGGCGTTCAGCATCCTATTTGCATCACTCTTGCTGTTAGGACCGGTCAGGGGGACGAAATGACTCCGGCAAACGTGTACTATCGATCGTTGGCGCCTGGTCGGCGCGAACAGAAATACGACGAACTATCGACGGTGTCTATTCGTAACGAAGGATGGGAGCTAGTCCCAAAGGACTGGGCGTCGCCCTTTGCTCCGGCCGAGAGTTCTGAGTGGTTGTCTTTTCCGGCCATCTTAGATCTGATGCCTTGGCATGGTTCTGGAACCATGCCAGGTAGAACCTGGGTTGTGGGACCCGATCGTTCAGCACTCCGAAATCGGTGGGAGTTGCTTGTTGACGAACAAGATCCCGACTCCAAATCCGGGCTTCTCAAACCGCACCCCAGAGACCGGACTATTGATACGGTCCAACGCGACAACTTATGGGGTTTTGAAGTCAATAATAAGAGTCTACGGGAGGAGTCCAACTCCGCGGTCGAACCGGTTAGATACGGAGTTCGGACACTTGACCGTCAGTGGGTAATCCCCGACAAACGAGTAATTAATCAGCCGAATCCATCACTTTGGTACGTCGCTGGGCCGACCCAGGTCTACTTGACGTTGCCCGATACAGAAGTTCCCTCCGGCGGACCAGCGGTCTCCGCACCCGGGCTAGTCCCAGACATCCACCACTACTCCGGCCGAGGTGGTCGAGCGGTTCCATTATGGCGAGACCCAGAAGGCTCTGAAGCTAACATTGCGCCGGGCCTTCTCCACTACATGTCAAAGGTGCTCGGCGTTGATGTGGTTCCGGAAGATCTTCCCGCTTATGTAATGGCGGTCTGTGCCTCGCCGGCGTTTCACAGGGCCTTCTTGGCTGACATCGAGACACCAGGAATCAGGCTGCCGATTACGTCGGATGTCTCAAGATGGAATAAGGCGCTTGAGATCGGTCGCCGTCTGCTGTGGCTGCATACATTCGGAGAGCGTTACGTGGACGCCGAGTCAGGCCGCCCCCCAGGGGCACCTCGTCTTCGCGCCAAACCTCCGAAGGTGCTCGAACCCATTGGAGGTGAGGGTGTCAACTCGATGCCGGGGGACATGGCCTATGACAGGACAAGGAAGAAGCTAATCATCGGAACCGGCGAGATTGTTCCCGTGGAAGAGAGTGTCTACGACTATGAAGTCTCTGGGCGTCGAGTTCTGAAACACTGGTTCAACTATAGAAAACGTGATCCTGAGGGCAAGAAGACGTCGCCGCTCGACGACGTTCACCCAACCGAGTGGCCCGCTGCTTTCACGACGGAGCTTCTGGAACTCATCAATGTAATCTCACTCATTGTCGAATTGGAAGATCAACAAGAAGCCCTTCTAGGTGAGATCTTGGCTGGCCCGCTTGTCACGGTTGACGATCTTGTTGCGCACTCGGTTGTTCCGGTACCTGCTGAGTCCCGTAAGAAACCTGTTGTTCCTCCGCGCGATCAACTACGAACGTAATGTTCCGGGCACTTCACACAAGAAGTAGGAACTGGTGTCCATGAGCTGGTTCGCTCGCTCCCGTTCATCAGCAAACACACTTGCGTAGACCCTCATGAGCATGTCGATGGAGTGGCCAAGACGTCGAGCGACTTCGGCTGGGTTGACTCCAGCCGAGAGCATGGTTGTTGCTGCCGAGTGGCGTAGGTCGTAGGCACGAGCGCCGGAGAGTGGGTGTGGAGTTGGCCAGAGATGAGACCGGGCCCGACTCCAAGCCTTGCCGTAGTTGTGCGGGGTGATGTGGGCGCCGACGTTGTTCGTAAAGATCAGGGCACTGGGCGGATAGCAGTTGAGGTGACGGCGTAGGATCGCTACCAACGATGGTGCTAGGGGAACCTCTCGAATGTCGGACGCCGCCCGGTGCTTGAGGCCCTTCGACTGGGTGACGCTGTTGTTACCGCTATAGCGGGTGCCGGGTGCCGTCATCGCACCACGGACTCGGGCGAGGCCCCAGCCATCATCGGGTAACGTAAGGTCGGCGACTTTGAGGCCGGCGACCTCCGATGGCCGCATGCCGGACAGGCCGATGGTGGCGAAAAAGGCTGCGTAACGTCGGCCGGGTGAGTTCAGTCCGGCAATGTGGTTGTAGACGTCCATGATGTCGGCCACTGAAGGCACGACGGAGATGTCGATCTCGACGGAGCGTTTCGGCATTCGCCACTCCATCTTGGTCATCGGGTTGATGTCGACTTCATCACGACGCACGGCGGCGTCGAGGGCTGACTTGATGAGGTTGCGCCGCCGACGGGTTGTGGTGGCCGCCATTGGGTGGCCGTCCTGACGAGTCGTGGCAACGCCGATTGCCTTCTCCATTATTGAAGGTGTCAGTTCGGCCAACGGGATTGACCAGCGTTCGAGCCATGCGAGTTC
>JAHDFR010000330.1 GCA_020628065.1 Acidimicrobiales bacterium
CATCACCTCCACTGCACCCCCGAGCAACGCCATTCGCCTGCAGGACGCCTCAACCGGAATCACCATCGATAGCAACACTTTCGCCAACACCATCGGGGCCGCCATCGACGCCGCTCAGTCCGGAACGGCGGTCATCACCAACAACACCTTCGGCTTGGATCTCAACGGCGATCCGGCGCCGGTCGGCCTGGCTCTGGCCACCAGTAGCACCGGCGCGGTGTCCTTCGGAGACACGCTCGGCGGCGGCAACACCGTGGTCGGGACCACCGGTGTTGCCGTCCTGCCCAACGGCACCGGCATCGTGACCATCCTCGGCAATTCGATCTCGGGCTCCGGAGCGCTCGGCATCGACTTGGCCAACGACGGCGTTACCGCCAACGACGCCGGAGATGGCGACACTGGTGTCAACGGCCTGCTCAACTTCCCGGTTCTGACCGACGCCGTCGAATCCAGCGGCCTGGTGTCGATGACCGTCGAACTTGACGCCCCGGCCGGTGACTACCGCATCGAAGTGTTCAATAACCCGACCGGTGCCAACCCAACCGGTTACGGCGATGGCGCAATCATCGTGTTCGCCACCGTCGTCACTCATGCCGGGGCGGGGCCGGAACAGTACTCGATCACCGCCAACGGCTTCGCAGGAAACGTCCTGACAGCAACCGCCACCGAAGACCTGGGTGCTGGAGTGTACGGCGCCACATCAGAGTTCTCGGCGGCGATCACCGTGGCCAACTCTCCCGATCCGATCCTCGACCGCTCGATACGGCGAAGCGACGTTCGCCCAACCGGCGGGCTGGATGCGGTTGCCGGCGCCACTACCGGGGTCACCGGCTCGGCGCTCACGCTTGACGGTTCAACCAGCCGGTTGGTTGGTCCGCCGCTCAACGTCGCAGCCTCATCGTTGACGGTGGGCGCCCGCTTCCAAGCGGCTTCGATAACGGGAACCGACTATCTGGTGTCCAAGCAGACTTCGGGCGGCACCGCCGTCTACGAAATGGCCGTTGACGGTGCGACCTCTGAAGCCGTGGTAACCGTCGACATCGGAGGCACACCCGTTACGCTCCGAGGCGGCAGTGTCGCACCGGGCTCTTGGCACGATGTGGTGGCCACCTGGGGCGCCTCGACGCTGACACTCTATGTAGACGGCGCTCAGGTTGACCAGACGGCCGCTTCGGGATCGCTGCTGTCCGATGCGGCGACCCTGGTGACCTTGGGCAACCGTTCATCTGGGGCCGCTGGCTTCGACGGGCTTCTCGATCACGTAACCATCGAACATCGGACCGTGTCGGCCGACGAGATTGCCGCCCGATACGCCAACACGGTCTCCGGTACGCTGACCGTTACCGTGGGTCAACAACAGACTGGAGCCCCGGGAGCATGGACGGTCTCGACCGCTCAAGCCCGCTCGGGTAGTAGCGCTCTGGCTGCTCCTGCCACTTCGGCCGGCTCAGCCGCCTGGGCGGTGGCCACCGGCATAGACGAGCCGGGCGTGGTCTTCGACTCCTGGTGGTGGGTGGACTCGGTTACCGGCTTGGACTTGGCATCAGGTACCCGGGCCGGTCTCACCCCGACGGAGCAGTACGACGGCGCGTTCGTCTCGGCCGACAGCTGGTTGCTGCGTCGCCGCTACGCCGACGCCACCCAAACCGGGGCCACCGGTACGCAAGCCCTGGCCACCGGCACCTGGGTCAACGTGGAACAGTGGACCGACCAGAACGGCAACACCCGCCTGTTCGTCGACGGCGTCGAAGTGGCGCCGTGGACCGGTCTGAGTAGTCCGCCTCTGAGCGGCTCGGTCGGCTTGCGGGTCGGCTCACTGCCTGGCGGACAGTCGTGGCTGGTGGACGATCCCCGGGCCCGCAAGCTGGTGATGCCCGAGCCGGTGGCAACCCTCAGCTCGTTGGATCAAGAGTGATGGCCGGCTGGCTAGACTCTCGGCTGCGCCTCATGGCTATCAGTCTTGTGTTGATCGCCGGTGGGCTCGTCGGGTGTGGCCGTGGCGGTGAAGAGTCGATGGCGGTTGTAGATCCCCTCTACTGCGTGGACGACCCCATCCCGGTCGGCGAACACAACATCCGACTGGTCGGTATTGGGCGATCGCAAACCGATCTGTACCTGATCCATAATCTGGTGCTGCGAACCGACGAGGACGAGAAAGTCATCATTCCTATCTTCGAGGGAGCCAAGCTCCCGGCCGGGAGCGGCACGGTAGCCTGGCACGACCATCTCCTGACCGTGACCGAGCAGGTCGACAGTCCGCCCGGCATCAAGCTGGCTCCGTGCGCTCGGATCAACGTCGGCCCGATTCCCGACGGCTATGTCTCCCCCACCGAGGAAGACCCGGGCGGCCACTAACAGGTACCCGGTCGGTTCGCTGCGGCATGACGGGCCTCCATGCCCACTGCGTTCAACCTTGTAGCGAATTGCTTTCTCGCCGGTGGCCGTAGATTCGTCGGGCTTTGCCACGAA
>JAHDFR010000110.1 GCA_020628065.1 Acidimicrobiales bacterium
CGGAGAGAGGTCCCAGCACCTTCTGGAACTCCACGATTGATCCCGGCCAGCCGTGAGTCATGACCAGCGGCATGGCGTCCGGGACGGGCGAACGGACGTGGAGAAAGTGAATATCGACCGGTTCAACGTCGTCGTCGTAGGTGACCTGGGTGCGGAATCCCTCCCAGCGGTTCAATTTGGCTTCTCGGGAACGCCAGTCGTAGCGGTGTTGCCAGTAGTCGACCACGTCGGCCACGTAGACGAGCGGCGTTCCCTGCGACCAGTCGTCGACCGGTTCGGCGTCCGGTAGGCGGGTGTTGGCCAGGCGTCGCTGGAGGTCCTCCAGTTGGTCGTCGGTGGCGTGAATGGCAAAGGGCTCGATCACTGAGTTCTCTCCTGTTGTCCCTGTCGTCGGGCGACTAACCGGCCATGGTCAGGCCGCCGGATACCGACAGCGTTTGGCCGGTGGTGAACGACGCCCCTTCAGAGGCGAAGTACACAACGGCCGGGGCGATCTCTTCCGGTTGACCTACCCGCTTCATTGGCACCGCGTTGGCCATGGCCCCGATGACCCGCTCACCATCGTCGTTGGCGCCGACGATCTCGCCCAGCAGCGGGGTGTCGGTCGGGCCGGGGCACACCACGTTGACGGTGACGCCTTTGCGGGCCAACTCTCGGGCCAGCGTCTTGGAGAAGGCAATCGTTCCGCCTTTGGCTCCGCTGTAGACCGCCTCCAGTGACGAGCCGACCCGTCCGGCGTCGGAGGCGATGTTGATGATGCGGCCCCAGCCCCGTTCGATCATGTGGGGGATGCAGGCGTGGGTGGTTCGGAGCACACCCTTGTAGTTGATCTCGATGATCTGATCCCAGAAGTCTTCGTCGGTGTCGACGAACCGCATGAACTTGTCCCAGCCGGCCACGTTCACCAGGATGTCCACCGGTCCCATCTCGTCGGCTGCGGCCAGGCAGCCCTGCATCACCGAATGGGAGTTGGTGATGTCCATGGTCACCGCCAGTGCTGCGCCTCCGGCCTGTTCGATGAGTGCCACGGTTTCGGTCGCTCCGGCGGTATTGATGTCGGCCACCGCCACCCGTCGGCCATCGGCTGCCAGGGCTCGACAAACTTCCCGCCCGATCCCGCTGGCCCCTCCGGTCACAAGCGCCACCCGTTCAGTCATCCACATCGTCCCTTCTGTGTGTCAACCGGCAAGCCCGAAGTTCGGTAGTCGACAAGCCCTCGACTCGGTCTGTTCAAGCCTGATCGGTCTTGGCCCGGCTGTCTTAGCATGGCCCGTTTTGCCTGGGCCGCGCTAGACGATAGGACGAACAGTGTCCAGGTAGACAGTCGAGACCATCATGAATCCAAGCAGGACGATGACGGCGTAGGCCACCGGCAACATCTTGGCAACGTCGGCGTGGTAGCGGCGACCAGCTCGGGAGCGCAGGCGCTCGTAGGTGGCGATGGCGGCATGGCCACCGTCGAGTGGGAGCAGAGGCAGGAGGTTCAACACGCCGACCGAGATGTTGACCATGGCCAGTATCTGCAGTGGGCCGGTCACATCCAGTTTGCTGTCACCGGCGATGCGGGTGGCCCCGATAAGCGAGACCGGCCGCTGCGCTTCCTCGCTTTCAACCGAAACGTTGGCCCGGCCTTCCAGCATTAGTGAGGCCAGCCTCCCGAAGGTCTGGGGTGAGAAGAACTGCGGGATGGCGGCCACAGTGTCCGAGAGTCCCTGGCCGAACATGGAGAGCGCAGCAATCGGCGAAGAGCGGGTGCGGTCAAGGGTGGGCAGGATGCCGAGGTAGCCACGAGGCTGGCCCGTTTCTTTGTCGGTAACGGTGGCCAAGGTGACCGCTCGGTCGAACACGTCGCCGTCACGGGTGACGGTCAACGTGATCTCGCCGCCGGGACGTTCGCCAACGTAGCCGGTGAGGTCGAACCAGTCGGAGAGTTCGGCACCGTTTACGGCAACGATCTTGTCGCCGGGTGCGAGCTGAGCGACGGTGGCCGGTGCCACCTGTACTTCGTCGTGAGGATCAGCCAACCGAACCGACCAGTTGGCCGAGGTCTTCGTTCCGATCACCGACACCACTACCACCAGAAGAACGATGGCCTGCACGAAATGCATCAGCGATCCGGCGGTGATGACCAGCATCCTCTTCGGGTAGCTCTTGTTTCGGTAGGCCCGTGCACTGTCTTCGGGAGCCACCGGGTCGAGGTTGTTCATTCCAACGATGCGGACGAAAGCGCCGATAGGGAGCAGACGAATGCCGTACTCGGTTTCGCCCCGCTTGAACGACCAAAGCCGGGGACCCATGAACAGGAAAAACTGGGTGACCTTCATACCCGTCCACTTGGCGGTGGCAAAGTGGCCCAGTTCGTGAAGCGCAATCATCATCACTAGACCGACGGCCACAAAGAAGGTGCGGGGCCCGGCCTCAACCCACAGCAATGTAAACAGCCCCACGACGGCCAACAGTCCTAACGGGTTGGTCCGCCCCTGAAAGTCATCCTCGGTGTTCGCCGGTTCCATCATCATCAGATGAGCGTCAGGATAGTACCCGGCGGTAGGCGGTTCGACGCGGTCGATACGATGGCGTTGTATGCGCCAGATCGACACCATCGCCGAGTTCGAAGCCTGGACTGCTGGTTCCGGCGGTCACCCCCCGACGCCGGCGGCGGTGCAGAGTCTGGATCTTTCCGGCCATGGCGAGATCATCGGTGCGCTGTCGTTCCCGGATTCAATCTTCCTGGCCTGCCGGTTGTCGGAGCCGGCGGCCGGACACATCGTCATGACCGGCGGCGTGGTCATCCCCGATCTGGCCGGTTTCGACTTCACTGTGCATCGGG
Source organism: Acidimicrobiales bacterium (assembly GCA_020628065.1). Classification (GTDB taxonomy): domain Bacteria; phylum Actinomycetota; class Acidimicrobiia; order Acidimicrobiales; family SZUA-35; genus JAHELU01. The sequence goes on from JAHDFR010000110.1 coordinate 2,831, forward strand.
CTTCGCTCTACACGGTGGAAGAACTGTTCGCCGGGTTCGATCCGGCCGATCCCGACGGCTACCACAACACCTATGACCAACAGGTGTTTCGCCAGTACAAGAGCCATGGCCCGTCGCCGCGGGCGTTCAACACCAGCCTGGCTCGACGTTTGCACGACCACTCCATCACCGAGGCCTTGGAGGAAGCACTGCTGGAACCAGCCGGTGCCGGTGCCGGTGCGGGTGGCGACGGTGCGGCTGATGGCGGCTGCGAGAGTGACAGATCTCGTCGCAAGGTGGTGGCAATTATGGGCGGGCACAGCATGGAGCGGTCCGACCCGATGTATCGAGCGGTGGCCCGCATCTCCCGGGCGTTGACCCGCCTGGGGTATTTGATGATCAGTGGGGGAGGGCCGGGTGCCATGGAGGCCACCCATCTTGGCGCCTTTGTCGCTTCGCGACCTGACGAAGATCTTGACCGTGCACTGGCTCTGCTCGAGCCACGGCCACCTGGCGCCGAGCCCGGCAACGAGTACGCCGACCGGGATTGGCTGCATCGGGCCTGGGCGGTGCGGGAACAGCTTCCGATCCCGGCCGGAACCGAAGACGATTGCATGAGCATCGGTGTGCCGACCTGGCTCTACGGGCATGAGCCGCCGACGGTCTTCGCCACCCATATCGCCAAGTACTTCGCCAATAGTGTGCGGGAGGACGGGCTGCTGGCTCTCGCTCTGCATGGCGTGGTGTTCGCCCCCGGCAGTGCGGGCACCACCCAGGAAATCTTTCAGGACGCGGCCCAAAACCACTACGGCACCCACGGTGTCTATTCGCCCATGATTCTGTTCGGCACCGAGTTCTGGACCACCACCCGGCCGGTGTGGCCACTGCTGGCCAAAGTGGCTGCGGAGGAACGCTACGGCGAGTTGTTGTCGTTGACCGACTCGGAACAGGACGTTATCGACCAGATCACGGCGTTTGACCCGGCTGACTATCGGGCTGAAAACTAGGGGGCTGTCGGGTGATTAGCGGCGTAGTGCCGCTTGCACCGCCAACGTCGGGCTGCTCAATACCGGAACGTCGGTAGTGCAAAGGTCGGCCGCTCCGGCCATCGAGGCTTGAGCCAGCACCACCACGTCACTGGAAGCAGCCACCCGATCACAGTCTGCGGCCACCACCGCCCAGTAGGTATCCAGGTCTCCGTCTTCGAAGTGGCTCCAGGCCTCGTGGCAGATGTGGGTGGTCACCGTCGGGTTTGCTGACTGTTGTTTGGCCACCTCATCGAGAAGATCGTTGGTGGGTTTGATTGTGCTTTCGAGCGCGGCCATGACGCTTATCCGGGGACCGATGGCCACAGCCCGTTCGGCCATTGGTCGATCAACCCTGACCACCTCGACCGAACGCTTGGCTCCCTCAGCCTCGGCTCGGCCGGCGATGGTCGAGCAGGTACAGATAATGATGTCGGCACCCGCTTCGTTCAGTTGGTCTATCGCTACGTTGACGCCGGACCGCACGATCTCGGAATCCGGGCCGCTGAGCCGAGCTTCAGCCAGAAGCGTTTCATCCACCACGGCGACCGTGGTGGCCTGCGGTCCGTGCCCTCGTACGAGGTCGTCGAACGTCGGGCCGTGAACTGGTGAGGTGTGTAGAAACCCGATGACCGTCATTTGGTCGAGAGTAGCGGCGGTGGAATCGCAGCGCTGGAGATCTGTTGCGCTGCTTGAGCACCCGTGCGACCCTACACCTGTGCTCGATTCTGACCTCGTGCTCGCTCATCGTTTGGCCACCGTGGCTGGCGGCCTGGCGTTGCCGTTCTTTCGACGTAGTGTCGAGCGTCGGATCAAACGAGATGGAACCGTCGTCAGTGAAGTTGATAGGCGGATCGAGTGGGAGATACTTCGCCTTCTGGCGTCGGAACGACCGAATGACAGTGTGCTCGCTGAGGAGTCCGGTGAACACGGTTCGGCTGGGTCTTCTCGTCGGTGGATCATTGATCCATTGGATATGACGGAATCGTTCTTGGCCGGGCGACCCGGTTGGGGTACTCATGTCACCCTGGAGTGTGATGGCGAGCTTGAGCTGGCGGTCATCAGCCGACCTTGCGACGGTTTGAGGTGGTGGGCGAAGAGAGGATTGGGCGCGTATCGAAGTCGTGACCATAATCCACTCAGCCAGTCGACTCGCCTCAGGGTCTCCCGGACGTCTTGCTTGGCTGAAGCCAAAGTAGGAGGTTTCGCCCGCCCAGACTCTGACACTCGGCGAATCCTGGCTGGGCTGGCGCAATGGACCTCCGATCGTTATTGCATCGTCGGCGCAATGGCAGAAGGGAGGTTGGATGCGTTCATCGATGACGGCGGTAGCCCATGGGATCAAGGTCCTGCTGTGTTGATTGTTGAAGAGGCCGGTGGGCGTTTCTTCGATCCTGAGGGTGGTCGTCGAATTGACAAGCGGTGGGGGCTCTACGTCAACAGTGCCCTCGGCGATGAACTGGGCAGACGCCTACTACCTCCGCCGCAATCTCCCTCCCGTGTGTGACCGCAGTAGGTGTAACCCGGCCACCGAACTCTGCGCTTGAGGCGAAGGGGTTTGCGCCTGTCACCCTCCGTCGATATATTCGAACATATGTCCGAATGGCGAGTCAAGCAGCAAGATCGGCTGGCAGCGTTCAACCGGCGTCTGGCGTCGGGCGAATCGCCACTGCCGGGTGAGCCGCACTCTGCCCTTGAGGCTGTTGAAGCCTTGGCGGCCGCCAAGGATTGCGAGACGTTTAGCAGTGAAGTTTGGGACATCGCCCGACGAATTCATGCCGCCGAAGTCGACGACGCCCGCGGCGCCATCTCCTGAACAGTGCTACGGCTTATCAACTGGATTGAGACCCTCGACGCCATCACGCAACTCGATCGCTCTGTACAGAGCGAGGTCATGGGATTCATAGAGGAGTTGGTGATTCCCCAGCGGCAGGCAGGGTCGGTTGACCCGGTGTTCGGGCGAAGCGTGCAATTCGAGATTCGGCCGAATCTGTTGTTGTTTTGCGATGTTGATCGAGTGGTCTCAACCGTTGAAGTGTTGTCACTCGAACTCCTGGTGTCGAAGGCGCCGCTGGCAACCTAGAGAGCTTCTACCTTGCTGGCGAGTTCGGTTGGCGAATGTGGGTAATGCCGGGTCTGTCGACGGGAACGAAACCCAAGGCTTCCCAAAACGGTGGGGCAGCGGCTGAGGCTCCGGCGTTGCAGGTTATTGGTACGCCTGGCGGCGCCGCAGACAACAGTTGGGTGGCCAGCCGGGCTGCGATGCCCTGGCGACGCCACCGGAGATGAACGTAGAACCGGCGGACCCGGAAGGCGCCCAGGACGGTCGGGCAGACAGTCAAGCCTCCGATGGCGATGACTCGGTCGGCCTGGGTGGCAACTAGCAGCGACTCTCCCGGCTGGGTGAATTTTTGTTCACCGTTGATCCACTGGTCGATGGCGACTCGCACGTTGCCGATACCCTCCGACTCGGCGGCATGAGCCAGCTGGTCGAGTTCGATACGACGATCGCCTGCAAGGAAGGTGTCGGCCGGGACGATGGCGATATCGGTCATCGGCCGCCACATAACTCAATTGCCTGAAATTCAATTAGGTGGTCACGCATTGGGCGGCGATGGAGCTGATGGCCGTTCCGCGGCGTGGTTGGCGGACCTCGTTGCGGTCATAACCGTTGGTGGTGTAGCCCAGCGACAAGCCGGTCTCCGGGTCGGCCCACGCCAGCTGACCACCGGCGCCGTTGTGGCCGAACGCGCTGGGTGAGACCGTGCGGCCCAGCCCGCGAATGTTGGACAGTCCGTCGTTGCCGGCGACGATCACACCCAGAGCCCTGTTGGCCGGGACACCGAACGGATCGGCCAAGGTGTTGCGGACCGTGCCGGTTGCGTCGGCCAGGATGGCCGGATCCCAGATGTTGTTCGGGTTGTGCAACAGCTCCTGGTAGAACAAGGCCAGATCTCGAGCCCGGGCCAAACCTCCGCCGCCGGGAACGCCGACCGCTCGAACGTCGGCCCGGTTGAACCCCATCACCGCGTCATCGGTGACCTGGGTCTCCGGTAGCTCACGGACACCAAAGGCCGACTCCAACTCGTCAGGCCCGGCCGGTTCGCCGACCAGGACCAAGTCGGCGATATCGCTCTGGTCTTCGGCTGCGATTCCCAGTATCCGAGGCAGGCCGGCCGGTCCGGTGATCCGCTGCTCCACCACATCGCGGTAATCCATACCGGTGAGACGGTCGATGATTTCAGCCAGCACCCAGTGGGCCGATGTCGGGTGATACTCGAAGCGGGTTCCCGGCTCCCAGTTGAGCGACCAGTCGGCCATGACGGGGACTCTGGTTTCTGCCGCGTCCCAGGCCGGCGGGGCCAGCACGGCATGAGGGAAGCCGGAGGTGTGCAACATCACCTGTTCCACGGTGATCTGCGACTTGGCTTCAGCATCCGGTCCGTCACCGGCGAACTCTTCGAAGTAGTCGATCACCGGTCTGGAAACATCGATGGCGCGCTCGGCCATCAGCGTCCAGATGGCCGAGGCCACGAATGGCTTTGTGGCCGAGAAGATGCAGTACCGCGTGTCGTTGGTTGCATGACCGAACGTCTCTTCGGCCACGATCTCGCCGTTGAAAGCCAACGCCACCTGAGCCGAGGGCAGTAGGCCGTCGTCAACTTCCCGGCGGACCCGGGTCAGCAGCTTCTTGATCTGCTCTTGATTCAGGCTCTTGCTGCCGGTGTTGATCCCAGGGTCGCTTGAGGTTTCGGTCATGCAGCTACGTTACGAGCCGGGCTGGGTGCTGGTCACATCAGCTTGTTCCGCAGAGGTCGCCAGCCCAATCGTTGAGTGTCGGGTGGGTGACCGTGGTGGCACAGAAGGTCACGGTGACGCCTCCTTTGGCCGTGGCCGACGTTTGCACCGTGGTGCGACCCTGGTTGTCGGTCGGGCCACTGTTCACCGACTCGTTGAACGAGCCGGTGAAGCTTCCGGAAACGGTGGCCCCTGAGATCGGGTCGCCAAAGTCGTCGACCACGACGATCTCGGCTTGGCCTCTCTTGGCGCCTCGACCGACGGAGACCACGGACACCGTCACCGAATCAACTTCTACCGCTGTGGGGTCGCCGCCGCCTCCGTCGGCCAACGTGGTGGCCGACTCGAAGTTGGTCCACGCCGAGGTTCCATCGGCATTCTCGGCGCTAACCCGGTACCAGTACTGGGTTTCCGGTGAGAGCCCGGTGTCGGTAAACGACGTCTCGTTGGCTCCGACCGATGCGATTGGTGAGAAATTGACGGCATCGCTCGACCGTTCGATGTTGAAGGCGGCCTCGCTGTTGGAGTTGTCAAACCAGGTCAAATCTATGGTCGACGGTGAAGTGGCGGTGGCGGTGAGGTCCGAAGGGGCGGTCGGCGGCGCGGGGTTGGTGGACAGCGAGTAGTACTCGCTGTAGCCCTGTCCGCCGGGGAACGTCGGGGCCGGGGTACCGCCGATCACATTGGCCCACCCCATGGCTCCCTCATCTTCGTGAGCCAGAATGTGGCAGTGCATGATGGTGCGTCCGGCGTAGGGCGTACTGGTGGCGGTGCTGAGATCGAAGCGGACTTCACAGATGCCGGCCATCGTGTCGTAGTACTCGCCCTGCTCGAAATCTCCTCCACATCCGGCTTGAGCTTGAAAGTGATAGATGTGTAGGTGGAAGGGATGGTTGGTGGCGCCTTTGATCGACCACGCTTGTACCGCATCCGCCGTCAAGGTCAGATTCGGATTGTGGTGGTCGAACTTCGAACCGTTGACGGTTCGGGCTCCCATACGGATTGTTTCGCTGTTGACCTGATTGACGCCTTGAAGGTCACGCAGGTAGCTGGGCCGCTCGGCCGACCATGTGGACGTGCCGTCGGCGGCGAACGGATGGGGTGTGGTGTCGGCTTGGCCGGCTACGTCGACGGTGGCCACCGATTGGGTTCCAATTCGGATGTCAGTGGTTGACGTGCAGCGAACGGCCAGGTCGGCTCGCGACGCTCCGGTCATGTTCACGGTGTTGTCGCCCAGTGCCTTGGGGGAGACGGTTCGCCACACACCGTCGCGGGCCAACAGCATGGCTTCACAGCCGTCGCCGACGGTTACGTCTTTGGCTTTGGCGTCCCGGTCGGCCAGCAGAATGCGCCAGTGTTGCCACGTGTTGGGCGGAACGGTCATAGTCCCACCCCGGGTCCCGTTGACGGTCCAACCGGCGTTGAGGTTTCCGGCGACGAGAGTGTCACCGCCGGTTCCTGCCGTGCCGGGGTCGATGTAGCCCAACACCAGATGCCGTTCTTCCATGGCCGCCACGTTTGTCGGAAGTTGATCGTTGCCGTCGTCGATCACGATGAGGCCGAATCCACCGGTCGAGACCTGTAGCAGAGTCGAGCCGTGGTGGTGGGCGTGGTACCAGAAGGTGCCGCCCATGTGGTCATCGGGGATGTCGTAGACGTAGTCACCACCGAAGCCACCTTCGAACATCCGGCTGACGTCATCGCCCGGCGATTCTCCTGAGATGTGGAGGCCGTGGGTGTGCACGTTGGTGATGTTGGGGTCCCGGAAGACGTTCTGGGCTCCGCTCGGTGCCTCGTAGGGGAGAAGGTTTCGAAACTGGAGAACGTACTTGTTGCCCGGTGCCATAGTGATGGTCGGTCCGGGAATGGAGTAGCAGGCCCCCTCTTGGCGGTAGGCCCTTGTCGTCAATGTCCGGCCGTCGATGTTAAACGTGGCCTCGCCATACTCCAGTACGCCGACGTAATGGTCGCCGGCGTCGGTCCAGACGAACGGATCGGGATTGGTTATCGCGGTGGACGGGTCGCAGGTTTGGGCCGACAGCGGGCCGGCGGTCAGGTACAACAAGAGTCCGGCAAGTACAGCTGACAAAGCAGCCGCGCCGACCAGCGGTCGTGAACGTCTGAGCATGGTGGTCCTCCGGTTTTCGCCGCCCTCGGCGCTAACAACAGTAGTCAGCGATGTTGGATGGTGGTAGTCACGCTCTTCGGCGGCGCAGCACTCCGGTCGCCCACAGCGCCCAAGCCACCAGCACCGGTTGGCCGAACAGCCTCAAGAAACGCTTAAGGTCGGTGTCGAGACCGAAGGCATCGGTGCCTTCCACCAATTGGGCGATGTTGCCGGGAAAGATGGCGACGAAGAATGCGGCTGTCAACCAGCCGACCCGGCGGCGCTGCCCGGCCGGAGCGAAGGCCAACAACAGGCCCAGCAGAATCTCGACCAAGCCGGAAGTCACCACCACAAGGTCGGCATCGAGTGGGAACCAGGCTGGAACTTGGGCCTGAAACTCCTGTCGCAGCGAAGTGAGGTGTAACACTCCGGCTCCGAACAGGATGGCGGCCAACAGCCAGCGGGCCATCGATTGGATCTGCCGGCTGTTGGTCTTCACTCCCTGAACGCTACCCGCCGCAGTAGCCTTGCCGGGACTGATGTTAGGGTGAGCACTACTCGTTTGACATCCTTGAGAGGAACCTCGTGAAGCTTGCTCTTGGCGGTACCGGTGCCTTTGCCACGAAGCACCTGGAAGGAATCGGCAACATCGATGGGGCCGAGGTGGTGTCGGTCTTTGGTCGTCTTCCCGACCGCACCGAGGCCTACGCGGCGGAGCACGGCATCCCCAAGTGGGCCACCAGCCTGGAAGAGATTTTGGCCGATGACGAGGTGGAAGCCGTCATCTTGGCCACGCCGACACAAATGCATGCTGCTCAGGCCATTGCCTGCATGGAAGCCGGCAAACACGTTGAGGTGGAGATTCCTCTGGCTGACAGCCTGGCCGACGCCGAGGCGGTGGCGGCCAAGCAGCAAGAGACCGGGTTGGTCTGCATGGTTGGCCACACTCGGCGTTTCAACCCATCGCACCAGTGGGTTCACAACAAGATTCAGGCCGGAGAGTTCAACATTCAACAGATGGATGTGCAGACGTTCTTCTTCCGTCGCACCAACTCCAACGCCAAAGGAGAACCTCGGTCCTGGACGGATCATCTGCTCTGGCATCACGCCGCTCACACGGTTGACCTGTTCGCCTATCAGACCGGCTCCGAGATTGTGGCCGCCAATGTTCTTGAGGGCCCCCACCACCCCGAGCTGGGAATTGCCATGGACATGTCGATCCAAATGAAGACCGCCGACGGTGCGCTGCTGACGTTGTCTCTGTCGTTCAACAATGACGGCCCGCTGGGAACCTTCTTCCGCTACATCGGAGACACCGGAACCTACATTGCCCGCTACGACGATCTGATTACCGGTAGGGATGAGGTGATCGATGTGTCCCAGGTTGATGTGTCGATGAACGGCATCGAGCTCCAGGACCGGGAGTTCATCGCTGCTATCACTGAGGGCCGCGAACCCAACAGTTCGGTTCACCAGGTCCTGAGCTGCTATCAGTGGTTGCATCAACTGGAACAGCAGCTGTCGTCCTAGACATCCCCGAACCGCTCGGGTGCAGCTGAGAACGAGGTCAGGGCTATGAAGACCAAGGCAGCGGTGCTACGAACCGGGCACGGTCCGTTCACCGTGGAAGAACTCGAGGTGGAGGCCCCTCGCTCGGACGAGGTGCTGGTGCGGATGGTGGCGGCCGGGATGTGTCATACCGACCTGCGGCCTCGGGAGCAGCCGGCCGAAGACTATGCCGGACCGCAGGTGTACGGCCATGAGGGTTCGGGCGTGGTCGAGGCAGTTGGTGCCGATGTTTCCACTGTCTCAGTCGGCGATCATGTGGTGCTGAGTTTCGCCTCCTGCGCGGCGTGCCCGTCGTGCGCCGTCAATCGGCCCTCATATTGCTATGAGCTCAGGCAGTTGAACATGTCAGGGGCCAGGCCCGACGGCTCCACTTGTTTCGTTGACGTCGACGGTCAGCCGGTGGGCTCGCACTACTTCGGGCAGTCGTCTTTCGCCGGCATGTCGGTGGTGGCCGAGCGGTCGGTGGTGAAGGTTGATCCCGATCTTGACTTGGTCAACCTCGGTCCGTTGGGTTGTGGAATCCAAACCGGTGCCGGAGCGATCATGAACTCGTTGGCCGTGCCCGAGGGCTCCAGCGTGGTGGTGACCGGCGCCGGTGCTCTTGGCCTGTCGGCAATAATGGCCACCCAGATTGTCGGCGCCGGCACGGTGATCGCCGTTGATCGCCATCAGTCTCGACTTGATCTGGCCCGACGTTACGGTGCTACTCACACCATTCTGGGCTCGGTCGATTCGGCTCTCGAAGCTGGTGAAACCGCCTCCATGACCGAGCAGATCTTGGATCTCACCGGAGGAGGCGCCGACGTTGCCTTCGACACCACGGGTAACGCCGAAGTCGTCCGTGCCGCCTACGAAGGGCTGACCTTCGTAGGCACGCTGGGAATGGCCGGAGTCGGCTCGGGTGATGTCAGCTTCGGGTTTCGCTCGATGGTCAGCGGACGGTCCATCCGCGGCATTCTCGAGGGTGACTCCGTGCCGTCGGAGTTCATTCCCTATCTGGCTGAGTTGAATGTCGCCGGATCGTTCCCTTATCACGAGCTGATCGCCACGTTTCCGTTGGAGCAGGTGAACGAGGCAGAGGCGGCAAGCATGTCGGGCGAGGTCGTCAAGCCTGTGCTGCTGTTCTAGGCCGACTCCGAACGTTCGTCTGCCGAGGCTCCTGTTGTTGCAAATCTTCCATTTTCGTCGGTTCTCTTTAGGCTAAATTAGCTCGACAGATGGTTGGTGACGTGGCTGGAGGATAACGTATTGGAGATCAGAGTCGGATCCGGGTAGGTCAGTCGTAGGCTCTGAAAGTAGACGGTTTGCCTAAGACGCTTGGCGCTTTCGCAGCTGATTCTTTGGTCAATCTTAACCAACAGGTGGTATCGCAGATTTTCTTGTCTTATCCCAAAGACATTCTTGTAGAAGTTTGCCTATACCTTCAAGCCGGCCCGTAAATACCCTTGGTTTCGCCTCCCGGTGTGCAGACGCACCGCCCGGTCGCAGGAGCAACGGATGACCATCAACGAGACGGCCTATCCCCGTCACCAGGGCAACGAGGTTTCGTCCAACTGGGATGTCCCGCCACTGCAGCCGGTGCCGGCGTCGAGGCTTGAGCGGGCCGATTGGGGAGATGGTTCTGTAAGCTCACTGTCGCCGGCAGCGCTGGTCCGACCGTCGTCCGGTCAGGTCCTGTGGCCGCCGTCTGTTCTGCCTTTACCGTCCGGTCAGGTCCTGCAGCCGCCGTCTGTTCTGCCTTTACCGTCCGGTCAGGTTCTGCAGCAACCGTCTGTTCCGCCGGTGCCTACTGTGCGTCCGGCGCCTGCACGGCCGTCCGACCCCGGTCCGGCTGCGCCTCGACCGGTTCATCGCTCCCAGCCACCGCAATCCTCGGCCGTTGGCACTCAAGGGCCAACCAAGTCTGATCTCCGGCTTGAGGCGTGGCGTGACTTCACCGGCACTCGGCCGGTGGTCCGGGTTCCCGTGGAGCCGAATCGTTCGGTGTCGCTGTCCCGGTGGTTGCCATCGTGGTTGACCGTGCATCGTATACGGGTGCTGCTGTGGGTCCAGATGGTGACCCTGGTCTTGTATATCGTTCAGTCTCTGATTTGGCCGAACGCCGCGCCGATTGAAACCACGTTTGAACGCATCTTTCAATGGGGAGCCATCCTTTGGGTCTCGTCGCTGATTCCCGGTCTGGCCGGGCTGGTCGGCATGTTGTGGTATCGCCATTCGGAGCGTCTGGACTACTGCCCCCAGATCGACAATCTGGTGGTGTTTCGGATCGTCTCTCGTGGCACGAACGAGGAAGCGCTTATGTCAACCATTGAGCGTTGCCGTTCGGAGATGCGGGAGAACCCGTTCTTCCCCTATCTGATTGAAGTCGTGACCGACGGCGATGTGTTTGAAGCTCCCCCGTACCCCGATGTCGAGCAGGTCAAAGTTCCGCAGAGCTATCAGACGCCGAACGGGTCGCTGTACAAGGCCCGGGCGTTGCAGTACGCCCTTGAGTATTCGACCGTGCCGGACGACGCCTGGCTGGTTCACCTCGATGAAGAGACTCAGCCGACCAGCTCCGGGATCAAGGGCATCGCCTGGACGGTGGCCGAGGAGGAGGCTTCGGGACAGCTCCGGATTGGTCAGGGAGCCATCCTGTATCACCGGGACTGGCGCACCCACCCGTTGTTGACCCTGGCCGACAACGTGCGTACCGGTGACGACTTCGCCCGCTTCCACCTGCAGCACAAGATAGGTGTGACCCTGTTCGGGCTGCACGGTTCTTACATCGTGTGCCGCAACGACGTGGAGAAAGAAGTCGGGTTTGACTTCGGGCCGGTCGGCTCCATTACCGAAGACGCCTTCTGGGCTCTCAAGTGCATGGAGGCCGGTCGCCGGGCCCGCTGGGTCGAGGGTTACCTGGAGGAGCAGTCAACCCAAAGCGTTCCCGACTTCATGAAGCAGCGCCGACGCTGGTACCTGGGTCTGCTTAAGGTGTCGTTGTTCGCCCCGGTGGGGCTCAGGTATCGGATCTCGCTGGGCCTCAACACGCTGTTGTGGACCATGGCCCCTCTGGGCATGATCTACACCATCTTGAACCTGTTTCTCGGTGGACAGGCCAATCCCACGCTGCGATTCATGGCCAACATCGCCGTGGCCTGCTTCGCCACGCTGTACATGGTGGGCCTCAGCGCCAATCTTGACGAGCACGGCATTACGTCCAAGCTTCAACGGATGAAGTGGTACGCCATCCAGCTGGTGATGCTACCGGCGTTCTCGTTCATGGAAAGTGCCAGCATTCTGTACGCCATCTTCCGGCCCAGCATGGGCTTCCACGTCGTAAAGAAGTAGGTCAAGAAGTAGGCGAGAATAGACCGCAACAGCAGTCGCAACTAGGATTTGAGGCAGCTGGTTGGCGCAGGACGCCGTCTGTGACCGGCGCTTGATCGACTGCCGATCGGCTTTGAAGCCGGTGGCATGGGCGGAGGGAACGCCTTGGCGGACGATGCCGCTATTAGTAACCAGTCGTGGGGCGACTTCGGTCGAGAGGCTGCGCTGCGATCGTTGGTGCGGGGATGGGTGGACGAGGCCCAGCGCCGCGGTGCCAGCCAGGGAACATTCGCTGACTGGACCGTGACGGTCTCCGTAGTTGCTGAGGCCGGGGACCCTGTCGGTGAGCTGGTGGTGGCGATCGCCCCGTCCGGGCTTGACGACTCGCTTGACCCGGCGGTCGTGGCGTTGGCGAAGCAGATCATGGGCTTCTTCGTCGGGGTGCCACCGACGTCTTGGCTGATCGCTCCGAGACGGGCCGAGCTGTGCATTCACGTGCAGGTGGAGGTCGCTTCGGCGACTGCGTTGCTGGGAACGAACGGCGGCGGCCAATCGCCGTCTCCGGGTGATGTCACAGGGGGCGGAGAGGATCGACCGGCACACATTGTGCGGGAGAGCGAGCTGGTGCACTCTCTGGTCGACGGTCATGTTGTCCGTTCGATGTGTGGCCACACCTTTGTGCCGACCGAAACAGGGGAGAAGGCCCGGTCTCGTTCGGTCTGCGCCCGGTGCGCGTTAGTGGTGGCGTTAGCCCGGCGGGTTGTCGAGAACTCATAACCAACCGCCACGAGGTTTGTTCGCTTGGTGACGTTCGCTCAGATGCCGAGTGATCGATCTCACGGGGAGGTAGATGCCCTGTGAGTTGCCTCACAGATCGGGACCCTCGTTGACGTTCCGTCGACTCGACGAGTTCATCTTTTGAGAATCTAT
>JAHDFR010000111.1 GCA_020628065.1 Acidimicrobiales bacterium
CTAACGACGCTCCAACGGGAACTTTTGTGATCTTTTAGGCATCTTATTGCAGTCGGATCATCTTCATCTGCCTGGCGCATAAGGCTAGGTTGCTGAGCGCGACTTGCGCTCAGCATCTGCAGGCAAAAGGAATGGTCCGTGGTGTCATATCGGTAAGCATATTTACAAAAGGAAATCCAATGAATAACTCAAAAGATGATCAAATTTCTAAAGACAGGAACCGCCATAGGAAACGATTACTCTTGACCCTTTCGTCACTTATGTTACTTGCAACACTGCTCGTTCCGACGTCAGCGGCGAGCGCTAGATCCTCGACTTATGTCGCAAAGACTACAGCTGTATGTGGCCTTCAGAGAATAGATACCAACAAGCAGGGCTTGGTAACTCTGAATGTCATCTACTTGTTTAAGATTGAACAAGGAGGTCTTCTGCCACTTCCACTCTGCGAGAAAGCCAAGAACAAGATTTGGAGGGATCTCGGGTTGGCCTCGGCAAGGAGGCTACCTGGAACGTTCATCACGCATATCAATATGCAGAGCTGCTGGACAGTAGGACAAAGGGTTCAATTCGAGGGCAACATCTGCGGTAACATGCCCAAAGCTACCACAAGTTCGCGACTGGACAGTTTGCGGATAACCAGGGTAGATAATCATAAGCTTTTGAGGATCGGTGCACAACCTCCCTTTATCGTCAAAGACATAGGCTAGCGAACGAATAGTTCTAAAGAATTGATAAGGGTCACCTTTTTGTAGGACCGTGTCCAGAGATATTCCCCTGCCTATGTGGGCTGGCGAGCTCCAACGGTCGGTGCACGGTGCCGGTCCATGATGACCGGTGCCGCACATATCACCGACCGTTGGAATGTCCATCATGGCAGGTTCTGCCCTGACCGTGTCCGAACGCGAGATTATCGCTGAGTGTTTGATCATTGATCGCTGTTGCTCGTGGGCGAAGATCGCCCGTCACGTCGGCGCCGGCCGGTCTCCAACAACGATCGCTCGAGAAGTCGAACGAAACGGTGGCCGTGATCGGTATCGTCCGGCGAGTGCGCAGGATCACTGCGAACATCAACGTCGTCGGCCTCGTGCTCGCCGCCTCGAACCCGATGACCAGCATCGTCAACGGATCATCAACGAACTCAGGTTGGGTCGTTCGCCGTGGGCGATCCGGGCAGACCTTCACGCCGAGGGCGCAACCGGAATGCCGTGTGTGGAAACGATCTACCAGGCGGTCTATGACCGTCGACTCGACCTCAAACCCGGTGAGTGTCTCCGCAGCCGACGGCCAAGACGGCAAAACCCGCCAACATCGCCACAGAACTAAACGTGGAGCGGGGCTACCCAGCATTGGTGATCGGCTTGACGAGGTCAACGACCGGTCCGTGCCGGGCCACTGGGAAGCCGATCACATCATCGGTGCTCACAACCGGTCTGCGATGTTGTGGCTCACCGAACGCGTGACCCGCTACGGCATCGGGGTCACGATGCCCGAAGGCTATTCAGCCAACGCAGTGCTGGCCGGGCTCGTTGAAGCCTGCGACCAGATCCCTACGCATCTGTTGCGATCCATCACGTTCGACCAGGGCGGCGAATGGGCCGAATGGGAAACCCTGGCCAACGAGTACAAGATCGACGCTTGGTTCTGTGACCCGCACGCCCCCTGGCAACGCGGCCAGATCAAAAACCAGAACCGGGCCTGGCGATGGTGGTTCCCACGAGGCACTGACCCCTCGACCGTGACACCTCCGATCACGCCGCCAAGATCATCAACGGGCAACGACGCCGAAACCTCAACAACCAATCACCCGGGCTACCGAAGCGGAAGAAGTTTAAGCGGAGCGATTCCAACCGTTACACCACTGACGATTTGGTCAATCGACAGTTCGACCGCGACGGCCCGAACCAGCTGTGGATGACCGACATCACCGAACATCCGACCAGAGAAGGTCGGGTGAGTCTCATGATTGATCCCGAGCTTCTTTGAGATCGATTCGATCGCTTTCCACTGCGACGGATACTCATGCTCGTGCTCACGGACCATTCGAACCGCCCGCTCACGAACCTCGACCGGATACCGGCCAACCCTCTTCTTCTGTCCTGACATTGCTCCATCCTCTCAAAGAGTGGAGCAGTCCGCATTCCCGGGGCGATTCAGGGCACACGCCAACCGGACCTAGATCAGGGGCTCAGCGCGACCGGGCGAGCATCTGGCCAAGACGGCGAACCTCAGGTGGGAACGTGTTGTCGGCCATCAATTCGGGCAGCTCGTCGACAACCTCGACCGCTGTGGTGTGATCGGTGATCCGGTAGATATCCCGGACGGCTTCCTTAGCCTGGTAGGTCGATTGGACTTCATCGTGCGGGTCGCCCTCGGCGAGGCGGCCGGACAGCCGGGCCGATCCGTCATGATCAAGGCGCTCGACGGCCATTGTGAGCAGCCGGCGGATCCCATACAACGGGTCACCTCGGCCCCGGTTATCCAGCGTTTCGTTCTGCACCCGCCGGCGGCTCTCACCTAACCGCTGCTTGGCAGCCCGAACCACATGAAACGGGTCAGCGATCTGTGCCACCCACGAGAGGGCTTCGTTGAACACTTTCCGGGACGGGCCCGACAGGTCCAACACCCCAAAGGCAATCCCGCTGCTCCAGTCGTCGTGGTTGGACCCCGAACCAGCCGATAACCGCATTGGCAGTGCGCCCAGGGACCATATCGATCAACTGACCGGTGTCCACATCCACAATCGATGTCGCCCATGCCCGGCGGCGAATCCCGACACGAGCAAACAATGTCTCGTCCAGACCAACTGCGTGGGCCGTGCCGACACGACTGGTGTCCGTGTCGAGCAGTGTTTCTCCGTAGGCGATGACTGCGCGGTTGACGGTGTGCCACTCACCTCCCAACTCGGTGACCACGCTCGACACCGATCGGCGGTGTTGACCGACCTGGCGTGTCGCCCACCTCGCAGCTCTCGTTGTGAGTTTCAGACCGGGCGGTCCGATCCGCACGTCAACCTCAGTATCGGACCCATTGCCACAGCATTGTTTCCACCGGCGTTTCCGCCACTCCAACACAGCAGGCTGACCGAACGCCGGAAGATCAACCAATTCCACCACCGCCCGGTCTTTCAATCGCCGGGGCTGGCGGCATTGCTCACACCCCGGTGCGGGAAGCCGTGACGATACCCGGACCCCTACACCGTCACCTCTGCCCGCTTAAAAATGAGGCGCCCGATTAATCAGCCCCGCCCGACGGTGACCTGTATCCCACAGGTCGGTTGACGGAGCATCTCGGTCACTCACCGTTCAGAGCGAGGTGGCCGATCAGCGATTGCTCGGCCGATCAGCCGATGGAAACCGTCATCGTGCCCGATTTAACCGGAGTCCATCTGCTTCGGGTTAACCTATCTTGACGGTCTTGTAGACTTCGGCAACCACTGCAAATACGCCAAGAGGCCACCTCTTTCGCCTATCGGGCAGGCATACAGGTTTAGCCGTATTGGATTGAGGGAACCACTTGAAGTCGCCCCCTCAATCCAATTGCTCCAGCCAGGTCTGGTCGCGAACACCCAGAAGAAGTTTGATTCTTTCTTAGTAAGCTACTTCACTACCGAATCCAGCCTTGATTTCCATTATAATGTCGCATACCCCATGTCCCAACTTGGGTTATGGATCGATTTCTTGCCTGGATCAAATTACTAGCTCTTTGCATTCTTAGACATGGATCACTATCAGGATATCCGACCTTTAGAGCTAAGTCTTCGCATTCCATGCGCCGGATGGAGATACGGTCCTTGCCTCCATTAGGCAAAATCTGTGCATCGCGTATATGTTTCTGTGCTGCCGTACAGATATCTTTCTGAACTTGACTGCTACCCTTTGGTATTTCAATAACGTAGGCCGTTGACCTTGTAACTACTCGACGAACTCCCGGGGTTGAAGTCTTGACAAATCTTGGAAAAGAGAACATGTAGCCACAGACTCGAGACCCGGGTTGTGCTTCGGCTGGGGAGACTGGGACGACAACAACCATCATGCTCACTACAGTGGCGACCATCGCTAGCCATCTCGTCAATCGACTTCTTCCTTTCCGACCAATATTTGAAGTTTTTGAATCTTCTCTGTACATCTCTCAGCTCCATTCTTGGGTGATGTCGGCGCAATCCTCAATCTGACTAGGCACGCCTACGGTTAAACCGATCGTAGGAAATTGTGAACAGGGAATCAACTCAAAGTGAGGCCTTTGATCGTCAGATTAATAGCAATTTGAGATGACTTTTCGAGGTCAATAGCTTTTTACATTAAGAGGCGAGACTGGCGTGATTATTTGACCAAATATCTGTCCACTGGATAGGGATTATTGGCATACAACAGCGACACCGCTCTCGTCCACACCATCGACCTGCAGGCCTCACACTGGAACGACGACCCCAAGCCCTTCACCTGAACCAACACCGAAAACGACATCATCAACAAGTTCAAGCATGTCTGAGCCCCCTAACCACCACACCCAAATCCGCCACGCACCACTAGAGACAGCCAGCTCTTCGACGAACTATCTCTCAAACATGACACGCGTACCGCAGATCGGTGGGCGGAGCATCTCGGTCACCTCACCGTCGATGGCGAAGTGGCCGACCAACGATCGGTCGGTCGAAGAGCGGCCGATCGAAACCGTCATCGTTCCCGGCTCAACAACCCGACGCATCGAGGCGTCGTGAAAGGCCAGCTGAGCTACGGGAAGAGCGAACGACACCGTGGCCCGCTCCCCTGGCTCAAGTGACACTCGGGCGAAACCCTCCAACTGCCTGACCGGGCGAATGACTGAAGCCCGATCGTCGGTGACGTACAGCTGAAGGACCTCGTCGCCCGCCATCGTTCCAGTATTGGTCACGGTGCAAGACACCGTCACCGAACCATCGGGGCTCACGACATCATCGGAGACAACCAGGTCGCTGGTGTCAAAAGTGGTGTAGGACAAACCGTGACCGAATGGCCACAGCGGTCTGTTGTCCCCGTCGGCGTAGGTTATCTTCCATCGGGAACTGCCGGCGGAGGGATGGTGCCGGTAGTAGGTGGGCACTTGGCCCACGTCCCGGGGGAAGGTGACCGGCAACTTGCCTCCCGGGTTGACCTCACCGAGGAGAACCCGGGCTACGCCCGAGGCGCCGTGAGCTCCCGGTAACCAGGCAATCAACACGGCATCAACTTGTTCGACCACCGACTCCAACGCCAGCGGTCGACCACCGACAACTACAACCACGGTCGGCGTTCCGGTGGCCGCCACCTGTTCGATCAACTCCTGCTGCCGCCCGGGCAAGGTGATGTCCTTGCGGTCGCGAGCCTCGCCACAGGTGCAGTCATCGGTCAACCCCGACCGCTCACCAACGACAACTACGGCCACGTCAGCGTCGGTGGCTACTGCGACCGCTTCGGCGATTTCATTGTCGGTTGCGTCATACAACGCTCCACCGGCCACATGGCTGAACCGAGCGTTGGGTGATGCCGTTCGGAGCGCACCGAGGATGGTCTCGATGTGGTCGCAGTCGGCCAACATGCCGTCCGGCACCATGGTGTGCAGCGGGTTGTCCTGGGCTTGAGAGAACTCCACCAGCGCTTCGATGTGAACCTCGTAGGCGTAGTCACCAAGGAGTACGCGAGGGTCGTCGGCCGCCGGGCCGACAACGGCGATCGACTTGCGGCCATCCAGGGGCAACACATTGTTCTGATGGTGGGCCAGCACCACCGACCGGGCTGCCAGTCGGGCCGCCAGCTCGGCATCGGCCGAGCCGTGCACCCGAACCGGATCCTCAGGATCCACCAGGCGCTGATCGAACAAACCCAGTCGGGCTTTCTGCGTCAGAAGTCTGGTGACCGCCCGGTCTATCAATGCCTCGTCCAGTCGACCGTCGGCCACCAGCTCGGCCAGGCGTCCGTCGTAGGCGGCGGTGGACGGCAACTCGATGTCGATACCGCCCTCCAAGGCCATGATGGCGGCCGCCGAGAAGTCGTCGGCGATGGCGTGACTGTGAACCAGCTCTTCGATGCCGTTGTAGTCCGACACCACGGTGCCGTCGAAACCCATCTCGTCCCGCAGCACCGTCTGTAGCAACCAACGGTTGGCGGCGCAGGGCACCCCGTCGATTTCGTGGTAGGCGTGCATGAACGACTGCACGTCTGCCTCCCACACGGCAGCTTCATAGGGTCGAAGGTGAACGTCACGCAATTCCCGTTGACCGAGGTGAACCGGCGCGGCGTTCAACCCGGCTTGCGGCCACCCGTGGGCCACGAAGTGTTTGGCCGTGGCCACCACACCCGAAGCCAGGTCATCACCCTGGAGTCCTCTTATATAGGAGGACGCCATCACCGAGGTGAGGTAGGGGTCTTCGCCGTAGGTTTCCTCGATACGGCCCCATCGGGGGTCACGCCCAATGTCGAGCACTGGGGCCAAACCCTGGTGGGCGCCGGCCGCCCGCATCTGCCGAGCGGCAACCCCGGCCGCCTGCTCCAACAGTTCGGGGTCGAACGACGCGGCAATGCCGATGGACTGGGGAAACGAGGTGGCCTGGGCCGCCATGTATCCGTCGAGGCATTCCTCGTGCACGATGGCGGGAACTCCCAGCCGGGTCTCCTCTTTGAGGAACACCTGGATGTCGTTGGACACCGCCGCCGCCTGCCGGGGGGTCAACGTTGATGCTCCCGACACCCGGGTGATGTGGCCGATGCCATGGGCCAGCATCTGCTCCATCTTGGCCCGGTCCAGTCGGTTGTCGGAGTCAAGCAGCTCGAAGATCCAACACGATCCGAGCTGGGCGATCTTTTCGGGCAACGTCATGTCGCCGACCAAGTCGACCGCTCGACGCTCCGCCATCGTGTCGACCTGCCCGGTCGAACCGTGAGCAGATCGAGTCCCGACCTCGGTCACCCTTTGATAGCACCTTCCATGATGCCGCCAACAATTTGCTTGCCGAAGATCAGAAAGACGATGAAGAGGGGCACAGTACCAACCACGGTTCCCGCCATTTGAACGCCGTAGTCGGTGACGTAGGCCTGCTCCTGCACCTGGCGCAGTGCCACCTGTACGGTGAAACTGTCTTGTCGGTTGAGCACCACCAGCGGCCAGAAGAAGTCGTTCCACAGACCCATAAAGGCGAACAGGGCCAGTACCGCCGCCTGGGGCCGCACCGCCGGCAACACGATGCTTCGAAACGTACGGAACGTCCCGGCGCCGTCAACCTTGGAGGCTTGGATGAGTTCGTCGGGTACAGCGGCTTGGACCGCTTGACGCATCCAGAACACACCGAAGGCACTGACGGTGGCCGGCACGATGAGAGCCCGGAGGTCGTTGACCCAGCCCAGCCGGGAGATCAGTAGAAACTGAGGGACAACGCCGAGCTGCAACGGCACCATCATGGTGGCGATAATGATCACGAACAGAACGTTGCGGCCCTTGAACCGCAATTTGGCGAACGAGTAGCCGGCCAAAGCGGAGAAGAAAGTCTGGGCCACTGCGGCCACGGTGGCCACGATGGCCGAGTTGATCAGGGCCCGACCAAAGGGGACGTTGCCGAACACCGTTCGGATGTTGTCCATGAAACGATCGCCGGGAACCAAGCGGGGAGGGATGTCGTTGATGACCGAGGTGTCATTGGAGGCGACAACGAACATCCAGTAGAAGGGGAAGAACGACAAGGCCGCAAGCAGCAGCAACAGACCGTAGGTAAGTAAACCGGGACCCCGATTCACACCCGACCGTAGGAGGCTAGTTCTCATCTTGGGAAATCCGTTGGGTGACGAAATAGTTCAACAACGCAAATAGCACGATCATCAGGAACAGTGCCCAGGCGATGGCCGAGGCGTAGCCAAACTTGAATCGCTCAAATCCCTGCTCGTACAGGAACATGGTCAGGGTCTGAAACTGGCGTTTGTTCCCCCCCTGCGCTCCACCAATGCCGGAGAACACCAACGGTTCGGCGAAGATCTGCATGCCACCGATGGTCGAGACGATCACCGTGAAAATGATGGTGGAACGCAGCTGAGGGATGGTGACGTGAACGAGTTGACGGAACTTGTTGGCGCCATCGATCGCTGCGCACTCATACAGAGACTTGGGGATGGCCTGCATGGCCGCCAAGTAGATAAGCGAGTTGTAGCCGACCCAGCGCCACATCACCATGGTTGACACCGCAATATGGCTGGACAAAGTCCCCACCTGGAAGTCGATTCGCTCAAACCCGAATGGCTCGACCAGGGCGGTATTGATCAGACCGAAGTCTCGACCGAACAACTGGCTGAAGATGATACCCACCGCCAGCACCGAGGTGATCTGGGGGGACAACACAATCATCCGAAACCCGGTCTTGAGCTTCAGCAGCTGATGGTTGAGCAGTGTGGCCAGGCCCAACGCAAGAAGCAGCTGTGGAATGGTGGAGATGAACCAGATGGAGAACGTGTTCTTGGTGGCGTTCCAAAACCGGGGATCGGTCATGAGGTTTACAAAGTTCTTGGTCCCGGTGAACTCCGGTTCGCCTAACGGGTTCCAGTCATGCAGGGCGATCCAGAAGGTAAACAGGATCGGGAACGCCCCGAAGATGAAAAAGATGATGTAGAACGGTGAAATGTAGGCGTACGGGGCGAGGCTTCGCAGCCGCTGCTTCAGCGTGCGGGGTGGGACGTCGGCCTCCACGTTGGCGCGCACCACACCGACTGAATCTGTCAAATGCTGGGACATCACGTCACCGTGCTCCTACGTACGTGCGGTTGGCGAAAGACGACCGCTGCGACAGCTGATAGGGGGAGACCAACTCAGCTGCCACAGCGATGCGTCCTCGGCCGCGGTAACTAACCGACGGCCACTAGCGGTCGAGTTCCAGCTGGATCTCGTCCAAGGCGGCTTGGAAGCCCTCCTCAGGCGAGAGTTCGCCGACCTCGACACGGTCGAGCGCGTTACCGAATGCTTCAGCGATAGCGCGCTCTTCCACTCCCTCGAACACCGGGTCGAGGTTCAATACGGCATCGGCGTAGATCTGGCCGACCGGTGCGTCATTGAAGAACGGGTTCTCGAATGACAACAGAGCATCATCGGAGTACGAGTCCACGGTGCTGGGGAAGTTGCCGTTCTCGATGAACACTTTGAGCTGGTTCTCCGGACTCAAGATGGTGGAGATCAGATCGTAAGCCAGCTCGGGGTTGGGGGCTGCGGCCGGAATGGCCAGCTGGGACCCGCCCCAGTTGCCTCCGGATTCCGGCAAGGTGGTGATGTCCCACAGGCCGGACGT
Source organism: Acidimicrobiales bacterium (assembly GCA_020628065.1). Taxonomy (GTDB): domain Bacteria; phylum Actinomycetota; class Acidimicrobiia; order Acidimicrobiales; family SZUA-35; genus JAHELU01. The sequence goes on from JAHDFR010000111.1 coordinate 9,275, forward strand.
GTCGGGGGCGTTGGACTGGATATATCCCATCATCCACGACGGGGCCAACTGTACGGCGTAGCCGCCTTCGGCCATGGCGGCGTTCCACTCACCGGAGAAGCCAGCCAGGTTGGCGGAGATGCCACGAACGCCGGCTTCGGCGGCCAGGTCGAAGTCAGCCTTGACCTTGTCGCTCGAGTCGTAGATCAGACTGCCGTCGTCACCGAAGTAGCGCTCGCCGCCCTGAGCTCCCAGGGTGGAGTAGAGAACGCCAATGTCGTCGATGAACGGCTCGCCCGTGTCGGCGACGTACTTCTCGCCAACGTCGAGGAAGTCTTCCCAGCTGGTCCACAGTCCGGCCACTTCGTCACGGTCGGTCGGCAGGCCGGCTGCCTCAAACTTGTCCCAGCGGTAGGCCAGCGCCAGACCGCCAACGTCGGTTGGTAAGCCGATGACGGAGCCGTCAGAGGAAACGCCGTGCTCCCAACGCCAGTCGACGTAGTTGGACTCTAGATCACCGGCGCCGTAGTCACGTAGATCGATGAACTGGTCCGGACTCGTCTTGAAGAGCGAACTGAAGCCAACTTCAATCACGGCGATATCGGGAACTTCGCTGGCCACCAGGGCAGTCAGTAGTCCTTCGTGGTGTGCGGCGAAGTCAGACGTCTTGATTTCGATGCTGACACCGTTCTCGGCCGCCCACTCATCCATGAGCGGCTCCAGGCCGGTAGCACCGAAGGTCCAGATCTGGAGGGTGGTGTCGCTCTCGGCGTCGCCACCGGTTTTAACTTGAGTCGTGGTTGTTTCCTCAGCTGGCTCTTCAGCCTCCTCGGCCCCGTCGACATCCGGTGATGCTGCTTCTCCATCGTCGCTGGCGTCTTCGTCGGATGCTCCCGACCCGCACGCAGCAACGATGAGCATGAGCGCAGCCAGCAAGGCCAGCAAGCGCGTGATCTTGTTCATGAATTTCTTCCCCTTAAGGCGAATATCGCTTCTTGCAGAACGTTGGGTGAGATAGTAGTTGTGGTCGTCCATTTCTGCAAGCGCTTGCAACACTTTTGTTGAGATGACATGCTCCCGGTACGGATCTCCAACCGCTATCAGGCAGCCGTCATCACAGTGCCCGGTACCCTTGGCGGAAGAGACCACGGCTACTGCAAATCACCCCAAACGACGACTTCGATCACCACATGAGCGACAAGAAACAAGTCACCATCTTCGACGTAGCCGAAGCGGCGGGCGTGTCGTACTCAACGGTGTCGCGGGTTGTCAACGCTCACACCCACATCTCGCCATCGACGCGGACCAAGGTCCAGGGCGCCATGGAAGAGCTGGGCTATGTGGTCGATCAGCGAGCCCGCTCCCTGGCCGGAGGCAAAACCAACGTCATCGGTGTTCTCGCCGCCGGTATCGACGCGTCGTTTATGGGGGAACTACTGAGAGGGATCGACGCTCGGGTTTCCGAAACCGATATGGACATGCTGCTGTGCACAACCCACAGCCGAAAAGGTAAAGAGGCGGCCTACGCCACCAAGCTGTCCAACGGCATGGTGGACGGACTTATCCTCACCGTACCTTTGGAATTGTCGCGGTACCTGCCGACGTTGCAGGCCCGCTCGGTTCCTCATGTACTGGTCGATATCGATAAAGAGTCCAGGTCGACGCCGTTGGTCAAAGTGTCGAACCGCGCCGGTGCTCGAGAGATGGTCGAGCACCTGATCTCGCTGGGGCACCGGCGAATCGGTTTCATCACCGGACGAACCGTTCTGCAGTCGGCCCGGGAGCGCGTCGAAGGCTTCAACGGCGCACTGGACGCCGCCGGTATCGAGTTCGACCCCAAGCTTGTCATCGAAGGCGACTTTCTTCGGGTCAGCGGCTACGAGGGTGGACACAAGCTGCTTGAGTTGGACGAACCGCCAACCGCCATCTTCGCCTCCAGCGACGAAATGGCGTTCGGTGTCCTACGGGCTGCCGGCGAGAAAGGGCTATCGGTCCCCGAACAACTTTCGGTCACCGGCTTTGATGACGTTGCCGAGACCCAATGGATGAACCCTGGCCTAACCACAGTTCACCAACCAATTCAGGAGATCGGCGAACGAGCAGTGGACATGTTGCTGAGCCAGATTCAAGACCCGGGTCGGACTCCTGCGGTGCTGGAATTGCCGACCAGGCTCATCATCCGCGGGACCTGCGGCCCTCCCCATAGTCAAGCTTCCTAGACGACGGTCTCGTCCTCCAGAAATCGACGGCAGCGGGAATCAGTCGTCTTCTGCGGCTGCGTCTTCAGCCGTCTTCTTGGGCCAGTGGATCGTTGGATCGGCTGCGGTGTCGTAGTCGAAACCGTTGTTTTGGGCTACACCGGAGAACCATCCAGCGCTTTTTTTAGGGATTCTGGCCTGCGTTTCGTAGTCAACTTCGACGATGCCGAAGCGAGGCCCGTATCCCCATGCCCACTCGAAGTTGTCGAACAATGACCACACCAGGTAGCCCTCAACCGGCACGCCGTCGGCAATAGCGCCATGCACCTGCACCAGATGCTCCCGGATGTAGTTTAGGCGATCCTCGTCCTCAATTCGACCGTCTACTCGGACGGTGTCGGGCATCGGCGCGCCGTTCTCGGTGATCATGTAGGACGGGAACGGATAGCGCTCGTGCAGCTCGCGCAGCAAGCCCCCAAGGCTCGGCGGGTGAATCTCCCAGCCCATGGTGTTGCGAGGCGTGCCGATAGGCGTCTTGTAGCTCTTATCGGCTGAAACGGTCGAGCGGGAATAGAAGTTCACCCCCAACAGATCAATGGGCTGAGACATGACTTCCATGTCGCCGTCCCTGATTTCAGAACGGTCCCACTCATAGAAATCGGCGGTGTCGTCGGGGTAGCCGAGACCGGCGATGGGATCGCTGTACCAACGATTCTCCAGATTGTTCTGATGATGGGCCTCGACGAGGTCCGCCTTGATGTCGGTGGCCGGCCGCATCGGTGTGAAGTTGATGACAATGGCTAGGCGGGCATCCGGGGCCAGCGAGCGGATCCGTTGGCCGGCCAAGCCGTGAGCCAGGTTGAGATGATGTGACGCCGCCATGCCATCGGCCATGGAGGTCCGCCCCGGAGCGTGCTCGCCGGTAACATATCCGTGGTTGGCCACCACGAACGGCTCATTCAGAGTGGTCCACGTGTCGACTCGATCAGCCAGACGACCGACAACGACGGCGGCGTAGTCAGCGAAGGCCTCAGCTGTTTCGCGGTTCACCCAGCCGTTGCGATCCTCCATGGCTTGGGGAAGATCCCAGTGGTACAGGGTTGGCAGGGGTCGGATTCCGGCGGTCAGAAGTTCGTCAACCAGGCGGTCATAAAAGTCAAGACCTTCCCCGTTCACCGCGCCCACCCCGTCAGGAATGATCCGGGGCCAGGAGATGGAGAACCGGTAGGCATGCATCCCAAGCTCTTTGATGAGAGCCACATCGTCGCGGTACCGGTTGTAGTGATCGCAAGCCTCGTTGCCATCGCTTCCATCGGCGATGCGGCCCTCCTGGCGACAGAACACATCCCAAATGCTGAGGGATCGCCCGCCGATTTCGGTCGAGCCTTCAATCTGGAACGCCGAGGTGGCCGTTCCCCAAACGAAGCCTGGTGGGAAGCTCAGTGAAGTGAGCGCTGACGCGCTGTCGACATTGGTCATTAATCAAACCCTTGGGCAGTTGTGGCCTTGCGCCGCCTTAGCCAACGGACGCCGCTAAGCGAAGTTGTGTGAAAGCGCTTGCAGAATAGCTCATACCGTACACCTACTCAAGGAAATGCTGTTCGGCCCGAGCGGCCATCACCGTTCCCAGGGCCGATGGAGGCCTATTGCCGTGCCTAAATTGCTCCGCCAATGAGCCCGCTCCGTCGCACGCCACTACGGTTCGCTTCAGCCGCGGACCACGCGTATCGATAGCCGCTTTCGGGCAAGACTCGCTGGTACTTCGCAGAGCGAGACGACGGTTCTCGAGTCACCTTACAAAGTGGCCCGAAAAGCAATCGACAACTCGGCGTGACAACTGCGTCCTGGAACCGTAGACAAGGTGCATCCCCCCCAACTGCAGTGCCTGTCCTCCTGTGGCTCTCCACCCTAAAGTAGCCAATCATCTAGAGGATGGGCGCTGCAGTACCTGTCATGGACGGGGCGGTCGCCCCAGACACCGAACACTTGGTTCAGTCGTGGCTTGCTCACCATGGATATCCTCAACGAGACAAGCGCGGGCCAATCCCCTGGAACAGGTCATCGAGAATTGACTAAAAAGTGGCCAAGCACAGAACTCTCGAAGCCCCCACAGCGGTTCAAAGAGTCATGTCGGTAAAGCGCCGTGCCGCAATCTCCGCCGTAGTTCTCCTGTGTGTCTTTGGCACGTCCTCGATGCTGTTCGCCGACAGAATCGGATTGTGGACGGCCAACGACCACTACAGCACTTCCTCCTCGATTACCAGCTCAATCCAGGACAACTCAACGCTCGCCCACGAGAACCCCCAAGCGCCATCGGACAACAACACCAACGGCACCCGGCCTGGAACACGAACAGGCGATAGTCCATCCGGTGAACCGATTTCCTCAACGGGAGCCGACTCGACTCGCGACCTCGTCACTCGTCAAGATCCGTCAGCTCTCCGTTGCATCAGCCCCCCGAGAATCGGGACCGCCGAGTTCTACGACCGTCGGATCAATCAGCTGGTTAGACCGCCCAACGCGTTCTTGTTTGACATCCGCTACGCCGATGACACTGCCCTGACAATTCGGGTCCATCCCGAAGTAGGCCCGGAAGCCGAAGCCCGAGACCTCGCCACCTTGGTTGCTGAAGGAGTCGGTCGGCTCCCAAGTGTTCTCCGACGCGGGATCCTCAGGGTCGGAATTCTCGACGGCGACCTTCTAGCTCAAGCGGACGGCGGAGGCGAAGGAATACTGCTCCACGCCGACAACCTCAGAACCCGCGTAGCCGACAATCGACTCGAAGAAACGCTGTTCCACGAAGCCGTGCACACTTCGCTCGATGATCGCTACCGGGACTCGCCGGAATGGACCGCAGCCCAGCAGGTCGACGGGCAGTACCTGACCGCCTACGGCAGGAAGAACCCCGCCACCGAGGATCTGGCCGAAACAGCGCTGTACGCCTACGCCCTTCTCTACCATCCAGATCGTATTCTGGAAGCCGAGCGCGCCGCCTGGCAGCAGCGAATTCCCAATCGTCTGCAATTCATCAAAGAGGTGCTCCCGCCCGCCGATAACGACCCAGGCGCGGGCATAACGGACTGCCCTTGAGAACACGACCAGCATCCCCGGCCACCTCGAAGGACGAACCCCGCCAACGGCGCCAACCTACCGAACAAACTCGCTCCGGATAAGTTGGCACCATATGCTTACGCGAACAGTATCGAGCTTTTGGGAAGCCTGTCATCTTGCCGAATCACTCGACAGGAGGCTTGGGAACCTACTTGTGCTCTTTGGCGCCTTGTCGACAGCCGCGGTTGCCTTTGCCTTTCGCGATAACCCTCTAACGTCATCATCACTAGGTGCAATGGTCGCCGTCTGTGTCTGGCTCTCGGCTATTGACCTGGCGGTGCATCGGCTACCCAACATTATTGTTGTCCCCCTCGGCGGCTCGGTATTTATCTCTTTGGTCATCGGAGGCGTCGTTGGCGGTGACATTCGGCAGGCGATGATGTCGATCGGGGTCGGTTTGCTGCTAAGCGCAGTCTTTTTCTTGGGACATTCAATCGGCGTCATCGGAATGGGTGACGTGAAATACGCGTTCCCATTGTTTGCTACCGTGGCATGGTTCGGGGTGCTTTCGTTCCAGGTCATGATCATGACGATGACAATCTCTGCTACCGGGACAATGATCGTGAGTTCAATCAGGAATCGGTCAGCACTTGTTCGGATCGCCTATGGGCCGCATATGACGCTGGGCCTAATCGCAGCTCTCTTAGCGATAGCCCTCTGAAGTCCTCAGCAGTTGCTGTTTCCCTCGTAATCGGAGGCGGACACTGACACCGAAACACTCGCCCGGCCCTCGGATTGGGATTTGTGGCTTGTCGATTCGGCCGGGTATCTCCACGTCCACGCGGTAGAAACAGGACCGCTCTCGGCTCCAGCGATCGTCATTGTCGTTCCTCCGACGCCCACAACGATTCGGTAACGGACCTCAGACTTAGCCTCAGCAGTATTCGCAGGTATGCAAACCTGCGCTCCGGATGTTGATGTTGGCATTTGATAGGTCTCGGGACTGCTATCCACCGACGTCGTCGTCTCAGCAA
>JAHDFR010000331.1 GCA_020628065.1 Acidimicrobiales bacterium
ATACGTCGACATGCAGTTTCCAGCGGGCCGGGCGAGCCCGCAGGGCGAGCAGGCCAGCCCCGGTAGCCCTAAGCGAAAGGGGCAAGGCCGGGCAAGCCAAGCGAAGCTTGGCGACCGGGCCGCTATTCGGCCACGCAGTGGCCGCACGGGCTTGTTCTTATGCCATATCACGCCGCCGAGAGGTCGGGGGTGGTGAGCAGTGGTAGCAGTGTTGAACGTTCTTCCTGATCCGAAACCGGTTTGGCCAGAACTCGCCGGAGAACCGGGCGGGTTCCACGGACGACAAGCCGTCGAACTGGCAGCAGCATGGTGGCCGTCGCATCCGACAACGCTCGACCACCTCCAGGCGACGGTGAAGTATCCGGCGGAGAAGCTGGCCCGCAAACAGGCCCACATCAACGATGACGGCGACGAGATCCTGTCGGACGAGTGGATCGAACTGGTTCCAAGGCGTAGGGCGTCGATTGTGATCGCGCCCGGACTGATCACCGTCAAGGTGGCCTCGTCGGATGAGACGGAGCACAACGGGATCTATGAGCACCCGGACGATTGCGTGTGCCCGCCATGCGCCGAAATCAACGAGGAGGTAGACGCCATGCTGGACTTCGAGGACCAGGGCGACGACGACGGAAACGGCGGCATAGTGCGAGGCTTTTCCGCACGTGCGAAGGGCCGGTTGATGCGACACGTCGCCTCCATCGACTGGGTCGAAGCCATCGGAGACGGTGAACGCCTCGCCATGGTCACACTCACCTACCCGGACAACTGGCGAGACGTTGCGCCGACACCAGAGGCATGTGTCGCCCACTTGGACACATTCTCGAAACGGTTCTACCGGGCCACCGGCACCAAACTCCGATGCGTATGGGTCCGGGAGTTCCAGAAACGGGGCGCACCGCATTTCCACCTGGCGATGGCCATCCCCGATCACGTCAACGGCCAACCGTTCCGACTGTGGCTCTCAAAGGCTTGGTATGACACGGTCAAGTCCGGCGACCCGAAACACCTCGAAGCCGGAACCAACGTCGAATACGACGACGCCCTACGCTCCACGGACCCGAAACGGCTCGCCGCTTACTTCGCCGGGTACACCCAGAAGGGCAAAGAGAAGGGCTACCAGCACGAACCGCCAGCGGACTGGGGCAACGACAACGGATCAGTCGGCGGGTTCTGGGGAGCCAGAGGACTGGCCAAAGCAACCGCCGAAGCGGCCCTCAACACCGATGACGAGATCATCGAGGTCAAACGCATCCTTCGGCGCATGATCCACGCGCAGAAACGAACCGCCACCAAGCGGATCGCCAGAGGTTGGGAAACCCGCTACATCCGCTCAACGCCCAACGGGGAGAACCACGCTCCGGCCTCGATCATTGACCAGGACCGCTACGACCGACTCACAGACGAAGACCAGGACGGTTACCAGCGGGTCGCCCTGGCCGACGACGACGGCAACCGCCACATCTACGGATGGCTACCCAAGACGACCGAGACGATCAGCCAAGCGAGATACGTCGAGCTGCGGGCATTCGAGTGGCGCATGTGGACACCGGTCCAGATCCCAACCGGGTACCGCACCGTCAACCGGCGCTGGTCGCTCCGATCACTGAAACCCACTGGACCCAAGGCCGACCCCGGTCGAGGGTTCTCGGTGTTCGTCAACAATGGGCCACAACTCGCCATCCAACTCGCCCAACACCTACACCCAACTGAGACGCCGTGGCCTCCAGGTCAGCGGCGACTACTGCCCTAGGAGGAATGAAGATGCCTACGTCGGTCGAGAAGCTGACTTACAGCGTGCCTGAGGTGGCTATTGTGCTCGGCATCAGTCGGGCCAGTGCCTACACCTACGTTCGGACGGGTTTAATCCGCTCGATAAACTTCGGTGGCCGCATCGTGGTCCCTCGGGTAGTTATTGATGAGTTGCTGGCGGGCGGTCGAGATGGCTCCGAAGCTGCGTAAGGCCACCGGGCTTCGGGAGGTGTCTCCCGGTGTATTCGAACTGATGGCGTCGGCCGGTAAGGACCCTTTGACCGGCCGATACCGCCAGGTCCATCGCCGCTTCCACGGGACGTTGGCCGAAGCGAAGGTTGCTCGGGCGGCCTTCGTCACGGAAGTCAAGCAGGGTAGGCACGGTCGGACCACAGCGACGGTTGATGAGCTGTGCGAAGAGTGGTTAAAGGAGCTGGAGCGGAAGGATCGGTCGCCTCGAACGATTGACGAGTATCGCCGTCGGTATCGGCATGACATCCAGCCTGCGCTCGGCACTGTCAAAGTTGGCAAGGTGACCACCAAGATGTTGACCGACTTGTACGGGGCTCATCAGCGGCGTGGCCAGTCCCCTGGTTCGGTCAGGAAAATTCATGCCACGATTTCATCAATGATGAGTCAGGCGTGCCGGTGGGGTTGGCGACAGAACAACCCGGCCGAGTGGGCCGAACCTCC
>JAHDFR010000112.1:0-6135 GCA_020628065.1 Acidimicrobiales bacterium
CCGTCGGTCGAGTTGACGACGACTACGTTGGCGGCGGCCGCCGGCGGGGTCACGGCAGCGTAGCGCTGAACGAAACCTTCGCTGCCGCCGCCGTTGGCCTGTTGGTAGGCACCGGTTGTGGTGGCGAAGTCGGAGGAGTCGGTGAAGCCGACCACCACGGGTTCGTTGGCTGCGTTGAGGGCGACGCCATAGGCCAGTTCGTTTGATCCGCTGCCACCGATGTAGGTGAACAGTTCCTTTGAGGCGGTGTTTGGGTCCATGACTGCCAATGCGGCATCCCATGCGCCGTTGAGAGTTGTGTCGGGGGCGTCGACGGTGGCCAGGCCGGCGGCTGCAACGTCGCCGACGATGTATGCTCTGCCGTTGCCGTCAACCGTCATGTCCAGGGCCCATCCACCATCGGTTCCCCCGAGGAATGTTCCGTAGGTCATCTGGGCGGTGCCGGTCGCCGTTGTGTCCAACACCACGTACCCGACGTTGTTGCCGGTGTTGTTTGTGTCATAGGCCCCTGGCGTGGTGGGGTAGCCGGTTGAGGCCGTGGTGGCCACGTGAACTTCAGTGGCGTCCACGACGTGCAGCGATGAAGGTCCCGAGTCGATCCCGGTGCCGCCCAGATAAGTGCCGTAGTTGAGGGTTGATCCGTCAGCGCTGATACTGCCAACCCAGTAGTCACTGTTGCCGTTTGACGTGGCGTCGAACGCACCGGCCGAGACCGGCATGTCGGTTCCGTCGGTGCCTGTCACCACCCAGACGTTGTCCGACCCATCGATGTTCAGCATGCCGGTGGACTCGCTTCCGCTGCTGCCGACGAACGTCGACCATGTCAGGGTTGACAGATCACCGGTCAGCTTGGAGACGGCGGCATCGACAACGCCTCCGGCGTGAGTTTGGTTGTAGGCGCCGACCGTGGTCGGGAACGCCGCCGACGCGTTGGTGAGTATGACCACGTCACCGGTCGAGGTAAGGCCAATTGACTCACCACGGTCGGCTCCGTTTCCACCGACGAACGTCGATGCGCTCAGTGTCGTTCCATCGGCACTCAAGCTACTCACGACCGTTTCGGCTTGAGCGGCCTTTGTCGTCTGGTAGGCACCGGCCGTTGTCGGGTAATTGTTCGATTCGGTATAGCCGACAAGATGGATGTTGTCGCTGCCGTCTATGACTATCTCGCGTCCGACGTCGTTGCTTGAACCCCCGATGAAGGTTGACCACAGCAGGCTGGTGCCGTCGGCCGACAGCTTGCTGACCACGATGTCGAAGTTGGCGGCCAACGTTGGGTCGTAGGCGCCGGCCGTTGTCGGATAGTCGGTGGATCCCGACTCGCCGACCACGACGATGTTTCCCGAGCTGTCGATGGCGACGTCGTAGAGGTAGTCGGTCGCGGTGCCTCCCAGGTAGCTGCTCAGGTCGAGGGTCGGATCTATGACGAGTGGCAGCGTCGGGTCGAGCTCGCCGACGACGAACCCGATGGTGTCGTCGGCTTCCACCTTGTACGCGCTTTCAACCGGAATTCGAGTGTCACCGTCGAGCTGGTAGGACACCGGGGGTGAGAACCGCAGTTTCGGCCCGATTGGCTGACGCAGGACCAGCCTGCCTTGGCCGTCTATCGAAGCTTCACCGATGCCGCCGCTTTCCAGCCGAATGGTGTCGGGGTCCACTCCGGGGTCAAGCAGGATGTCGTAGGTCAAACCGCCGTCTTCTGCCGTGTATCGCATGTCGACGCCCGGTAGAAGATCCTCGTATGCGACCTGGGTATGGCGTCGGTTGCCCACGATGGCGGTTTCGCCGATGAAGTAGTGGGTGGGAGCACCTGTTTCGCTGGTGGTGGTTGGCTGCGGGGCAACGTCGGGCTTGGCCCCAACCAAGCCGAGCGAGGCCACATTGCCTCGGTCCGGGCCCGGACTGTCAACCAGGATGGAGCCGTCGACCAAGGAGATTCTCCTCCCGCCCAGACTCAAGGCAGCGTCGATCTGGTCGGCGAACTGGCCTTCGTTGATCTCGAATCCTTTACGTGCGGCGTCCACTCCGCTGGCCAGCGCTTCAACGTCGAGAGTGTCCCCGGACTCTACACCGGGCTCGGCTTCGTGTTCGATGAAGGCGAGACTGGTAGGTCCGAACGCGTCGGCACTCTCATTGGTGACCGTCGAGTCCAGTGGGTCCCCAGTTGCAACATCGAATCGCTGAATCTCGTCCGACCAGTAGTCGGCCACCCACAGGGCGCCGTCCGGACCGATCGACACGTCAGCCGGTTGCTTTAGGCCGGTGATGAATTCTTCAACCTCGGCAGTGGCCGCCTGCCTTCCCGGTTCACCAGTGGGGATGGTGATGACGTCGACTCGGCCGGCCAGGTAGGCGGCGACGAACAAGCGACCGTCATCATGAAGAGTCACATCGATGGGCCCCGAACCGGGCTCGGTGCGCACCGCCCGGCGGATGTCACCGCCGGCGTCATACGCCACCACGGCGTCATTGCGTTGACTGGCTACCCACAACAGTCCATCGTCAGTGACCGTGATTCCGCCGGGGCTGTCAAGGCCAGCCTCGGCGGCCACTGCGACCTGTTCCCCTGTGGAAGGTTCGAACTCGACCACCTGGTTGGTGCCGCTGGAGCTGACGAGCAGATTACCGTTCTCCCGGAACGCCAGACCCCGGATATCTTTGAGGCCGTTGTCGGCCCGCACGACGACGTCAACGAAGCTCTTGTTGGCCGGGTCGTAGCGAAGCACCCGGTCAGTGTCCCCGGCGGCGTAGATCAGTCCGTCGGGTCCGGTGGCCAGGGCGAGGGCCGATCCCAACCGTCCACCGCTGGTTGAGAGTTGATCGGTTTTCGAACCGTCGCCCGAAAGCCAACGGATCTGATCTTCAGCGTCGAAGGCGGCTATCGCCACCTCAAATTCCGCCTCACCGTCAGTCGCCCCGGTTGTACCCGCTGTTTGACCGGGGGTGAGAGGTGTGGAGGTCTGATTTGGTTTTGCCTTTGCCGCCCTAGACCGTCGGTCCCCGGCTTCGGGTCGACCGGTGTCGGACGCTGTGTCAGGAACTTCGGCTTGGGCGGTCGCCGGTGAATGCCAGGAGGGCAGCAATGCCGCGGCCACGGTAAGGGCGGCGGCCACAGCAACCCGCCGTGACCATGGCCGCCGCTCAAACCGTGCCGACCCGCGTCGGCCGGATTCGCTCGTCAACAGACGGCGATCGGAAGGCATCAACCCTGACATGAACTCCCGCTACGGGTTGTTGGCTGTTTGTTCAGCGTCGAAGGTGAAGATGGCGGTGGACGCCAACCCGGCTACCGCATTGGTGGCTGACGCCGGGAGGGTGACGTTGAAACACAGCTCTTCGGCCGCGGCTGAAGCCAGCACCCGGTCACCGGCCTGAGCGCCGGTGGCCACGTCACCCATGACGTTGGCGGTGGTGGTTGACCCCAGCACGCCGGAGTACAGCACGACGCCGTCTGCCTGCCAGGTGGCGTCGGTACAGGTGGTGACATCGGACTTCACGGTCATGACCAGTTCGGAGGCGAGAACGTCCTCATCGGTGGTTGAGTTCATGGAGTAGCGGAACTCCAGAGTCCCGCTGTTGGAGACGGTTAGAGGAGCGGTTACCTGGTCGCCCGGCAGCATGTTGAGGTCGGTGATGGCGACCGTGGCCGGGGTGGCAACCAGATCGATGGAGCCGGTGGAGAAGGCGTTGCCGGTCACGGACTCCTGGTCGGTGAACAGCGCCAGCGAGGACACGGTGAACACCCCTCCGGCCAGGGCCAGTACGGCGGCGCTGGCCAACAATCTGGTGGCAAAGCCGCCTCGACGGCGTTCACCTTCGTCGTCGCTGTGCGGTGGCTGCAGCGATGGTGGCACAGCCGGTGGAATAGTGTTGTCAGTCATCGGGTCGTTACTCCTGTGGGGCTCTCCCTATGGTCTTCGGACTCCAATCGGGTCCGCTCAACTAGTAGGGGGATGTTGCTTGTTCCCACTGGTTCGTCCGGCTCCCCGCGGGCGGGCCGTCGGACCCACGTGCATAAGCCAGGTGGAAGCTACGACGGCAAACCGAGGAATTGAAGGTCGGCCTCTGGGCCAAACGTCCCGCTCGGATCCTGTTGGTCGACCGCCGTCGGGTTGCCGTAGTACAGGAACAGCGCGGTCTCGGATGATGCCGACAGTGTCGGTATCCGCACCCAGGCTCGGACGGCTCCGGTTGCCGGGGTGTAGCTTTCCAGTGTGTGGTCGAGCCGGGTGACGCCGTCGGCGGCGGTGAATACCAGGTCGTCGCCATCGACTTGAGCTCCGGCGGCTATGTCGGCGTCGTCCATCTCCACGTAGAGTACGAAGTCGGTGACGTCGGCCGCGGTTTGTCCGGCCGGTACGGTTACCGGCTTTCGGAACGTCCAAGATCCCATTCCCAGCCAGCTGCCGGTTTCGGTGGTTGCCGGCGGGGCGAAGGTTGCCGGGTTCGTCGTGTTGTTGTGGTGGGTGGCCACCCAACCGGGGGAGCGGGTCATGTACTCCAGTCGGGCCTCGTCGATGACGCCGTCGAAGGGGTCGGCGCCGGTGGCGGCTGCTCCGATGGCAACCACATCGCTGCCGCCCAGCATCTTGCCGGCAACCGCCTGTTGGGCCACCTCTGCGCCGTCGACATAGAGCCGGAGTGTGACGCCGTCCCAGGTGGCGGCCAGATGATGCCACGCCCCGGCGCTGACGGTGCCTCCCGTTAGGGTCACTGCGCCGTCTGTGGTGCTGTTCAGAGTGACGGCCGCTTGACCGCCAACGGTGGTGGCCAACTCGAAGGCGGTGGTGCCGCTCGGTTGGCTGGAGAGGACGGCGGCGTCGGTGAGTGTGTCGGCTCGGATCCAGGCCGAGGCGGTGATGTCGGTTCGACCGTCGAGGTTGATGGGCGCTGATGTCAGCCGATCGTCGACACCGTCGAAGTTGACGGCGCTGCCGATCTGTCCGGGAACAAGGTTGGCGGTTCCCATCGTCCCGAGGCTGATGCCGTCGTTGTTGTTGGTCGTTGAGTCGTCCAGCTGAGGTCCGGTGCCACCCGGGTCGGTACCAAGATGCCAGACCGAACCGAACAACGACGGCCAGACGGCTCGAATGTCCTGCTGGTCGGGGGCGTTGGCTGCACCGTACAGCAGGTAGAGAGATGCTCCGGCTGCGTCGTCGAGATTTGGCAGCAGAACCCAGGCCTGGAGCGCGCCGGTTGCCGGGTTGAAGGACTCGATTTCGTGGGTCAGCGGGGTGGCACCGTCGGCGGCGACGAAGCGAATGTCGGAGCCGTCGGCTTGTACCCCGGTGCCGAGGGCGGGGTCGGTCAGTGAGACCAGCACCGGGAAGTCGGTGTGTGTTCCGGCGACCTGGGTGGGAGCGATGGTGAGGGGGATACGTTCGGTCCAGGGGTCGGCGGCGTACCACAGCGTTCCGGCTGTTCGATCTTCAAAGTCACCGAGCGTGCCGGATTCGAAGTCTTCGATCAGCAGGAACACGTTCTCCGGGTCTTCCAGCACCGGTGCCGGTGTGCCGTTACCGAAGTACAGCCAGTAGTTGGCGATCTCGCCCGGGTCGATGGCGGTGTCGGTGCGGAACAGCAGCGTGGTGTCGATGGCGTTCCAGTTTGAGCCGTCGTCGAGGATGCGGTCCAGCTCGACCCAGGTGGTGCCGTCCCACCGGAGCAGGCGAACGTCGGTGCCGTCGGCCAGGGCGGCGCCGATGTCAACCAGGGCCTGGTGGTCGACTGTCACCGGGACGGTGTAGCCGTCGGGGGCGGCTGCCGGCCCGGCTTCCACGTCGATGCGTTGCCGGTAGGCGTAAGCCGGGTCCCACCAGGTGGGTCCGGCCCATTCGATCACCTGCCAGGCGAAGGAGGCATTGGAGGCACTGGCGGCCCGCTCCACATCAACGGTCGTCCCGCCGACGATGGTGAACGTGGCCGAGCCTTCACCGACCGAGCTGTCGACGGCATAGTCGGTGTAGCCACCGGCCGACGGTCCGGGCATGGCCACCGTTGAGATGGCGGTGGATCGGGTGGGGTCGAACGGGTCGATGCTGACCGACTGCACCGTTTCGGTCGGTGCGAAGTCAACGACGCCGTGACGGACGGTGGTGCCCTCGTACAGGGTCACAACCTGGATGGTGGTGGCGA
>JAHDFR010000112.1:6235-7739 GCA_020628065.1 Acidimicrobiales bacterium
CTGCTGGTGACCGTGGCGAAACTGGAGGTGGGGTCAACGGCCGTTATCGGAACGGTCATCGAGGCGGTGTCGTTACCGTTGATCGAGCCCCGCTGTACGGTGACCCCGCAGTCGTAGGACACCACCGACCACGAAACAACAACCGGTGGTGGGGTGGCGGCATCGGTGATTCGATCTATCTCCACCGCTGAGCCGTCGGCTGACAGTCGGACGGCGGCCGTAACGTCCGGCGGTTCGGTGGACGCACTTCGAATTGAGGCCATCACGAAGGACTTGGTCGGGTCGACGGCGGTGATCGGCACAGTAATGGTGCCGGTGATGGCATGAGTGGTTTCGCCGTTCTGCACCGAGCCCAGTCGAGCGTCGAAACATTCGGCGGTGCCGAAAGCGTTGCCGGGAACCGGGTCGCTGGCGGTGAAGAAGGCCCAGGCTACGCCCAGGCCGAACATGGTGGCCAACGGTGCGGCGGTGAGGGCAATGGCGCGCTTGCGTCTGCGTGGCCGGCCGGCCGTGTTGTTCGGGGTCGGCCTGCCGTCTGCGCTGTTCGGCGTCGGCACGCCGGCTGTCTTGGGTGTTGCTGGTCGGGATGTCGCCCTCTTGGGAGTCGGTCTGGCCCAAATCCACCGCAGTGCCTGAACCGCGATCACCAGTGTGGCCAGGGCGACCACGGCCAGCGCCGGACCCGGCTGGAACACCGTCATCATCCAGTGGCCTACCCGCGGTTGAATCCAGCGGGCCACCAGCTGTTCACCTCGCAGCGGGTACGGGGCGGCGTCCGGGGCTTCGTTGGCGTCGCCCTGGGTGATGGCGAATCGGTAGTCGCCATTGGTTTCCACCTCGATGACCCGGTGGGTGATGAGTGGCTGGTCGGGTCGCCGCATGATCACGATGTCGCCAACACCGACGGTGTCGCTCTGTCTGGGTTCGGCGATGATGAGGCTTCTGGGTGGTGCGGTTTCCCCCATGGAACCGGTGAGGATGACCACCGGTCGATAACCCAGCACCAATCCGATCACGACCACCACCACGGCGGCCAGGGCGGCGGTGGACAATGCCACAACCAGTCCGGCGGCGATCCGTCGGATCATGGTCGAGGGCCGTCTTGCGCTCTTCGTTGTTGATGTTGCCGAAGCGGTCACTGTCCGGTCTCCTGGGTGCCGGGGGCGAATGCCTGCTGGGCGATCACGATCAGCTCGACGTCTACCACCGATGACTGAACCTCGTTGGGGGCGGCCATCGGCAGTCGGGCGGCCAGACAGACATTGGTTGATTCACCGGGTCGAAGGGTGAGGACCGAGCCGTCGGTGGGTACCGGCTGGCCCGGAGTGGGGGCCCGGCCGATGAGTGGGACCGACCGTGGTGTCAGCACCACGTTGGCGGCGTCGAGGAGGCTCGGATTTGTGGGTGGGGCGGCACAGTTGGAAGATCGCCAGCCGTCGTACAGCAGCCAGTCGTCCAGCGTGGCCGACGATGAGATGGCGGCCGCCTCAACCCAGAAGTGCAG
>JAHDFR010000112.1:7839-15397 GCA_020628065.1 Acidimicrobiales bacterium
ACCACCATGATTGGAGTCTTCAGGTCCAGGTTGTCTTTCGAGGTCCGAGTCACGACGGTTTGACCTCCCAAATGAATCCGACCGAGGCGACCCGGCCGAGGGCTTCTTGGCGGTCCTGCAGAGTGAACTGGAAGCGGTAAACCCGCTGCTCGCCCTGGTTCAGCAACCGCTCGATCGACTGTCGACCCTGGTCGGAAAGATCGGCCAGGGTGCCGCGGAACACTTGGGCATCGGGCACGAAGCCGTCACATTCATCGAAGCCTCCGCTGGATCCCTGGTCTATGGCGACGTCCAGGTAGGGCCCGAGATCGCCGTCGATTTCGGCCTGGAGGGTGAGGTCGACCGGCACGATCGTTCCGTCGTAGGTGATGGTGAGGCACTCCGAGCTGGTGCGACCGGGAGCCATGTCGGCCAGGTCGAAGAGTGATCGGCCGTTGTCGTCGTCACTGAGTTCGATGCTGCCGGAGGACACTTCGGATGCCGAGACCGCTCCGTCGGTTTCCAGCGCGTTGGTTGAACGGTTGACCACCACGGTGGCGATGATCAGAACCGACATGGCGGCAGCGAAGGCTCGAGCGGTGCCCATGGATACCCAGGCCCGCTCGGCGGCTCCGTCGTCGGCGTGTTCGGCCAACGTTTCGGAGGTCAGCGGTCTGGCCATGTCGTCCTTTCGACGGTCACCAGTTGGTCGTTCCGGGCGTCAGAGGTTGCATCGACAGCTTCGATGGGTGGCCAAGCGTCGTCGGCCGCCTCATGGGCGGTGTCGGCCAGCGGCTCGTCGGTGGAGCGTCGTCGGAGCGTCGACTCCGGCGACGTCGCCCGGTGGTTGTGATTGTCGGTGTGATTGTGGCTGTGATCATGGCCACCCGGCTGCCGGTCTGGTGGTGCGGGGTCGGTCGGTCCGGTCGTAGGTTGGATCAGCTCGCTGAGGTCGCGGGCTGGCATTGGGCGATACAGGCCGAATCCTTGAACCAGGTCGGCTCCGGCTTCGATGGCTGCCGCCATGTGATCGTCGGTTTCGACTCCCTCCGCAACCACCTCGAATCCCAGGTCGTGGCCAAGGCCGACAATCGAGTTGAGAATGACCCGGTCGGTTTGGCTGTCCACCGCCTGCTGAACCAAGAGGCTGTCCAGTTTCAGCTGTTTGATGGGCAGGTGTCGAAGGTGGCCGAGCGAAGTCTTGCCTTCTCCGAAGTCGTCGAGCGAAAGCCCGACACCCATCCCGATCAGTTGCTCGACGACGTTCGTGAGGTCGCTGCCCGACGCCACAATACGTTCGCTCAACTCGATGACGAGATGGGCGGGGTCGACCCCCGAGGTTCGGAGAGCCAGCCGGATGTTGGGTATCAGCTCGTCGCAGTCGAGCTCGGCCGGGGAGGCGTTGACGGCTAGCACGAAGTCTCGATCCCCGATGGGGAAGCGGGCCATTTCGTTCAGTGACATCACCAGGATCCAACGGTTGAGTTCTCCGATGAGCCCCGCGCTTTCGGCGATATCGAAGATGTCCGATGGTTGCTGATTGCCGAGCGTGGGATGATGCCAGCGAAGCAGCACCTCGGCTCCGGTCACGCGCCGTTGATCGACGGACACCAGCGGTTGGAACATGAGGGTCAGGCTGTCGGTGGCCAGTGCGGTTCGGAGGTCTTGAGCCAGCTGACTTCGTTGTTGCTCTTCGAGGTCGAGGTCCGGATGGTAGAAGGCCAGCGGCCGGTCGCCTCTTGCCGCCTTGGCGCTGTACATGGCGGTGTCGGCTCGTCGCAGCACTTCGTCCGGTTCGAGGTCTTGTTCGTAGTGGGCCACGCCGATGCTGGCGCCGACTCGCACCGAGTCCTGCTGCAGGTTGATAAGTTCGCTGAAACTGTCGTGGATGCGATTGGCGACCTCGGTGGCCAGGTCGTTGTCGGAGTCCGGCAGCAGCACGGTGAATTCGTCACCGCCGAGTCGGGCGACTTGACCGTCGGTACCAACGGCGGTGGCCAAACGATCGGACACCACCTGCAGTAGCTGGTCGCCGGCGTCGTGGCCCAAACGGTCGTTCACCGGTTTGAAGCCGTTCAGGTCGAGGAACAGCACGGTGGATGTCCGGCCCGGAGCCAGCGACCCAAGAGAAGTGGCGGCGAGTTGACCTTCAAGCTGTTGGATGAAAGCGGCGCGGTTGGGGAGTCCGGTCAATGCATCGTGCAACGCCTGGTGTTCCATCTGGGAGTGGAGCTCCTGCAGTTCACCGACCAGTCCCTTGTTGTGCATGGCGACCCTGGCTTGGCCGGCCAGAAGGCGAAGGGCCTCCACTGCACTGGGCTCCATTTTTCGGCCACTGATGCCGGCGCCCCGCAGCACGACCAGTGTCTCGCCGGCGTCGATGGTCAACCGGACCAGAAATCCGAGACCGGCGGCCTCGAGCGCGTTGCGTTCGGTCAGCTCGGGATCTTCCCGGTCAACCAGCACTTCCGGGTAGGCCAGGTCGAGGGACCGTAGACCGCTACCCGCTGCTGCCGGCTGGGGCAACCGAGCGGCCTCGGTGTCGGCCGTCGACGCGAGACGGGACCACGATCCGTTTGAGGGTCGAGCCCACACGTCAACAGAGTCGAATCCGAGGTCAAGCGCCGACTGAGTGAGTGTTTCGAACAGCGCCGATCCGATTTTCGTCACCTCGTGGCCAACCTCGGCCACGTTCTCCAGTAAACGACCTCGATTCTCGGCGTTGGCCGCTGCTCGGCGCTGAATGAGGACGTCGCCCAGTAGCTGCTCGGCCAGGAACGCACCAGGGACCACCACCAGCAAAAGCACACTCATCTGGTCGAGGATTCGTTCCAATTCGTCGATGGTGTCCGCCGTGGTGTAGTCCACCCGGTCGAGAATCCAGAGGCGGCCGAGGATGGCCAGCACCGCCATCAACATCCAGTGCACGAGCGCTCCAGCAAGACGGAAGCGAACAGCAGCTTCGACGATGGGAACGGCGGTCAGTACCCACCCGATACCGGAGCCACCGGTTGCCGTTGTCATCAACACCACCAGGACGGTGTCGGAGATGAGCTGGACGGCGGCAACCTTCCACCCGTAACGTTCGATGGGGTAGCGCAGCGAGAACATGTTGGTGAGGCCCAGCCACACCAACGAAACGATCATCAGTCGGGTGGGTGATAGATCAATGCCTTCCAACGTGAACCGATTGCCGTCGATCAGGAACTGGCTGCCGATCATGATGGCAATGAGCAGGCGTACACGGCGGACGGCCTGATCAGCCACGACTGTTGACTGGTCGGTGAGCAGCGCACGGAAGCCACCGCCGCTTGTACGGGATTGACGGAGGGTCACGAAGATGGCGGCGGCCGATAGGACGGCCATGGCGGCAAGCGGTACCAGTTGCCCGGTGGTAAGCCACACAACCGGTAGACCGATGATGGGAACGACCAGGCGACCGACGCCTATGACCGAGTCGGCCGGCACCACGTCGGTGTCGGGCGTCGGGTTGGCGTCGCCTTTGGTGATGTAGGTCCGTTCCTCCACCTGTACTTCGAACACTCGGTGAGTGATGATTTGGTCGGCGCGCTGAAAGGTAACGACCGAGCGCTGACCAACCAATTGGTCCGGGTGACTCTCGGTCATGATGATGTCGCCCACCCGAAGGTTCGGCGACATTGAACCGCTGGTGATCACTACCGGGCTCCAACCGGCGGCCCCGGCCACCAGAATGACCCACACGGCCAGCAGGCCCACAAGGTAGATGTAGATGCCGGCGATCAACGCGATCGCCGGGCCGAGAGCTTTGGGCAGGGAACGTATTTGCGTTCTGATCGACGGTGCGGTTTTGCTGCTTGCGTCGACGGCGACCTGCTCGCCCCCGGTGGGGGCTTGGACGTTCGGCCCGGTGTCAAGAGGTGGGGTGCCGACGGGGACGGTGTCTCCGCTCATGGGCGGCCCTCGACCGACAGAACGAAATCGGCGTAGAGTCCGGCGGCGTTCTGGTCGTTCTGCAGCTCGGCCCTGGCGGCCAAGGTGATCTGTTCACCCACGTCCAGGCGAGCCAGCGAAATGCCGTCGTCGTAGCTGCCGTGAGTTCTCCACAGTTCGCTCAAGGTGTCGTCGAATACTGGTTCGTCGTCGGCTACACCGGCGGGCAGGTCACCGGAATCCGGGCATGGCCTGTCGGTGACCCAGGCGGTGAACTGCATGTAGTCGTCCAGGCCGGTCCCGCCATCGGACCGTCCGTGGAACCGTACGTCGGCGTCAATCGTTCCCCGGTAGATGATTTCGACGCAGGCGTCGACCTGGGAGCCGGGAAACAGTCCCTCCTGATCAAACAGCAGTTGGACGGCCTGACCGGCTTGGTCAAGTTCGACGGTGCCGGCCGAGAAGAGACCGGCGGAGGAAGTCGAGGCCATTACTTCGGCCTGGCTGGTACGAATACCGCTGAATACCAGGGCTCCGGCAGCCAGCAGAACGACCAAGCCCAGAAGCTGGATCCACGCGGTCTGCTTGTCTTCGCCGTCGGACGCTTCGGCGTCGTGTTGGGTGAAGTCGTCGGATGTCACGAGTTCTCCACCTCCACCTCCACCTCGATGTCGCTGTCGATGTCGCTGTCGATGTCCGCGTCGATTTGTGCGTCTGCCTCGACCTCTAGGTCTGCCTCTGCCTCAGCGGTTGCCTGGTTGGAGTCGACGGTGACGCCGCCGAGGTCGACGGTGACGATGTCTCCTTGGTCGATGATCAACTTCGACACTGAAACCAACTTCGACACTGAAACACCGTCGGCCGAAGGCGCTTCGTTGCCGCTGCCGGGAAGGTTGTCTGTGAGAGGGACGGTGATCGTGTATCGGCCGGGTACCAGTGCCTGCCCGTCGACTCCGAGGTGGCGCACACCGCCGGGTCCAACCAACTCCACCTGATCGACGCCGTCCCCAAGTGCGAGAGCGGCCAGTTCAACACCGCCGACTGTTTCCTCGACGGGAACGACGAAACGGTCGGGACCGACCTGTATGTCGACGTGCACCGCACCGGGCCACGAGCGGGGACCGGCCGGTCGGGCGAAGGTACCGTCCGTGCCCGGTGCGAGCGGCTCGGACCAGTCGTCGGTGTGTAGACGAACCTGCAGGCCGTCGCTGGAGCCGGTAGGAGCGGCGATGGCGAACGAGTCGGGGATGGTGGTCACGCCGTTGTCGGCGGCCACAACCGGATCGGCGGCCGGCCCAATGAACAGCGTCCCGATGGCGGACACGATGGAGAACACAGCCAGCGCCCGGACAAGAACAAGGTCGCCTGCTCTTCGCTCGGTGGGGAGGTGACCGGGGTTCTCGGCCAATGCGGCGGCGCGTCGCTCAGGTCGAGCTACGCCCAGGGCACAGTACCGGGTGAGAGCCAACCGATGGGCGTCGTCCAGCGGCGCCAACTTGAGGCCCACTCGGACAAGTCCGGATCGGTGAGTGGTGGCGGAGCGAACTTCGGCTTCGGCGGTGATGACGTGCTCGCTATGGTCGACATCGTTGACGGCAAACGTGATGGGGACGGTCGCCCCGACAGGGGGCGCTGCTTCGACGATTGCTCCTACGCCGGACGGGGTGACATCCAGGGTTTGGCCCCACAACTCGCCAATCGAAATATCAGACTTGAGCGGGACGCGGACACTGTCGCGACGCCCGCCGGGTCCGGTCAGCCCACCCAGAACGTCGATGAGCTGAATGGTGATGACCGTCGAGATCAAGATGACCACAACCGACTCCCAGCCAGTCATGGCCGGGAGCAGTGTTGGTCGGACCACGTTGACGGCTCGTGCCACCAGTGCCACCTGGAGCAGACCGAAAGCCAACATCGGTAGTTGGAGGCGTCCTGACAAGCCGTGCTGTCTGGCGCCTGCTCCACCGGGTTGCCCACTGCGCAGCGCGGCGACTGGTCGGGCTAGTCGGGGGACGAGTGCCGCGGTGTCGGCACCCAGGGTCCGCCATCCATGACGGACCCAGTCACCCAGGGCCATCGCCCGACCTGACAGCGAACGTCGAGCCAGCAGGGCCGCTCCGGTGTAGCCGACGATCAGGGCCAGCGTTGTTCCCGTGGCTCCGGCCACCGGCAGCATGCCGGACAGCAGCGAACCGACAAGAACGAAGACCATCGCCAATTGGCGAAGACCGTGGGTGACCGACACCGCCCGGGCCAAGGCGGCGGCCCGAACGGCCCAGGGCACATCAGGGAGAGAAAAGGCGTATCCAAGCTGTTCGAGCACGGCCAGGCTGCGGTCCCGGCGACGAGTGAGGTACGGCCTGAGAGAGTCGGCGGCCGGAACCCTTATAAGAGGTGAGCGTTCGTAGGTGATGGCCCATCCGGCGCGTTGTAACTCGGTGGCACACCAACTCACGTTGAACGCTGCCGGGTCGTCGAGCGCGTCGAGGTCAGGGAGGGCTGTGCTGCGAATCAGGGATCCCGGCCCGTGCCATGGGGCGTGACCCCGCTGCGCCATGGCCTCACCGATCAGTTCGTGCTCCAGCGCCTCTTCATCTCCGTCTCGGCCGACCTGGGCCAGCGATCCTGGGCTCAGAAGACCGGTCGCTATCTGACAGACGGCGGTCCGCTCATCTCGGAGTTTGTCTCCCAGGACCGTGGTCAGTCCGGGCATGGCGACCTGGCCGGCCTCAAGCCAAAGCACCCAAGGGTGCAGCGAGTTCTGGATGGCGAGAGCGAGAGGACTGATGTTTGCGTCGTCGCCGATCTGGACGAACCGCAGATTGTTCAGCTGACTTGCGAGCGCGCTCGACAGTTGGGACTCGATGTCGGCGTCGGTCGACAGCAGGGTGATGAGACGGTTGTGGTCGTCATCGGTTAGGCCGAGCAGTGTTTGTTCGATCTCGGCCACCGTCGTGCGGGGGCCGGTGGTGATCACCACATCGAATTCAGCCGAGTCGTCGGGGGTGGGATCATCGAGCGCAGGCTCACCAAGTTGGTTTGGTTCGCTGCGGGCTGCAGTTGACCGTCCGGGAATGACCTGATGGCGGAGACAGACAATCTGAAGCCAGGCCCAGATTTCGACCCACAGGAACGGGACGCTCAGTACCAGCTGCCATCCGGTTCCGACCACGGTTGCCCGCCATAGCAGGTACAGGGGCCCGACGATGATGAAGGCCAAGGTGTAGAGGCGCGTCAATGAACTGGTTGCGCCGCCTCGCTTCCGGCCTTTTGAGGGCGTGGAGCTGGCTGGTCCGGTTGGTCCTCGCGTTGTCTGCATCACGTGATGTTTGATGTCGCGACCGGGTATTCGGCCACTGATTATGGCATCGGCCCGGCGCGGCCGACCATTGAGCTATCGGCGGTCTGTCGGATGGGCCCGTAGGCCGTCGGCCTTATGTCGGGCACAGCTTTGGGAACAGCTCGGAATCTGTTCGGGAATCGGCCGGAAGTAGCTTGGTCGTCGGTGTGGTCCGGGCTGTGGCAGAGTTGACCCATGGCAGCGGCTGACAGAACAGTGCCCGGTCCTTTGGCCGAACAGGTCTTGATCACATCGCTGATGCGCGCCCTGTCTCTTTTCCGGTGGGCAACATTGACTGTGGCCTGGGTCGGTTTGGCTCTGAGTCGG
>JAHDFR010000332.1 GCA_020628065.1 Acidimicrobiales bacterium
CGCCCGGTCGAGCCGTCAAAGGTGAGCGCCGAACCGCTGACACCGGTAGTAGCACCAGCCACCGCATCCAGCCCACCGGTTGGGCGAACGTCACTTCGCCGTATCGAGCGGTCGAGGATCGCATCGGGTGAGTTGGCCACGGTGATCGCCGCCGAGAACTCCGATGTGGCGCCATACACTCCGGCACCCAGGTCTTCGGTGGCGGTGGCTCGGAAGGCAGCGGCGACCGTATCGGGGAAGCTGATCTGGAAGGTCTCGCCACCCGTTCCGGTGTGGGTGATGGTGTGGGCTCCGGCCAGGGTCTGATCCTCAACCAGGTCGGCGAAAACTTCGATGCGGTAATCACCGGCGGGAACGTCGAGGGTGTAGTCGGCGGTGGTCATTCCGGCGGCCGACACGATATTGGTGATGTCCGGGTGGTTGAGTAGGCCGTTGATACCGATGTCGCCGTCGCCGGCGTCGTTGGCGGTTGGTCCGTCGCCGTCGAGGTCAATGTCGATGATGTTGCTGAAAGTGGTGTTGCCCAGCACGGTGACGTCGTCGTCGTTGTTACCAGTCATGCTGATGGCGGAGGTTGTTGTGTTGGCCACCACGTTGCCTTCACCGGCGCTGGTTCCTCCGATCAACACTCGATCAGACTGTGTGAGCTGAATGCCTCTTGGCATCGGAGTCGGTGAACCGTCGGGGGAAGCACCGAGAGTGTTGCCCTGGACGACGATGTCGTTGCCGTAGCCGAGGTGCAGACCGGTTGTAGTACCGGCGATGTGGTTGCCGTCCCCGGCTGCCGATCCGCCGATCACCACTGTGTCGTTTGTCGAGCTGACATATACGCCGTAGTCGGCGGCGTTGACCGTTCCGTCGAGTTGATAGCCGAGCCAGTTACCGGTGACGGTTACGCCGCTGTCGTATACCCATAGCTGCCGACTCGTGAAACCTGTGATCGAGAGGCTGGCAACTGTCACTCCAGAAGCTCTCAGGTACAGGCCTTGAAAGACGGATCCTGAGTTCGACAGTCCTATAACCGGATCTCCGCTCCATCCAGGTTGGCTTGAGCCGTCGACGACCATGGCAGCGGCCAAGGATTCGAACTCGGTTGGCACGTCAATCGTCCAGCCCTGCCCGGCGACGTACCCCGGGTCGGAGGTCGGGATATTGAATTCGATAGTAGCGTTGGCCGTTCGGTTGGCCTGTTCGATAGCGGCCCGCAACGTGCATTCGGCTGCCCCCTCGGAGTTGGTACCACCGGTGTCGCAGACGAGGTCGCCGACGGCGTTGTCAGCCGTGTCGCCAGTCGAGTTGACGGTGAAGGTTAGGTTGGAGGCGCCGGTGACAAGCGAGTACTCGGAGGTGGAGCCGTAGGTGCCGTCTCCGTTGTCGACGGTGGCGGTAGCACCCAGAAGCGTTGGTTCCATGCCGCTGTAGCTGGTAGCGAAAGTTTGGGCGCCACCCCCTGGGTGGGTCAGAGTGAAGGCGTGGGCCAGGCGTTGGGCTTCTGATCGCCCGGCGACGCCCGGCCCATCGTTGGCGTAGACCTCGATGCGGTAGTCGCCGGCCGGCACGTCAAGCGTTACGTCGAGATCGACATCCCAGGTGATCGAATCGGCGGTGGTGGAGCTGGTAATGGCCAACTCCGGGTGGTTCAACAGCTCGTTGGGTCCGCTATCGCTGTCGCCAGGGTCGTTCTCGGTTGGACCGTCGCCATTCAGGTCAATGGCAAGCCCGTTGTCGACCAGTTCGTTGCCGAGTATTGACACACCGGCTAAGACGGAGCTGTCGACTTGCACAGCCTCATTCTCGACACCTAGCTGAGCGATCCGGTTACCTTCGCCCACCCCAGTTCCGCCGATGAGTACGTTGCTGCTCCGGACCCGGATGCCGGCGTCCGGGCCTCGGTGGGCCTGGTTGCCTGACGGGTCCTCGCCGACGATGTTGCCTTGAACGACGGCGCCGGTGTTGTACAGGTAGACACCGTAAAAGAAGAAGTTGCCGATGACGTTGCCCCGATTGGGGCCGCCGACCACGACGTCGTCGGCCGCGACCCGCACCGGATACTGGAGATCGGCCCGTGACTCATCGGGCATGAAGCCGAACCAGCTATCGGTCAAAGTGGTGCGATCGCCGTCGATGAGCAGGGCGTAAGTGGCGTCGCCGAAGGCCAGGCCGGTGATAGTCGAATCCGGAGCGCCGGTGTCCACTTCGAATATTTGGGTCGATCCGTAGGCCGTCCCTCGTGACAGCCCGATCACCGGGTCACCGGCGTACCCCGGTTGGGTGGTGCCGTCCAGGTTGAGTGTGTCGGTGGCGTTGGGCAGGTCGGTGGTCAGGTCGATCTGCCACCAGCCGGGTGCGTTGTAGCCGGTGTCGGTGGCGGGGATGTTGAAGGCGATG
>JAHDFR010000113.1:0-10559 GCA_020628065.1 Acidimicrobiales bacterium
TACATCATTTAGGAGGGCTAGATGATGAATCGCCGGAAGTTTCTACAAATGTCAGGTGCCGGATTGGCAGCCGGGGCCGTTGGCCTCACGCTCCCCAGCCCGGCAGGGGCTCAAACCGGCGCTCCCGCCGCGCCACCAGGCACGACCGGAGCCCCAATTCGAAGTTACTCCGGTACCGATCTGGATAATTGGGAAATGGTCGTCGGCGACGGTATTTGGGCCGCCACCGGACAGGCGCCAGTCGCCGTGTCCGATTTGGCCGCCAGCCATCATGGCACCCACTCCACTCTTTCAGCCAACGTATGGCAACGAGGAGTGATGGCCCACAACATCAATTTCCGCCGCGTGATCGACAACGAGGCGCTCAACAACGTCCACGCCAGTTCCTTCGAGTTTCGCCTGCCTTTCCTCCCGGAAATCGGGGGATGGCCCAACAACGCGCAGACCATTGAGGGCGGCCTGTTCGTCTGGGACGGCAGCGGAACTCGCAAAGACATCGGCGTCGGTTTCCAGTGGTTGCTGAATCCGTGGATGGCCGATCAGGGCGACATGCGATACTGGCATCGGGCCCAGGCTGGCTCGTGGAAGAAGGGCGGCTACCTTCAACCTGATACCGAGTGGCACCGCATGGAGTTCATCGTCGACCCCACGGCCAACTGGGGACAAGTCTTCGTGGACGGTGTACAGATTTCCAGCCACTGGGTATCCGAAGACAAAGAGAGCAGCTGGGGAACAGAAACCGCAGCCCGACTTCAGCTTGAGCTGATCAGCCTTTGGCCCGGTGACAACGCTGTGGCTCCCAGCAATCAAGTCGAGTTCCGAAACTGGTACTGGGACTGGTACACGCCGAGCTAACCACCCTGCCTGAACGGATCCCAGCCAAGCCAAACTGAGGGGTGGCCAACCACGCTGAGATCAACCTGACCGTTCGGGACGTCATCCATCACGACGATCACTGCCTGGCTGTCAACAAGGCAGCCGGCTGGCCGGTGCATGCCACCCGAGACCCCAACAGGCCACATGTCGAAGGCGCGGCGAGAACGTTTCTTGCTTCAATGGCCACAACGTCCAACCCGACTCCGTATGTGGCTGTGGTTCATCGCATTGACGTGTGGACATCCGGCATCGTTCTCCTGGTCACAAGGCGAGATGCCACCCAGGCGTTAACCACAGCGTTCGAAGACCGCAACGTGGCCAAGCGGTACCTGGGGATCTGTGTTGGTGGCCCCAATGACGACAGCGGCCAGTTGAAGCACTACCTGGCCAAACGGCGCCAACGGGGTCGGGACATAATGAACAGTGTCCGCAGCAGCGGGAAAGTGGCGTTGAGCCGCTACCGGGTTCTCGGGCGTGGTGACGGGCTCAGCCTGGTCGAATTCGAACTTCTCACCGGCCGCACCCATCAGCTCCGGGTGCAGGCCGCCACCGAAGGTTGGCCCATTCTCGGCGACGACGTCTACGGCGACGGATACAACATGGGCCGAGGCGGTATCAGTAGTCCACATTCGGTGAGTGACGGTGGGCCTCGACGACCCGGGCAGCTCCTGCACGCACACTCGCTCAGCTTCGAGCACCCTGTTACCGGCCGGACGGTCTTCGTTGAAGCGCCGCTGCCCGACGACTTCGAGACCTATGCACGCCGTCTACTTCCGACCGGCATCTGACCCCCATCGGGGCCGTCGGAGGTAAACGGGCGTTCGACCCCGCCCGTCCACTAGGTTGAAACCCGTGGCCCGAATAGCTGTGTTCTGTGGATCCCGTGACGGCAACGATCGCCGATACATCGAGAGTGCCCGCCGGACGGGCACTGCGTTGGGTGAGGCCGGTCACACCCTGGTCTACGGCGGTGGCCGGGTCGGCCTAATGGGAGCGGTGGCCGAGACGGTTCTGGGGGCCGGTGCCGACGCCATCGGGGTCATCACCGAGCAACTGGTGGACCGTGAGGTGGCCCACCGGGGCCTGACCCAGCTTGAGATCGTTGACACCATGCATGATCGGAAGGCCCGAATGGCGGAGCTGGCCGATGGCGTGATCATGCTGCCCGGCGGGTTCGGCACGTTGGATGAGACGTTCGAAATCCTCACCTGGAATCAGTTGGGGTTGGTGGCGGCACCGGTGGTTGCCGTCAATGTCAACGGCTACTTCGACGCTCTGCTGGCGTTTGCCTCGACCGCAGTGGACGCCGGATTTGTGGATCGCATGGACAACGGACTGCTTCAGGTGACCACCGATGCCGTCGAGGCGGTCGAGCTGGCCTCCACCCCGGTTGACCGGCGCTCTTCGACGACAACGCAATGATCGACCTCGACTCGTTCACCGACGAGGCCGGATCCTTTATTGACGACGCAGTGGCCGAAGGGCTCGCCTGTCCGGCCTACGGCGCCATCCTTCCACCCAAACTCTATGACCAGGCCAGGACGTGGCAGCGTCACTGCCGTCGGGGAGGGTATGCCGGCGTCCACTGGCCGACAGAGTACGGCGGGCGAGGGCTCTCAGCCGATCACTACGTGCGGTGGAGCGTGGCCTGCGCCGAGCGGGGTGTCGCCCCCTACGCCAACTTCCAGGGATTCGTCCTGGCCGGGGCCGCCATTCTCAAATACGGGACCGAGCAACAGAAACAACAGTTTTTGGCCCCCACTTTGTCGGCCGACATCACCTGGTGTCAGCTGTTCAGCGAACCGGACTCCGGTTCCGATCTTGCCAGCCTGTCGACAACGGCGACCGTCGACGGTGACGGTTGGGCGGTCACCGGTCAGAAGGTCTGGTCGTCGACCGCCCAGTTCGCCCAATGGGCCATTCTGCTGGCTCGGACCGATCCCGGAGCAACCAATCATCGAGGCATCTCGTTTTTCCTGTTTGATATGACCACCGACGGGGTCGACGTCAGACCTCTCCGTCAGATGACCGGCGAAAGCGAGTTCTGTGAGGTCTTCATCGACGGGGCGCGTATAGAAGCCGACGGTCTGCTCGGACCGCTGCACGGCGGATGGGGAGTGGCCACATCGGTACTGGCCGACGAGCGGGCCGGGGTGGCGTCAACCCGAACGGGCCTCCGGCGACAAACTGATTCGCTGCGCCTTGCCGCAGCTGGTCACGATCAGGTTCATGCCGCCGAAGCCCGGGTCATGGCCCTTTCGGCCGAGTCTGAAGCCATCGGTCATCTGTTCGGTCGGGTCGGAGGTGATCCTCGACTTGGTCCGCTATCCAAGTTGGGGCGAACCGAGTTGGCCAGTCGTATGACGGCGGCCGAACTAGATCTGCAAGGCGCCAAAGGCATGCTGGTCGGGGACGCCACTGAGCCCTTCCTCTACGCTCCGGGCATGCGGCTGGCCGGCGGCACCAGTGAGATTCAACGAAATTTGGTAGGAGAGCGGCTACTGGGCTTACCCCGAGAGCCTCGCCGCTGAGTCGGGGTTCGCCCGGTCAGGTAGTGGCGGGTCAGGTACCGCGACCTGCACAAGACGGACCGAGGATCGTTCAACCAGATAGCCGCGGCCGGCAGGAAACACCGTCGAGACACCACGAGGAAACCGACAGTCGAAGAGGTCTTCGTCACGGTCACCATCCGGTTGTAGGACCAGGCCATGACCAGCCGACCGAAGCGCCCGAACCCAGGTCTCATATGCCTGAGCCGTCCGGAACGACGCCGCCGAGCAAACGACGTTGACAGCGGCATCCCGCCCGTTGAGAACAAGGTCGGTCAAGGGGCCCGCCACCGTCGTGTCGTCGAAGAGGGCTTCAGCGTCATCGACCACAATCAAAACGGGTTTGAGGTGCAGTCCGGCCACTGCCTGCTCGACCCTGTGGGGCAGCTCGTCGGCCCAAGTTTGCATGACAGAGCCGAACCCTTCGGTTACCGCTTCGGGTCGTCGGCTGAGAGCGCTGCTGCGCCGGGGCGCCACCACCCGCTGTTCGACTTCTCCGCCGCAGGTTTGTGCCAGCAGCGTCTCCAACGTGACGGTCCGTCCGGATTGAGGTGGACCAACCACCAGCAGTGTTGCGTTGTCAGCGAAGTTCAGAACCAAGGGTTCGGAGCCTCGACCAAGTCCTAAAGTCACGTTGGGCCAAGCCGGGAACTCACCCGCTTTACGGCTGACCAACTCGGCGACCGTCACCTTCTCCGGAAGGCCAAGCAAAACCGGACGTCGAGCCGGAACGCCGGCTGCTTTGAGCATCCGGGTGGAGTCGGCGGCCAGCAGGCGTACAGCGTCGACTTGTTCCGACGTCTTCACCACCCCTTCGCCTCCGACGCGACTCACTATGGGCACGGCTATTTGCGCTTCGACCACAGCTTCCCCCAGACCGACGACCAATGTTCGCCCCGGAGGCATTCCGGCAACCGAAGGCGGAACCCGGATGTCCAGGCTGCGATAGTCATCAGCCGACGTCATGCGCTGAACCAGCCGGACCCCTACCGCCGACACGCAGTTGTGAGGTATGGCCGAGCGTTGATCGGCGGTCATGACCAGGTGGACACCGGCACCGGGCAGGTCCCCGAGGAGTCGGGCGAAGTCATCGGCGGCCCGTCCGAACTGCATCGACTGCAGGGTCGACCACAGAGCGGCAAACCCATCGATCAGCACGACGACGGCTTGACCGGCCTCTTCCTGCCGATCACCCGACGCCAACGACCGAAGGCGATCCACCAACAGACCTACTCGTTCGGTGTCCGATGCCGGGACGACGTCGCTGACCAGCGGAAGTTCGGCAACGTCAGTCAGGGATCCGGTTGCGTCAACCACAACTACCTCAGGGCCGACCTGACCGGCATCAGCCGCTGACGCTGTGAGCGAGCACGCTATGGCCCGAAGCAGTGTGGTCTTGCCGGAACCCGAGGTTCCGTAAACGGCGACATGACCGGCCGACGACAGATCAAGCTGCAGCGGGACTTGCGCCTGCTGACCGGGCAGATCGAGCAACCCGACGGCAATACCCGGGACACTCGGCTGACCACCGGATGGGCCATCGTCGTGGCGCCAGGCATCCGGTGTGGGTCCGTGGAACAGCAGATCCGGGAGCGCCAGAACCGGGGGTAACGGAGGAAGCCACGGCCGGTGAAGCCGCACATAACCATTGGCGGATGCAGGGCCGTTGGGCGACCCAAGATCGAGCGGGCCGTCATCCGACTTCGGCCCGACATCACCGCCCAGCTTCGCCCAGGCGGCGCCGGCCAAAGCGACCAGAGCCTCAAGTTCGGTGATCGACGACCGCGGACGACTTCGGACAGCAGATCCCTCGGTCTGCTCATCGGTGGCATCACTCGATTGCAGCCGTACCCGTCGGGCCGCGCTGCGGTAGCCAACCTCGAACATGGCGGGTTCGCTTGCAGACTCGTTGTTTACCGGACCTCCAACGTAAGTTGACTGTAAGCGGACGGGTTGGCTGCCACCCCCAATCTTCAGGTACGCCCGGCCCGGTGTCGACGAGTCAATGGAGGCCGCGTCCGACTGGCCGATGATGTCGCTGCTCTCGTGCTCGTTGGACACCCTAAGCGCCACCCGGATATTGGTGTTGGCATCAATTTGCGGGGTGATCACCCCGGCCGGTTTTTGGGTGGCCAGAATCATGTGTACCCCCATGCTCCGGCCTCGCTGAGCGACGTCGACCAGTCCGTCGACGAACTCGGGTACTTCGTTCTTGAGGGCTGCGAACTCGTCGATGACAACCAGAAGCGAGGCCGGAATCGAACCATCATCGGGGCCGTGACGATACGTCTCGACCATCTGGTCAAGGTCGGACACACCGGCGGCGGCCAAAACCTCTTCCCGTCGACGAAGCTCGGCCCGCAGTGACACCAGGGCCCGTTCGGCCAACCGGTCGTCGAGGTCGGTGACAAACCCAACCGTGTGCGGGAGCAGACGGCACTGGCGAAACGCCGCACCGCCCTTGTAGTCAACGAGGATGAAATTTACGTCGGCCGGTGAATGGTTGAAGGCGATTCCGGCCAGCATCGACTGGAGAAATTCGCTTTTCCCCGAGCCTGTGGTTCCGGCAACCAGCCCGTGGGGCCCATCGGCTTTGAGGTCCACGACAATCGGGCCATCGGCAGTGGCGCCTACCGGACTCAATAGACCAATTCGGTGGGCAGCCCAGCGGGCCACCAGCCCGTCCGGGGTGATGGTGTTGACCGGCGGAGGGTCAACCACTGCGGTGGTTGCGGGCAGTGAAGATCCGACGATCTGCTGGAAAGAGACGGAGTTGGGGACGGTGCTACCCGACGCTCCGACGTTCAAGTCGACCAGCGGAGCCAAATCTCGTGCCAGGCCGTCGACCGAGACCGAATCCAGAAACCAAGGCCGGACACCGCGCTCGACCTCGCTGGTAGCCAGCGTTGTCACCTCCAAGCCTCCGCGCATGTCGCCCGCTTCGATATGCACGTTGACTTCGGCCGGGAGTTGGACTCGGTCCACGGCCAGGTAGATCACGGTGAAACCAAACCTGCCGGCTTCGGCCAACAAAGCCGACACGGCGGCCGGGGAGAGTTCGACCGGCGGCTGGATGACCACCACGATGTGAGGAAGGGCCGCTCCGGCCCGCAGCTGGCGATCGGATTCGCCCCGCCGCTCGGCCAACAGGTGCTCCAATTGTCCGAACAGGGCTTTGGCCTCGTTGTCATCACCGGCGACGGCAATCTGCCGGGTCTGATCCTCACCGACGTCGAAAGCGCCAGAGCCCTGACCGGTCGGAGGTTCGACGTGGGGAAGCCATCTGACCCAGTCCCATGACGAGCCGTGTTCCGGTGCCAGTACGAACAGTCGGAGGTCGCGGGGTGAGCGGAGACCGACCAGTTGTCCGACTATGGAGGAGGCCACACCGGCGGCCGCCCGGCCCTCTCCCGTTACGCCGACAATCGGTGTTTCACCGAAGTCGACGCTGACAGGAGCGGAACGTTCAACCTCGGGTCCGTCACCGACAAGGTTACGAGCGTCGGCTTTGAGCTCGGCCGCACCGCCGCCAGGATTCGAGCTGCTCGCGTCACCCGCTTGCGAGCCGATCGGCCCGGTTGGAGATCGATCGGTCTGGCCAACAGCCACGGTGAGAAAGTCGTCCTGCCCGGGCCGTCGGGACCACAGCTCCGGTGCTCCAACCCGCACCCACCGGGCGATCTGGGTGAGTGACGGTGTTCGTCGACGATGCCAGGCAGCCAGTTGATCGGTGTGGTCGGCCAGAGCCAGCCGGTGAACGGCCAGGTCCTGTTCGTAGGTGGCCAACTGCCGGGCGTACGCCTGACGCCCGCTGCGACGATCATCCAGATACGTCCAAACCACCATGAGAGGGCTGACAAGAACGAATAGGGCGTACACCGGACCCAACAGCACGGCCATCACCGCCCCCAGCAGCACCGGCAGTAGGGCGGCCGCCAGCGGGAAACGCCGGTCAGGTGGTTTTGCAGGGGCGTCCGGGGGGTCACTCAGCGCTTCAGGTCGTGGATCAAGTACTCGTGGCGCCTGGAGGAACCCGAGCGAGCCCTCGTTGTAGGTGAACGCCCGATGATGGATGTCCCGACGTACCGGAGGTCCGGAGACCAGGGTCAGGCTGATGCTGCCGGCTTCGATCACGTCACCGGGGGCGACCTCAACCGGCACCCGCGGTATCGCTGTACGGCCGTTGACCACCGTGGGGTTCACGGCCCCCCGATCCTCAACGGTGACAGTGCCATCAGATGTGTTGAACCTGAACTGGCTTCGCGATACCGACGGGTCGTCGAGCGCTCCGCTACTTGACCGGCCGACCGTGTCACCCGGCCGGAAACGCAACTCTGCTCCAGGGCGTGGGCCGGTCAATGCTTTCAGCACGATATGTTCGGCGCCGTCCGAGGTTTGACCCTGGCCTTCCTGGCCATCAATTGACGGGCCTGCGTCGGAACGGAGCTTCCCGTTCGGACGTGGTGGAGCGGCCGTCAGTCGATCTCCGGAGACTATCCCGGCGTTGACCAGCGAGGCGTTTCTAGCCAGCAGTTCACCGGTCCGTTCCACCGTTAGCAGTGGGGGCTCACGGCCGGCGGCTCGACTAATGAGCTGGTAGAGGTCGGCTCCAGTCGCCGGGTCGTCAGCCGAGGTTGGAAGACGGACCAGGACGTCCCGACTGCCGGTTCCATCGTTGACGGTGATGACCGCTTCGAACTGACGGCTGTGGCCGGCGTTTCCCGATGAGCCATCTGATGAGCCGGAGGATGAGGCCCCGGATGAGCCGCGGGATGAACTAGGCATGCAGCACCTCAACCGACGGCTCTTCGAGGCACGCTCGGAGTGCCTGCAGCCCGCGGTAGGTCATGGCTCTGACAGCCTGTTCGCTCATGCCGAGCTGAGCAGCGCACTCGCTCACGGATCGGCCGTCCATGAATCGGGCCACCAAAATCTCTCGCTGTCGGGGCGGCAGCTC
The DNA here is from genome assembly GCA_020628065.1 of Acidimicrobiales bacterium. Classification (GTDB taxonomy): domain Bacteria; phylum Actinomycetota; class Acidimicrobiia; order Acidimicrobiales; family SZUA-35; genus JAHELU01. The sequence continues at coordinate 8,383 of JAHDFR010000113.1, forward strand.
GGCTAGCGCAACCAGCACTTCGGTTTCGTCGTGGCGCTGTTCGAGATGGTCTTCCGGCGTTGGCGCCAGTCGGGCGTCCCCGGTGTTGAACGCCGTCGGCCGGCCGGCGGCCCGATAGTGAGAAGCCACGACGTTGCGGGCAATGGTGATCAGCCAAGCTACAGCCGGCCGACCGGTATCGGTGAACTGACCGGCTGCACGCAACGCCCGAACATAGGTGTCGGACACCAGATCCTCGGTCATGTCCGGCCCGGTGCGGGATGCGATGAACCGGGATACCAGGTCGACGGTGTCAAGGTAGAAACGCCGGAACGCGTCGGAATCACCGGCCGCCGCTGCAGCCAGCAGGACAGCATGATCACTGGAATCATCATGACCGCGTACCGCCGTAAACTCCCTGGTTCGTGCCCTGATCGGCCTCAAGCCTAGCGCGATCGCCCAGGTGGCGCCGATTGAGGTTGGCTACGGGCGGAACGCCGTCGAGACTTGGAATATGGCATCGGCGTTCGAACAGTTCCTACCGGGCGACAAGGGCGTACCCGATGATCTGGTTGGGTGCCCGGTGGGCGACATGATCGGCCGGTTCGTCGACGACGGGACGTTCCCTTCGCCGTCGGTGGTTGTTCGCGACGAAGCCGTTGCCAACAACATCTCGACCATGGCTCGGTTCTGCCGGGATAATGATGTGGAGTTGGCGCCGCACGGCAAGACCACCATGAGTTCGGGTTTGTTCCGGCGCCAACTGGATGCGGGGGCGTGGGGGATCACCGTGGCCAACGCCGTTCAGGGTCGAGCTGCGGTCGCCACCGGAGCTCGGCGTGTTCTGGTGGCCAATCAGATCGTTGAGTCGGCTGGCGCCGACTGGCTGTTTGATGCGGCTGTCGACACCGACACTGTTGTGTTCGTCGACTCCTTCGTCGGGCTCGAGGTGCTACAGGCCGCGGCCGGCAGGGTTGACTCGACCGGAACAACCAAACCGGTTCAGGTGTTGATCGAGATCGGAGCCCTCGGGGGGCGCACCGGCTTCCGTCAGCGGGACGAGGCAATCGAAGTCGGCCGTCGGATTGCCGATAGCGCCGGCCTCGTACTGGCCGGCGTGGCCGGCTACGAGGGGGTCATTGAAACCGGTCCGGCCATGACCGGCTTCCTTCAGACTATGGCCGACGTTTTCAGCCGCATGGCCGAGCAGAACCTGTTCGTACCTGAAACGATTACCGGCGGCCGACCTATTCTCACCGCCGGAGGTAGCGCCTACTTCGATCAGGTCGTCGACGTGCTGGGGGTGTGCAGGAACGCCCATCCTGACCTTGAGCCGGTGGTGGTGCTTCGCTCAGGTTGTTACGTAACTCACGACCACGGCCTGTACGCCGAGGTCTCCCCCACCGGTTTGCAACCTCGGTTGCGGCCCGCTTTGGAGGTACGGGCCCTTGTCCAGTCACGGCCGGAGCCGACCTTGGCGCTGCTCAACATCGGTCGACGTGACGTGTCCCATGACGCCGGTCTTCCCATTGTCCTGCCACCAAGCCCCGCCAGCTGGAAGATCACTCGTCTAATGGACCAGCACGCCTTTATGACTGTTGGCGCCGACGATCCTATTGAGCCCGGCCACCCATTAACTCTCGGCATCTCCCACCCCTGCACCACTTTTGACAAATGGCGGGTGCTTCCGGTGGTCGACGAAGCCAACAGCGTGGTCGACGTTCTGACCACCCAGTTCTGACCACACAGTTCTGAGCGCTGCACCTCTAGTCTCCAAAGCTTCTAGTCTCCACAGCTTCTAGTCTCGGGGCATGGAGCTACCCAAGAACCCGACCGACGAAGAGCTAGGCGCTCTTGACCGTTGGTTCGCCGTCCGCCTGAACAACCAGGTGTGGGATGCACTGGACGCTGCCACGGTCACACCGGACAGCGACGCCTTCGACCGGGACCAACTGATGTACGCCGCCCAAGCCGCCACTTACCACTGGTATCAGGCAGGCGACGCCGCCAACCACGCCCGAGCCGAGTACCTGATGGCCCGAGTCGCCGTCGTCACCGGCAACGCCACCGACGCTTTACGCCATGCCCGGCGTTCGCTTGATCTTTGCCGAAACAACTCCGACTTGGTGGCCGACTGGGATCTGGCCATGGCCCATGAGGCACTGGCTCGGGCGCAAGCAGCCAACGCCATGACCGCC
>JAHDFR010000113.1:10659-15028 GCA_020628065.1 Acidimicrobiales bacterium
GCGCCCCACACTCCGGCACCGGGGAACGTGGCGGCACCAGTCAGATACAGACCGCTGATCGGCGTCTCATAACGGGTCAGCTCGGGATGGTCGCCCGCTCTCAAACCGGCCGTCACGACCGACAACGGACCTCCGGCGAAGGAGTCGGCATAGCCGGCCGGCATGGCGAAGCGGCGCTCGTAGTCCAGCGGTGTAACCGATCGCCAGTCCTCGACGATGGAGGTCAGTCCGGGCTCGAACAGGGTCGACGCCACCTCCAGCCAACGTTCCGGCTCCGATGACTGCTCCCAGCCGCCGTCCAAGTCGTAGGGGGTGAACAGCACTTCGATGCTCAGAACGTGATGTTCCTCGCCCGATGACCCGACAGCGGCGGGCTCAACGACCGACCGGTCGAGGATGGACGGCACGTTGATGAACAGCATCGGCCGACCGGCCACCCGCCCGTGGGCCATAAGAGCGTGTGCGGCGTCAATGTCGTCCAGCGACGGAGCCACCAACGTCGAGGGTGACAGGTGGTCTGTCCAACCGACACCTTCGGTCAACGTGGTGTAGCCCTCATGCCGCCAACGCGGCAGCCGGGAGATTCGAGCGTCGACCTTGGCTTCGTAGCCACGGCCAACAGGTCGGCTCCGCCACCGGTCGACGAAGGCCGAAGCCTGTGGTGGAGGGTTGCGTAAGTACCTGACCATTGCCGCCGCCGGGTTGGAGGCCACAACCACCGCGTCGGCCGAAATTCGCCGCTCGACGAACTCGGAAGACTCCAACCCGTCCGATGAGGTAACGGTGACCCCGCACACCGCTTGGCCGTCACACCAAATGCCGGTAACCCGGTGCGAGGTGAGGATCGATCCACCGGAAGCAGTAACGGACGAAGCCAGGGCATCAGTGAGAGCGCCACTTCCCCCGACCGGGCGACCCACTGGAGCGACATGTTTGAACGCCGGAGCCAGCGCCCCCAGGCCGGTACCGGGAGTTGAGGAGGCCAAACCCCACACCGCCGGGCCGCCGGCCATAGCCGGGCCGAGAATGGCGTCGCTGTCGAAGTAGCCAGTCAACACGTCGCGAACCGACCGACGGGACCAGGCCAACAGTCGGGCGGCAGTACCGGGTGAACCTCCGGCTTGGGCCAGCATCTGCCGTCGGGATGGCACCCGAGCGGCCGCCTCCAACACAAGTCGGGCAACCGGTACAGCATCGGCCAGGTAGCGCCGGTAGTTGTCCACTTGGGACGGAACGGTCATTGCCAGCGCTTCCAACGTCCTCTCCGAGTCCCGGAAGAACGGGACCGGACCGGCCGTACCGGCCCAGCCGAGGCCGACCTGGCCGGGATCAAGCTCGACGTAGCTAAGGCCGTGTTCGGCCAGTTTCAGATCATCGATGATGGGCGTCGTCCGGATGAGTGAGTGATCACAGTTGCAGACATTGACCGTGGCCCCAACCACCTGTTCCGACCCGGCGCAACCGCCGACGGTCGGCCGGGCCTCCACAACGCACACCGACATCCCGGCTCGTGCCAAGTACGCGGCGCATACCAGGCCGTTGTGACCGCCGCCCACGACAACAGCGTCGTACGTCTCATCGTCAAAGCAGTTTGTGTTCTGGTTGATCGGGTCCACTGCTATCCAGCTTGCCACTGCTACATCGGTTGCCACTGCTCTGTAGGTTGCAACCATGTCTCGAAGACGACGATCCCAACGTCGAGCAAGTCGGCAGACGCCAACAAGTTCCCCCGGCTATAGCGCTCCGCTCCACAACCCGTTCGAACCCCTGCGGATACTGTCCGACGATCAGGTGGCCCACATTCACAGCCAAGCCGTTCGTTATCTGGCTGATCACGGCATCAAGGTGCTGTTCGACGAGGCTCGGCACATCTTGGCCGAATCAGGAAACGCCATTGTCGGTGGAGGGCCCGACGAGATGATGGTTCGCCTCGACCCCGATTCGATAGCCGACGCACTTAACACAGCCCCCTCGAAGTTCGAGATTCATACAGCTAATCCAGCTCGGAATCTACCGATCGGTGGGAAGTCGGTGGCGCTGCTCCCGGTCGGCGGGCCACCCTTTGTGTCCGACCTGGAGAATGGTCGCAGACCGGGCACGATGGCCGACCAGGAGAACTTTCTTCGTCTCACCCAGATCTACGACGTGTTGGCCGCCACCGCTCCATGTATTGAACCGGCCGACATCCCCCTCAACATTCGCCATCTAGTTTCGGGGCGGGCCACGCTCACGCTCAGCGACAAGGTTCCATACCTGTTCGCCCGGGGTCGTCAACGGGTATTCGACGTGCTGGAGATGGTAAAGATTCGCAACGGGCTGGAGGAGGGCCCCGACGGCGACGACGACTTGGCGGCCAAGCCTCGATGCTGGACCAACATCAACACCAACTCCCCGCGGCAACTCGACGTGCCCATGTCGATGGGCATCATCGATTTCGCTCGGGCCAAACAACCGTGCATCATGACGCCGTTCACTTTGGCCGGGGCGATGGCTCCGGTGACACTGGCCGGTGCCCTCGTGTTACAGCACATGGAGGTGCTGGCTGCGGTCACGCTGGCCCAGTTGGTACGGCCGGGAGCACCCGTAATCTACGGGGCCTTCACCTCCAACGTGGACATGCGATCCGGTTCACCGGCTTTCGGCACCCCCGAAGCCATGCGAGGAGCGCTGGCCAGCGGGCAACTGGCCCGCCACGTCGGCTTGCCCTGGCGATCTTCCGGCTCCAGCAGCTCAAACGCCGTTGATGCTCAAGCCGGTTACGAGACCATGGCCAACACCTACGGGGCCTTCCTGGCCGGAGCCAACGTGATCATGCACGCCGCCGGATGGCAGGAAGGTGGCCTGGTCGCCAGCTTCGAGAAGTTCGTGGTTGACGTTGAGATGTGTCAGACCATCGCCGAGTTGTGCCGACCGCTGAAAACCACCGACGCCGATCTGGCTCTGGACGCCATCACCGAGGTCGGCCCGGGCGGTCACTTTTTCGGCGCCGCCCACACCCTCGAGCGGTACCAGCAGGCGTTCTACCAGCCGCTGGTGTTTGACCGAACCACCTTTGAACAGTGGGCCGACGAGGGTTCGGCCACCACCGACCGACGGGCCAATGCGGTGTGGAAGGCCGCTCTCGATCAGTATGAGCAACCACCGATTCCCGACGATGTGGCCGCTCGCCTGGATGATTTCGTCGACCGTCGCCGCGCCGAAGGTGGCGCCCCACCGGACTAAACCCACCGACCAAAGCTCGAGGCGGGTGATAACGTCCGGCCATGGCATCCAACGCCGGCTACTACGACTGGCTCAACTTCAATAGTCCGATAAGTGACTGCACCGCTGATCGACTTGTCCGGCTGCAGGTGGCCAACTCGCCATCGACAATCCTCGATGTCGGTTGTGGCTGGGGCGAGCTGTTGTTGCGGTTGCTGACCGCCTGCCCGGAGGCCGAGGGTCACGGCATCGACCACGACGAAGCGCTTATCAAGCGAGCGGAGAGCAATGCCGAACAGCGGGGCCTGACCGACCGTGTTCGATTCAGCCCGGACGCCGGTGCAGCCGCTCCAGCCGACTTGGTGGTCAATGTCGGCGCGGAGCACGTCTTCGGTACCGTCGACGATGCGCTTGTGGCGCTGTGGGATCTGGTTCACCCGGGCGGGCACCTGCTGTTCGGCTACCAGTTCTGGGAACGCCCACCCAGCGCCGAAGTCAAAGCGTTCATCGGCGACCTGCCGGATCTCCCCCAGCTCTTGGCCAAGGTCACCGATGTGGGCTGGCGGCCGCTCGACTTCGTCGTGTCGTCCGTTCAGGAATGGGACGAATTCGAGTCCGGCTACATGAGGGACTGGGAGGAGATGGTGCTCGCTAAAGGGGATACGGCGGTGGAGGCCCGTAAGCGGGCCGACGAGCAGCGGGCCGGGTATTTGCAGCGCCGGGGTGTTCTCGGCTTCGCGCTACTGACTCTCGGCCGCCCGGCCGACACCTAGCCACGACCGAGGTTTCGGCATCCTCGAACCACTGTTCTCCCAAGATGTCACATCGCTCCCTTAGCGTGACACCATGAGCGACACCCCGCCGTCAATCGACCAAGCCACAATCAATCAAGTAGCAGACGCTCTGAGGCAGAGCTGGAGTGCCGAGTCCTCCATCCACGACGCATGGACCAAAGACAACCCGGCCAAAGGCCAGTGCGAACCCAGCAGCTTCGTCGCCTGGGAGCACTTGGGCGGGTCGCTGGTTCTGGGTCAGGTATTCATAGACGGCGAGTTCAGCGAACATCACTACTGGAATCGCATCAACGGAACCGACATCGACTTCACCGCCGAACAGTTCACCGGTGTCGAAGAGATCCGCGAAGTCGCCGAACTCACATCGGATGAGA
>JAHDFR010000333.1 GCA_020628065.1 Acidimicrobiales bacterium
CGAAGAGGACCGATCGGTGATCGCCTCTGCCGTGTTCGGTCAAAGTGCGTCACGCAACGGTAGGCCGCAGCCTCTCACAGCAAGCCAACCGCTGCCTGCGTTGGTGGAAGCAAAGAGGTTCAGCCGTCAATCAGTCTTGCTGCAGGCGGCCGTGGCCCTGGTCGTCGTTGGGTTGGGGGCGGCGCTGCTTGCTCGTGCCAACCAGTCTGACTCAGCACAAATAGAGGCAACTAACGTCACTGCCCTGTACCAGCCACCGTTTGTGATCGTCGATCCGCAAACTTGGTCGACTTTGGATCGTCAGACGTCTGCCTTTCCTCTCCTCGGCAGCGACTTGGTGATGGTGGACGCCCAGTCAGGACTGGACGGCGGCATGGTCGTAGCCATGCTCAATCGAAGTGAGATTATCGTCCGGTTTGAGGAGTTTTTCGAAGTTGACATTGGCGGCCGCAAAAGCAGCTATCGCGCCAACGGCTCGTTGTCAGAGCTGTCGGTGCCCGCTGAGGGCGACGATTATTCAACCGAACTCTTTCTGGTTGGTTGGCAAGTAGACAAACCCACAATGATCGACCTGGCCGAAGGCCTCATAGCCACCGACGACGGCGCTCTTGAATTGGTCGGCACAGTGGACGGATTGGTCAAAGCAGACCCGTTCCTGGCCGAGGCCATGAGTACCGTTACCACCTTTCATCTCCTGGCTGGAGGAGATACGCCGAGTCATCGGGCGCACGTAAGCCTCTACCCAGGCGGAGACTTCACCCATGCTCTCCTCGCTAGTGAAAGCCCAGATCGCACCGAGGCACAGCTCGATGGCGAGCAGGTCAGTCTCTATACCTACGGCAACGTGTACGAGCTTGTCGTCCGTCGAGGCTTCTGGGTCTGGTCAATACGAGGCGAAGGATTCGACAACAAGAACCAATTTCTGCGGTTCGCCACAAAGATAGAGACGGTCGATCAGCGAACATGGGAAGCCAACATCCTTGGACAGCTGTATGAGCCAGCCAATTCAGCCCCGGCTATCCAGGCGCTGAGCGTTGACATTCCGCTTCCGTTAGAAATCGACCTGATAGAGGATGTTAAGCCGGAATATCCCGCCAGTCGCCATGGCCTCGCCAGGGCAACCATGTCCGCTGCAGTGTGCGCATGGTTCGGCGAGTGGGAGGATGCAATAGAGCGCGGCGATGGCGAAGCGCAAACGGCGGCCATGGAGGAGCTCCAAGCTGCCGACCAGTGGGATGTATTTGCCACGCTCGACGACGGACGATCCGGGTCCGAGTGGCTTGAGACAATCGACCACTTGTGGTCGGCCATGTCAAGATATCCCGAAGGCGTAGGCGAAGCCAGAATGACGGCTGAGTTCAATTTCAAGTGCCGTGCCGTCGGTGCCACTGAATCATCAACGGCGGCACCGTCGGCCACCAGCCCTTCGACCGTTTCTCCGGGCGAGCCGGTCGACCCGTATTCACTGCCACAGGTAGCCATCGACCTTCCCGGCTGGACGCTGGAGCACTCTGGGCTCCGGGAGCCGGAATATGAGAGCTATTCGATGCTGTTCGACCCCGAGCTGGGTCTTGACGGACCAGTCATCGAGGTAGCCACCCTACCTGTGGGTCTAAGCAACGGTTTCGAGGATGAAACGGCCATCGACCTGAACGGAGTCGACGGATCGTATGCGGGCTACGGCGACTCGCATTGGGTTGGATTCTTGGACTCACGTGGTCGACAGGTGTCGCTCAACGGGAGGCTGGTCGCCAGAGATGACGTCATCGCCGCGGCGGAACTGGCGGCGGCTGCCCCACCGGACTCGAACCTCCTGAGTCAGCCGTTTAGGGGGTTGGTACCGGCTGACGACGAGCTTGTCGCCGCCATGACACGAGGAGCAACCTACGCCTACAACGGCCCCGATCGCGGAGTCGAAATCAATCTCTACCCAGGTGGCGCCTACACCTTGCACACGAATCGACTCAGCCCCGCCGAGGATGAGCCGATCACCATCGGCGACCAGCCGGCCTATCTTAAGGACTACGACAGGCTGTACGGCTCCGATGGGGACGGTGGGGGTCGCTATCGGTTGATCGTGGTTCGCGACTTCTGGGTGTGGGAGATCGACGGTGCGCCCTTCGCAGACCGCCAGGAATTCCTCGATTTCGTCGAGTCCAACGTGATGGCCGAGAGCGAGTAAACCTGAGGGCCGGCACGAGCCGGAGATCCGCCGCATACATACTCAATGTCACAGCTCATATGTATATCTGTGTATGATTGACACTATGAAAGCGGTGACCATCACGTTGCCGGACGAGTTGGACCG
>JAHDFR010000334.1 GCA_020628065.1 Acidimicrobiales bacterium
TCGATCCCACCCAAAAACGCGAGCCTTTCCAACACATTATTCAGCAGCCTCCTAGCCGGGGTCCTCCACCCGGGTGCGAACCGAAGCGCCGTGTACATCGCTGTGCTCAGCACCGGAATAGAGATGACCACCGGGAGCAGCCACCGGCGTGTCGTCAACGACATTGGTTGACCGCAGAACGGCGGCCAGACGACCGAGGCGCCCATTGGCTGTTAGCTGGATGATGCCGACGCCGGGACAGCTGCCCTGAGCCGAATGGGTCACCGAAACCGGTACTGGTCCGCGCAACGCCACCACGAGGTATCGGCCATCAGGCGTGGTGTCCATCAAATCGGGTGCCGGGTCGTTGGACGGTAGGGCGGCATCGTCGGTGACCGAGGCCGCCCCGCAGGCGCCGATGCCCTGTCCCCGGCCGTTGTTGGAGGTCAGGTCGTAGGTGAAGCGGGCGTTGTCTCCTGTCCGAATGACTTCGACCGTGTTTTGAATCCGATCCACCGTGTGGACGTAGGCTCCGTCCACGGTTGCTGTCATGCCGTGGCTGTCCCGGCGGGTGGTCACGCCGGGCAACTGACCGGTTTCGTTCGGTTCGCCGACGCCGCCCAGGTTGCCGCCGGTTGCCGTGTTGGTGGCGTTCCCATCGGTGGCGTCATCGTCCTGGTAGACGATGGCCGGGGCCGGGGTGTTCTCCGGCTGGACGGCGTCAAAGGCGGCGTCGCTGATGGTGTAGAGGGTGAAGGTCGACTGAGTGGCTCCGGCCCCTGAGGCCGACACACCGGCGTTCACCCACACCCGGTCTCCGGTTTGTTCGCCCCCGCAGCCGGCGCCGTTGATGACCTGTTGGCCGTACTCGCCAACGATGCGCATCGGGGTGGAGGAGGAGTCGGCGACTATCAAACCGCCTCCGCCGAAGGTCACGTAGACGTTGCCGTTGGTGGAGGCGATGGGGCAGATGATGACATTGTTGACCCGTCCACCGTCGGAACCATCGGGTCCGCTCTCGCATCCGTTCTCCCGGCACTTCCCGGCCGGCGTCAGGTCGCCAAGATCAGCGTCGTCGTAACTGCCGATCACCGAGCCAATCATCTGATTGCCGTGGGCGTTGGCGCCCAGGTAAACCTTGGCGTTGTCGGTGACGGCCAGCGACTTGCCCATGCCGAGACTGGCGGACTGGTTGAACGTCGCTCCGGTGATGGTGCCGTCGGCGTCACGGGTGAGGTCGATACGTTCGAGAATCTTGCCGTTGAGGTTGGCGATCAGCAGCGAGTTGCCGTCTTTGGACCAGTCCGACATGTGGACCCGCTGGCCCGCTGTGGTGGCGGTGACCCGGAACAGGGCTACCGCCTCCTTGGTGGCTCCGTCAATAATGCCGACAAAGCCGTTGCCCGGGCCGAACAAGTTGACGTTCATGTACCGGTTCTGGGGGTCGGTGATCATGCCGTGTAGGCGGCCGTAGAGGTAGTCGTCGAGCACGGCACCGGTTGGGCCGTTGTCGTCGTGTTCCACCAGCTCGCCGGGGAAGACCGCCTTGACGTCGCACGGACCGTCGCCTGGTTGATTGTCGCCATCGCAGCCGAGAGGCTGGGCCCTCGTTCCTTGAGTGACTTGGCGGGTGATGTCTTCTGAGTTCCAGACCCAGATGTAGCTGCCGTCCACTCCGCGGGCTGCGGCTCCGGCGACCGAGTTGGATTGGTCGGCTCCCCACACTTCGTATCCGGGCCCCGCGCCTCGGCTTTGGTTCGGGTTGTCCGTTTTTGCCGTGGCGGCCGGCGCGGCGGAAGCGACAACAGTGGCTGCCAGCATGAGCATGGCAGCCGTAATGGCTGTCTTGATCTTCATCGGTGTCCCCCCTGGACTTGACTTGTTCTTGGTGGTGGTCCGTGCTGAAACGGTTATCCGAATGTACGGTCTTTTGGCGCGTCCGTCAAACGGTCGCTTCCGTTCCCCGTTTCATCTGCCCAGGTCGGCCCTGGTCGGCCGCTAGGCGCCAATCACCGGTCGAGGATGATCTCGCAAGTGACGAGCGGCGAATGGGCATAGAGGAAGGATGGATCCATCGGACTGCTCCAAGATGTCCAGCAGCCCTTCCATCAGCTTTCCACCAAAGCCCTGGCCCCGATGCTGGGCCAACGTCTCGACATGGGTGACCACCGCTGTGTTGTCGTTCATGTGGTAGGCGGCGAAGCCGACCAGCTCGCCGGCTCGCAGCAAATCGAACCGGCCCTCGTCGGCCCGGTTCACGACCTCGAAGCGGGGCTCGATCGGCGCTTGACCCTTCAACTCGTCGAGCTTGGCCCCGAGG
>JAHDFR010000335.1 GCA_020628065.1 Acidimicrobiales bacterium
TAGCCGGGGCCCGGGGGTTCGGCCGAGGTGTTGCGATCCAGCGGACAGAAGTACTTGTCCACCGAGTCATCGCCACAACCCCAGTGGGGCGTTCGATGACCGTCCTCATCGAGGTAGGGCAGTGCCACCAGCGGAGGGGTGTAGTAGTTGCACAGGTCGGTGACCGGGCCAGAAAGGCAGGGTGTCGGAACTTCGTCGTTGGGGCCGGCGGCATCGTAGACGACCATTTTGATCATGTTGTCGACGTTCTGAGGTGCTAAACCGTGAGCCATGCTCTGGAGGATCAGATAGTCGGCGGTCGGTCCACCGGAGGCGACGCTGGCCGCCCGGGCTGCCTCGGATGAGGCTGTGGTCGTCGTCAGGTAGCTGCGGAAGAGCAGACCGAACTCGAAGATCCCGAAAATGAACAGGGCAAAGATTGGGGTGACCAACGCCGCCTCAACCAGAGCCGCCCCACGCTCACGTTCGGTGCGTCGACGTCTTCGGTGCCAGGCAATAAGTGCAACGAGAATCATGGTCCGGCCGGCCTGTCCAACGTGATGTGCTGATCGGCCAGACCGGAGCAAACAGCCTCGATGACCCGCCCCCTGTCGGCCATCCAGCAATAGCCGGTCAACGAACTTTTCAGCACCAATGTCTGAGCGTCAATTCTGGTTATGTTCCACATCTCGTCAGGGGCACCAACGCAGGTGTCCTGTAGCAGGGTGGCTCCGGCCCGGCCGTTGGCAATGACGCACCGGCCGGTGTTGGAACCGGTCACCCGATAGTCGTTGCCATTCCAAAGTTCCAGCGAGTAGAGGGTGTCGAGCTCACCGGTACAGGCGCCAAGCTCCAGTGTGCGTCGACCCTGATTGGCGCACTGATCTGCGAAGGCCAAGGTGATGTCGTACACCGTTTCGCCTTGAGGCACTGTGCTGCCGTCCCAGTCATCGGGGGCGGGAGCGGTGGATGTAACCAGCTGATCGGCGTACTGCCGGGGCTCGGCGATGTCGACGCCGTTGGCCTGTATGGCGGTGCTGGATCCGTCAAACAGCATCTGAATCCCTGACACGGTGACCAGGACGAACAGCGCAGTCAGCAGCCCGTACTCGACCACAGTGGCGCCACGTTCGACGGCGGGTCGTAGTGGCTGAACAGTTGAGCGCAAGTAGAGCATCAGTCCACCAACCTCAACTGCTGGCCGCCGTGCTCAACCGAGAACGTGATCTCGTCGCGCACCCAGCGGTTCGAAGGAGGGGTAATACGCATCTTGAACCAGTAGTTGGGGTAACGGGAGAACTCGGTCTGGCCATCGAGCGGGATGGTGAAGGTCACCATGCGGCCGTTGAAGCGCCAGCCCTTCTTCCACTCCGGGAGCTTCGGTGGGTATTGACGGTTTTTGGGGTCGAGCTGAAGGCAGGGCCGCCCGGCACAACTCTCGGCCCGGTTGTCGGTCCCGTACGCCGGGTCGTCGGTGGTCCAGGTGAAGTCCAGGCTCTTTCCCAGCGGATCGACGAACTGCAGGTTGTCCATGCCTTCGCCGGGATCCCAGATGTTGATGACCAGGTCGAGGCCTTCATAGCGTGGGTGCACTTCGGTGAGGAACAGCTCCTCGGCCTTACCCATACCGTTACCTTCGGAGGCGATAGACATCCACTCGTCCCCGCTGATGGTGGGGCAGGCGCCGGGGGCCACCGTGGTGCATGATGTTCCCGAAGCCGGTTTTACCCAGAAGGCGAAGTGGTTTAGCGCTCTGCGCTTGCGACCGTCAACCACTGTTTGCACCAAGTGGTATTCCATGTCGCCGGTGGTGTTGCCGGGAAAGACTATTGGGGTCTCGGTCCAGCCCTGGGTGGTGTCGGTCCAGTTGCTCGGCTGGTTGGGAAGGGTGTCACGGGGACAGTCATCTGACCGCCAGAACGATTCGGTCAGCGGGGTGTCGTCGGTTCGCCTCGTTATCGTGCCTCCGGTGTCCCACTGACGAAGGTAGAGCGAAACGTTGAAGCGCTCAGAGGTGAAGTTGGGGTCCTGAGGCTTTTCGCCATAGGTGTTGCAGGCACCGGGATCAAAAATGTAGAGCGTGGACGGGTCGGCGGCTCCCGGCGGGATCTGCACCAGGTAGAACGAACCGCCGGTTCGACCGTTGGTTGCACCTTTCCACTGGGGCTGCGGTACCTGCGAGTCATCACACCACGGCCGCGCGGTGGCCTGGGCGGCGCGCCAGTCACCCTCGTCGGCTTCGGTGCAGTCGTTCCCCTCGTACAACCAGTAGTTGGACACCGGGGAGCCGTCGATGGAGTAGGGCCCGAAGCCCA
>JAHDFR010000336.1 GCA_020628065.1 Acidimicrobiales bacterium
CATGTACCTGATCGTCCTCATTCAGTTGGTAGTGGGCCAACGATCGGGCCAGGATCCCGACGATCCTGTTGACTGCTTCCTCGGATTCGGTATCGCCGGCACACGGGTATCGGTCGGTGGCGGCGTAAAGGCCGGGATGCTCATTGACCATGGCCCGCCAGGCGTACCCGAGCGACCGAATGGCGTCGTCACCGGCCATTCCTATGGCTGCATCGGACAGCCTTGAGGCCAGCATCTCGCGGGCTCGCAGGCCGAGCGCCCGCAGCAGATCTTCGAACGAGTCGACGTAGCGGTAAAGGGCGGGTTGGCTGGTTCCCAGCTCCTTGGCCACTCGTGTGAGGTTGACTGCGTCAAGGCCGTCCTGGTCCGCTATCGACGCGGCAACGTCAACTACTCGATCTCGACTTAATCCACCGCGGGGCATGTATGGCCTATCTGTCGACGTACTTGTCACCGCAACCCGATGTTGCAGCTGTCGCTGGAAGACGCCTCGGTTGTAGTGCTTTTCGGAGCCGACTCTTGCGAAATCAATATCAACTCTAACAAATGAGTTAGAGGCAATTCGAATCGAGCATCGGTTTTGAACCAGATTTGTTTGACATCAACGCCTTTTTGTTAGATGCTCTAACGGGTTATTAGGCGTTCGACAGGGGGTCGGCGTCGGCCCCCGATGTCTGGACAAAGATGTCGACACCTACGGGAGGTTCCTGATGATGAATGACAATCCTCTCGACTCGGCAACCGAGCGGGATCTGGCCAGGCGGCATCTTCTGCCTCACTTCACCAAAGGAAAAGCGTGGGATCACGACAACCTTGGTGTGATTGAGCGGGGCGAAGGTTGCTACGTCTACGACACCGAGGGTGAGGAGTATCTCGACGGCCTAGCCGGCCTGTTCTGCACCAACATGGGGCACGGCCGCCAGGACTTCGCCGCCGCTGCGGCCAAGCAAATGGAACAGTTGGGCTTCTATCCCACATGGGGATGGGCCAACCCGCCGGCCGCCGAAGCAGCGACCATGATCGCCGAGCGGGCGCCGGGCGATCTTTCAGAAGTCTTCTTTGTCAGCTCCGGCTCCGAAGCGGTGGAGTCTGTGCTTAAGTTCGCCCGCAGCTACCACGTGGCCCGAGGTGACACCGACCGCTACAAGGTCATTTCACGCGAATGGTCATATCACGGAACCACCCTCGGCGGCCTAGCCGTCACCGGCGTACCCAAGTTCCGCAACCCATTCCTTCCGATGCTGTGGGACGGCGTCCGCCACGTCCGCAACACCTACGGTGACACCGCCGAGGAGCTGGCATCAGCGGCCGCAATCGAGGAGATGATTCTGGCCGAAGGTCCGGAAACCGTCGCCGCTGTCATCTGTGAACCGGTACAGAACGGCCGGGGCGGCCTGGTTCCCCCCGAGGGATACTGGCCGGAGCTCCGTCGGATATGTGACAAGTACGGTGTGCTACTCGTGGCCGATGAGGTCATTTGCGCCTTCGGTCGCTTCGGGCACTGGTTTGCCAGTGAACGCTTTGGGGTGGTGCCGGACATGATCTCCTTCGCCAAGGGCGTCACCAGCGCCTACCAGCCACTCGGTGGCATGATCGTACGTAAGCCGCTCGTTGAGACCGTCTGGGAGTCCGAAATGGCGGCCTACATGCATGGATCAACCTTCGGTGGCCACCCGGTGGCCACCGCGGTGGCCGTGGCCAACATGCGGGCCATGGCCGACGAGAAGATCATGGACCACGTGCTCAGCCACGAGGCCGGATTCCGGGCTCGAATGGACTCATTGCTGGAAAAGCACAACTGCGTCAAAGAGGTCCGAGGTCTCGGCTACTTCTACGCCATCGAACTGATGACTGATCGGGTCGGTGGTCGAGAGCTGTCGGACACGCAGCGAGCAGCCCTTCAGGGTGGCGTATTGGCCGAGTATGTGCGTGACGCTCGCATTCTTGTACGTCCTGACGATCGTGGCGCAACGATGCTCACCGTGTCGCCGCCGCTCATAGCCGATGGAGACGTCCTGGACGACCTGACTTCGAGGATCGACCAGGTTCTGACCCGCACCAGCGAGTTTCTGGCTGTCAACCCCTGATCCTGGGCGGTTGACGTCGATACACGTCAAGTGACGAGTGAAGATCTTTTGGTTACGTTTCATCACTTTTGACGACAAAGCCGATGCATCGTCTGGTTGCGGCAGTGAACTGACTGAGAAATGACCTAGAGTTTCGACAACCAACGCTTTCCGATCCCGGGCGACACCCGCCACGGTACGG
>JAHDFR010000114.1:0-328 GCA_020628065.1 Acidimicrobiales bacterium
TCCCATTGCTTTCGCACTTCGCCTACGTATGCGCCGAGGCGTTGAAGAACGTCGTCGGAGGCATAGAGCCAGGCTGCCTGGGCTTCTACGAACAGCGGAGCTGCGTCCCCTGAAGCCTTGAACAACAGAGTTGCACGGAGTAGTCGGCCGTACAGGTCTTCACGATGTAAACGCCTCACATCTTGACGCTCGGCCAGACGCTCCCCAAGAAGACCACACAGACCAATCAAACCAGCAACGACGGCTACGGTGATGGCCTCCACCAAGACCAGAGTAGCAACGCTAAAGTTCGGCCGGGCTATCAGAATGGCTATCAGTCGCCAGTGAG
>JAHDFR010000114.1:427-14328 GCA_020628065.1 Acidimicrobiales bacterium
GTGAAGGTCACACGCTTTCCAAGCGTGCCGATTCGGCCGCTCTCGCACTCCTCCAGAGTGGTTGTTATCTGCTCGACCCACCGCCAAATCCGGCGGCGGCAACATCGCCGAGACTCGGTAGGATAACCGAACAGGGCTGTAAAAGCGGCTGGGAAATCCAGTCGCAGCAGCCCGAAAATCGAACTCACCCGTTTTGGCAGGTGACGGTCGGGTCCTGTGCGACCAGGGCTCGTGAACCGAGTCAGGGCCGGAAGGCAGCAGCTCTCAGCGGAACCCCTGGTGCGCCGCAGATCGCCTGGCCGTCACTTGCGAGAACGGAGTGAGTTCGAGCCGCGTTTAGGCCGGTGCCCCGACCTAGCCTCCAGCGGAGCTACCGCAGGGAATAGAAGTTCTGGGTGCCCCAGTCCTTGCCGGCCTCGGTGCGGTGATGACCGACACCAAAGTGGGTGAAACGGCCCGACAGCATCGAGCAATAGTGGCCGGTGTTGGATTCACGCCAGCCGCTGAAGAACTGGAAGGCGATCGACGACTCGGGGTACCCCTGAGCCCAGGCCACGTTCTCGCCGAACGAACTCCAAGTGATCCCCAACGCGGCGTAAATGGCCCGTTGCGAATCCTGAGTTCGATGCCTCATGCGATCGGCGGCGGCCATCTGCTGGGACCAGTCACGCGCCATCTGAACCGACACATCCCGGTTTAGGGACAACGCCGGAACCGGCGTGGGATGCCCGGTCTCGGGATCAACGGTGATGCTGTAAAAGTCGTCCTCGACGCATTCTGGCAGCGCTGCCCGCCGAGCCAAGTCACCGGCCGGGTTGGCCCGCAACTCATTGGTCAACCGGACAATCTCCTGCTCCAACGCCGTCAGCTCCAGGCTGGGAGCGGTCGTTGTCGTCTCGGCCACCGTGGTTGTGGTCTCAGCCTCGGTGGTGGTCGTGGTCTCACCGTCAGGTGCGGTGGTCTCCGACGTCGAGGTTTCGTTTTCCGAAGATGTAGTGGGCTCTTCGGTCGTAGTGGTCTCGGCCTCTGAGGTGGTCGTTTCCTCAACCGCGGCCGTAGTCGTGGTGGTCGACTCGGAGGTGGGAGCCGTCGTCGATGTCGAGGTGGTAGTGGGCAACGACGTCGTCGAGGCAAGAGTCGAGGTGGTCACCTCAACAGCCGAGCTGGGTGTCGGCTCCGGATCCTGAGGTAGCAGCTCCGTTGGGTCGGGGTCGACATCGTCGGCCGCCTGGCCGGGAACGGCAGGGGCAACACCACCGGCCGCCACATCGGCGGCCTCGCCCGAGCCAAGAACCTGCGCACCGGCGAACATCACCATGACCGCCAGGAGAAGGCCGAGAACGCCCAGCAGAATGCGTTCCTGCTGGCGATTCATCGCCTTTCACCCTTCCGGGTCCAACGGTGTTGACTGAACATCTCCATCACAAAAACTGCACGCAGCTCGCCCATAGTCGGTTTTGTCGGCGGAGCACCAACGGGCCTAACGCCGCCCGGGCACCCACATAATCTACCGACCATCTCAACATGTTCATCCACCTACAGGAAGCGTCGTCCGTCACCAGGCAACATTGCCGTTACCCGACTTCAGCCTGCTCCTGGGCTGAAGACGCCTGCAGCCGCCAAACGGCGGTCATTCAGGGGGTAGTCCTACCCAACTTGCCTCGATCCTAGTTGTTTGTATCACAAGGGAATGGCGATCCAGGATCAGCAAACCAAAACTTAACTTCCCGGCGTGGACACCCTGACCGGGCCACCGCCAAGGCCTGTCGCACCCAGGCGGTAGGCTCAAAAGGTGGCACATCAGTCGCTCTATCGCAGATATCGTTCCCAGCGATTCTCGGAGCTGAGAGGGCAGGATCATGTCACCTCGGCTCTACGGTCGGCGGTCGAAGGTGAACGGTACGGCCACGCCTACCTCTTCAGCGGGCCGAGAGGAACCGGCAAGACGTCAACGGCCAGAATCCTGGCCAAAGCGCTCAACTGCCCGAACCTGGCCGGAGGTGAGCCGTGCTGCGAGTGCGACAGTTGCCTGGCCATCGAAAGCGGCACCTCATTCAACCTGCACGAACTGGACGCCGCCAGCCACAACAAAGTTGACGACATCCGTGACCTAATATCAAAGGTGAACTTGGGCTCACCGGGCAAGACCAAGGTCTACATCCTGGATGAGGTCCACATGCTCAGCGCCGGGGCCGAAAACGCTCTACTCAAAACGCTGGAAGAGCCACCGGATCACGTGGTGTTCGTGCTGGCCACCACCGAGCCGCACAAGGTGGTCGACACCATCTTGAGCCGCACCCAACACTTCGAATTCCACCTGCTCCCGGCCGATGAACTGGCCGAACATGTTCGCTACGTCATCGAAGACGCCGGACTCGACGTCGGCGACGACGCCATCGACTACGTACTGCGCCAAGGTGGAGGCTCAGCCCGAGACACTCTGTCAGCCCTTGACCTGGTGGCGGCCGCCGGCGGCGTACCGGCCGGATCCGACATCGGGGTGGAACTGGCCGAAGCCATCGGTGCCCGAGACCCGGGGGCGGCCATGGCCGCCGTCCAGGGCGCCCTCACCCACGGTCAAGAACCACGGGTGATCGGCGAGGAAACCCTCGAAGTCCTGCGAAACGCCTTTTTGGCTTCCATGGGCACCGACCTGACCCACCTGAGCGACCTCAGTCGGGCCAAATCCACCGAGCTGGCATCATCACTCGGTCCAGCCACGCTGACCGGCAGTTTGGAATCGCTCGGCCAGGCGCTGGTGGAGATGCGCCAAGCCCCCGACCCCCGCATACCGCTCGAAGTCACACTGTTGAGACTCACCCGAGATCCCGGCAACCCCCAACCGGCCGTCCCGGCGACAACCAACGGTGACGGAGGCAGCACGGCCGGCAACAGCGAGGACAGAGGCAATGCTGGTGGCGCCGACTCGGCCATCGTGGCCGAGCTGCAGAACCGCATTGCCTCACTGGAAGCCACCGTGGCCAGCCTCCAGGCCGCCGGCCCAGCACCGTCAGCTCCCCAAACCACAGCCACAACAGCCTCAGCGCCAGCAGCCACAGCGTCAGCACCAACAGCCACCGATGAAGCGGCCCCGTCAGGTCCGGCGGCCATGGCCCGCAGCCGCCTACGGGACATGACCAAAAGCTCGGGTTCGGGCGCTTCGGCCACGGCGGCCCCGTCAGCAGCACCGGCCCCACCAGCTTCAGCGGCTGCATCGGACCCCACAACGGCTGCTCCAGACCACGCACCGGCCGAGACCCAGCCGACACCCCACGAACCTGCGCCAGCCGAGACTCCGGCGGTCCACACAGCGCCGGCGGGCACCCACGCCGGAGGTCCGACCCTCACGGTGTCTCAGGCATCGGTGGCCGTCACCGAAAGCCTGAACGAGGTCAGCCAGCGGGTCCGGGTGCGGTTCAACGCCGGGAACGTGCAGGCGGTCAACGCCACGGACAGCGGGACCGAGTTGGTCATTGCCGTACCGAACGCCATCCACCGAGACCGGTGTGATGACGTCAAAGGTGAGCTGGAGCAGGCAGCCGGTACCCGACTGGGCTCACCAGTTTCGATCACCGTGGTGGTAAGTGACGCCCCTCCGCCTGCTTCGCTCGACCCGATTCAGGTCGACCCCAAGCCTCGGCCCACAGAAGACACTATTGAGGACGTCGGCCCAATCGAGGAGCTCGAAGACGCCAACGATCAGTCGGCGTCAGGAGTCGACCGGATAACCGAAGCCTTCCCCGGTTCGAAGGTCATCGACACCAACACGCAGAATCCGTAACGGCGACACCAGTCGCCCCGCAACAGCACGCGCACAACACGCAGAAGGAGCAACGATGTCCGACGATCAGGCAGGAATGGGCGGCCTTGGCGGCCTCGACCTGGGCGCTCTCATGCAGCAGGCCCAGGCCATGCAAGAGCAGGTCATGGCGGCCCAGGAGGAACAGGCCGCCCAGACCGTGACCGGCTCAGCCGGCGGCGGCAAGATCATGATCGAAGCGACCGGTGGGGGCGAGTTCCGCAAAGTGACCATCCACCCCGACGCCGTCGATCCCAACGACATCGAATTGTTGGAGGAACTGATGCTGGCTGCGTTGCACGACACAACCAGCCAGATCGCCGAACTCCAGGAAGACTCGATGGGTTCAATTGGTCTGCCCGACATGGGTTCGCTGGGCGGCATGCTCGGCCTCGGAGCCGACGATGACGACGAGGACGACGACGATCTGTTCGGCGATCACGACGACCCCGAAGGCACCCCGGGACACGGAGCTTAAGTGGCGTCCACCTACGCCAAACCGGTCGAAATACTGATCGACGAGCTGGGCCGTCTGCCGGGCATCGGCCCGAAGTCAGCCCAACGCATCGCCTTCCACCTGCTGAAGGTCGACGCTGTCGACGCCCAGCGGCTCTCGCAGGCCATTACCGCCATGAAGGACAACGTCTCGTTCTGCGATCGCTGTTTCAATGTTGCCGAGGGAAGCGAATGCATTATCTGCTCCGACCCGGCAAGAGACACCACGGTCCTTTGCGTCGTTGAAGAGCCGCAGGACGTTGCCGCCATCGAGCGGACCGGCGCCTATGAAGGCCTCTACCACGTCCTTATGGGAGCGATGAATCCACTGGAGGGCATTGGCCCGGACCAGCTGAAGATAAAAGAGCTCGCTTTACGAGTGGCCGGTGAGGACATCAAAGAGATCATCCTGTGCACCAACCCCAACATTGAGGGGGAGACGACGGCAGCATTTCTGGCCACCAAGATACTTGCTCCCTTTGACGTGACCGTCACCCGCCTGGCCTCCGGCCTGCCGGTGGGCGGCGATTTGGAGTACGCCGACGAGCTCACACTGGGGCGGGCGCTGGCCGGCCGTCAGGACTTAAACAGCCCGGATTCGTTCTAAAAGCAGCGTTTCGGTCTCCGCCGGGCAGAACATTACGGAACGGTAACGAATAGTGTTACGGTCGCCGAACGGCCTGAGGCCAGCGGCCTGAGTCGATAGCCCCAGCCCGCTTTCTGGCAGCAAATCCCACAGGTTGCCGCCAACAACCGGGCCGACAAGCAGCCACCCGGCGACCGTCGACACATGGATAAACAAGCAGCTTGAAGGACAGTTCGAGCTCTTATCCAGCAGACTCGGCAGCGCCTCGCAACATGTGGCCCAACGCGACAACCGAGCCGGCGGGGAGAGGGTGCACCGGCTCGGTCGTAGCTACGTTACGACGTCCCAGAGGCCGTGGCGCGGGCGGTATGGGTAAACCGGCCCCTGAAACGTCGTAACGATGTTGCCTTTAGGTTACAACAATTGACAGTAGTGTGACAAGTCCTTTTTCAGATTTTCTTTAGGTCTTTCTGCCTTATCAGTCCACGGTCCGCACAATCAGGGCATCACCCTGGCCACCACCACCGCACAACGATGCCGCCCCGACCCCGCCACCCCGGCGCTTCAGCTCCGAGAGCAACGTCAACGCCAACCGTCCACCGGTGGCCCCAATCGGGTGGCCCAGGGCGATGGCGCCACCGTTCACGTTGACCACATCAGCCGACACGCCCAAGTCGTCGATGCTGGCCAGAGCCACCGCGGCGAACGCCTCGTTAATCTCGTACAGATCGATGTCGGCCTGGGATATGTCCATGCGCTCCAGGGCGTTGAACACCGCCCGCGACGGTTGAGTCAGCAGCGACGGGTCCGGACCGGCCACCTGCCCGTAGCCGAGGATCTCCCCCATCGGGGTCACCCCAAGTTCCTCTGCTTTGGCCGCACTCACCACCACCATGGCCGCTGCGCCGTCGGAGATCTGCGAAGCATTACCGGCGGTGATATTGCCGGACTGCTCAAACGCCGGGCGCAGGTTGCCCAATGCCTCGGCCGTGGTCCCGGGGCGGATACCCTCATCGTCGGCCACCACAATGGGGTCGCCCTTACGCTGCGGCACCTCTACCGCCACGATCTCTTCAGCCAGCAGGCCATCCTTCTGCGCCCGGGCCGCCCGCTCATGGGACATGGCGGAGAACTCATCTTGTGGGCCCCGCTCAAGGCCGGCCGACGCCGCATACTTCTCGGTGCCGGCACCCATGGCGCAGGCATCAAAAGCGCAGAACAGCCCGTCATACATCATGGAGTCGACCACGGTCTTGTCCCCCGCCCGGTAGCCGGCCCGGGCACCGGGCAGCAAATACGGGGCGTTGGTCATCGACTCCATCCCACCGGCCACCACCACATCAGCCAGGCCCTGGGAGATCAACATGTCGGCCAGGTGCAGAGCGTTAAGGCCCGATAGACAGACCTTGTTGACGGTGGTTGACGGCACCGTCATAGGAATCCCGGCGGCCACGGCCGCTTGGCGGGCCGTGATCTGCCCGGCCCCGGCCTGGATGACGTGGCCCATGTAGACGTAGTCGACGTCTTCGGGTTTCAGACCGCCCCTCTCGAGGGCAGCGGCAATAGCTTTGCCACCAAGGTCAGCAGCCGAGAACGAGGTGAAGCCGCCGGACAGCTTCCCAATCGGTGTGCGGGCTCCGGAAAGGATGTAAGAGGACATGCCTTCCAGTCAACCACGGTCCCCAACAAGGCGAGAACCCGGCCCACAAGGCCGGGTTCTCAATCAGACTTGGTGATGTGTGTAGCGATGAACCGGTTAAGGGCTACTCGGTCGTGCGGGCGCTTTCGACCGCCCGTTGCATGGCCTCACGAACAAGACGGGACAAAGCATCCTCGTTTTGAGGCTCCAGCTCCGGCTCGTCCATTACGTTCGCTTCCTCACCGCCACCGGCCACCGCATACTCGGCCGGAGGTACGCCCGGCTGTTCCATCGTTGGCGGCTCGGAGTCGAGATCGATGACCTCGTCGTTGCCCATCGCCCGGGCCTCCTCCAAAGCATGGGTTTCGGCTGCCCGGTTCATTACCTGCTCACGGGCTTCTTCCAGGACCTGGTCCGGTGTGCCGTCGCCCAGCTCATGGGCAGGCTCGGAATCGAGGCGGGTGATGGCGCTGTTGAGCTCGCTCTGAGCGGCGATGATCCGCTCCCGGGAAGCCTGCTCGGTGATTCGCAGCCGAGCGATACGACGCTCGGCTTGATCGATGTGGGCCCGCACCTTCTCCCGTATCTTCTCCTCGGCCTCAAGGCGAATGAACTCGCTCTGAGCCTGAGCCTGCTGAAGCAGGTCGGCCACCTGAGCTCGGGCTTCGCTGATTTGAGCCAGCGCTTTGTCCCGCTCCCGTTCGGCTTCTTCAGCGTTCTTGTAGACCTCACCTTGTCGGGCGGCAACGTAGTCGTCAGCTTCTTTGTGCTTGAGCATGACGTAGGCGTCGGCTTCGGTCGACTTGGAGGCGTAGTAGTCGTCGCCTTCGGCCCGGCGGGCATCAACGTAGGCGTCGGCGTCGCGCTGGACGGCTTCGTTGCGGCGATCGGACTCGGCTCGGCTGGCTTCGGCATCTGCCTCACCGGCGGCCCGGATGCGATCGGCTTCCTCGGCGGCCTGCTGCTGGATACGGTCCGCTTCGGATCCGGCCTCGGCGATACGCTCCTCGGCCATACGCCGATGGTCGTTCAACAGTTGATCGGCCTCGGCCCGTAGAGCGTCAGCCTCGTTCTGGGCTGACTGGCGCTGCTGCTCGCAGTCGGCCTGAGTGGTCGACAACAGTTCGGCCACGTCGGCTTCGACCTTTTGCCGATGGGCGTCCGCCTCGGACTCGACGCTGGTCTTGTACTCGGTTGCCTGGTCGACGGCGGTTTGGCGGATCTGCTCGGCTTCCTGCCGGCCGTCTTCACGAAGTTTGAACGCCTCGGCCTCGGCCGAGTTCCACATTTCGTCGGCCCGGGATTTGGAGTCGGCCAAGATGTTGTTGGCTTGGAGGCGTAGTTCGTTGGCTTCGGTTTCGGCGTCGCCGACCATGGTGTCGGCTTCGGCCTTAGCCGAGGCGCGAACCCGCTCAGCTTCCTCGTTGGCTGCGGCCCGAGTGGCTTCAGCGTTGGAGGAAGCGGTCGATACCAGCCGATCGGCTTCAGACTCGGCATCGCTGATCATGGTCTCGGATCGGACCCGAGACTCGCTCAGCAACTCGTCGGCTTTGCCTTGAGCGGTGGCCAGCGTGGCTGCCGCCTCGGACTCGGCCGAGCTCAGCAGGCTCTGGGCCTGAGTGGTCATGGAGTCGGCGTCGGATCGGGCCTTGACGATGACGTCGTTGGCTTCCCGGTCCGCTGTGGCTCGAATCTCGGCTCCCGATTCTTGAGCCAAGCGCAGCATTTCCGCCACCCGATCACCGAGGGCGCCGAACTTGTCGGCCTCGAGCTCCGAGGGAGTCTTGGATGCTTGAGCTTCAGCGGCAGCCGCCCGCCGCTTGGTTTCGGCCAACTCGGCCTGCAGATCCCGCATGGTTCGGCTGACCTGCTGGAGGTAGCCACGGACCGCTGTGGGCTCGTAGCCCTTCCGGGTCCGTTCGAAGTCTTGAACCTCGATATCTTCTGGTGAAAAACCCACCGTCCACTCCTAGTCGCCGTGCGCCGAGCAGCATTTGCCGCGGTCCAACAGAAATCTGCCAAGGACCGTGGCTGCCGCCGGTTACAGTTTGATATCTGGCTTGGTATGCCGCAAGGGCAAAGTCCACCCTAGCGAACCTGGCCCCAAGGTACTAGTGGAACGGTTGTTTCGCCTGTCGGGAGGTAAGTCCCTTACCGAGTAGCGTCTTGTCCACCGCCGTTGATGGATCTGTTTTTGTGTAGATCCACCAATGATTGAGCGAGATCGCCGACCGGCAGGTTGCTGTCGGAGCGGGTCACCAGATCCACATTCCAGCCCGGCACGTCATCGATGGGCAACATGACGTAGCCCCTGACCGACAAGAACATGACGGCCAGATCCAAGGTGGTTGGGATGACGGCATCGGGTGCCCGCTGCATCCAGTCGAGCATGGCAAACGGATCGGTAGGGACGAGTTCTTGTCGACGGGGTGGCCCGCCCCGCTCGTCGTAGCTCAGCCACGGTCCGAGATAGGTTTCGTCGGCCCCGGCGGGTATGGCCGGCCACACCAACTCGTCCAACTCGTCAAGGGTCACGGAGGTGGCTCCGTCGGGCACATTATGGACCTTCATGACGGCGATCCGAGGTTCGTAGAAGAGGTGACGCCGTTCCAGTTGTGTGTCCTGACTGGTCGGTCCGAGGAGGATGCCGAGATCGACCTCGCCGTCGAGGATGGAACGGCCCGGGTTGTTGATGGACATCGACGCCCCCTCAGCCTCGAACCCCTCCAGCTCTAGTCCGTTGGCCAGGTCGTTGAAGATCCCGTAGACGCTGCCGATTCGAAGCGACTTGGATTGACCTGCCAATTCGGCGATGGAGGCCAGCGACGAGTCAACCTGTCCTAGCAGTTGGCGGACCGATTCGGAAAGGTCTCGGCCGGCCGGGGTGGGGTGACAGCCTCGGGCCGATCGGTAGAGGACCTCGAACCCGAGTTTGAGTTCGAGCCGGGAGATGGCCTCGCTTACCGATGGAGTTGATCGGTGAAGTACGTCGGCGGCCGACGACATCGAGCCGTGGTCGACAACGGCCAAGAAGACCTCCAGCAGTTTGATGTCGCCATGGTCGAGCAATGCGCCCTCTCCGCCCTTTCCCAGTGTTCAGCTTTTCCGAACGCTATCCATAAGCAGATCAAGACACACGGCGTTAGCCATTCCTGCTCTTGGTGCGCCATGATGAACGTAATCAATCTACACCGTCTGCTTCGGCTGTAGCCGCCGAAGCAGGGCTGACGGGCGAGCTGCCGCCTCTGGAGGGAGGGCGGCTACCTCAGTCGCCGACGTCAGGTCAAGGGCCCCGAGGTCATGTGCCGACGTCGGGGCTCTTGGCTGTTTTGTGCGATCTGAGCCGACTTGGCGTCGGATTTCTCCGACCGATTGGCATTTACTTTGAGTCTCTAACTATTTTGGATTGATCGTGATACGACAGCCCAAAAACCACAGCTGGTAGTTTCTGGGTTATCGCGCCGATGTGGGCAACGCCGCCCGCGCCGGATCCGGACACGCAGCACGACTCGAATCCCTACGGGAACCGGGTTCGCTCAGTCTCCGGCCGGTCGATCCGAGGAGTATGAATATGGACGAGATTCTCCAAGCCATTGAAGCCGAAGCCTCCAGCGAGGAAATCGCCAACCTGACCATCCCCGAGTCGTACCGGGCGGCCTACGTCCGCCGGGACGAAACCGAGATGTTTGAGGGATTGGAGTCGTGGGAGAAGGACCCCCGCAAGTCGCTGCACGTCGGCGACGTACCACTACCTGAGACGGCACCGGACGAAGTCGTGGTGGCGGTTATGGCGTCGGCCATCAACTTCAACACGGTGTGGACGTCCATCTTCGAGCCACTGCCCACGTTCGGCTTCCTCGATCGCTTGGGTCGCGAAAGCGAATGGGGCGCCCGCCACAACCTCGACTACCACATCGTCGGGTCTGACGGCTCCGGCGTTGTGCTCCGCACCGGCTCGGCCGTTCGCAGCTACAAGCCGGGTGACCGGGTCACCATCCACTGCAACCACGTCGACGACCAGGACCCGTTCTCCCACAACGACTCCATGAAAGCCAGCAACCAACGCATCTGGGGTTTCGAAACGAACTTCGGTGGTCTGGCCGACCTGACGGTGGTCAAAGCCAACCAGTTGATGCCCAAACCGGCTCACCTCACCTGGGAGGAAGCGGCGGTGAACGCTCTTTGTGCCTCCACCAGCTACCGGATGTTGGTTTCCAACCACGCCGCACCGATGAAACAGGGCGACCGGGTTCTGGTGTGGGGTGCCACCGGCGGTCTTGGCGGCTACGCCATCCAGCTGGTGCTGAACGGCGGCGGCGTACCAGTAGGCGTGGTGTCGTCACCGGAGAAAGCCGAGTTGCTGAACGAGATGGGCTGCGAGGCCGTCATCGACCGCAAAGCCGAGGGCTACAAGTTCTGGTCCGACGAGCACACCCAGGACGAATCCGAGTGGCGACGATTCGGCAAGCAGATCCGCTCGCTCATCGGCGAGGACCCCGACATCGTGTTTGAGCACCCGGGCCGACAGACCATGGGTGCCTCGGTGTTCGCCGCCAAGCGGGGAGGCACCGTGGTGACCTGCGCCGCCACCTCCGGCTACATGATCGAGTACGACAACCGCCACCTCTGGATGAAGCTGAAGCGCATCGTGTCGAGCCACTTCGCCAACTACGAGGAGGCTTGGCGGATGAACAAACTGCTGGACGACGGCGCCATCGTGCCCATCATGTCCGACGTGTACGCCTTGGAGGATGTCGGCTTGGCCGCCAATCAGGTTCACCACAATCTGCACGAAGGCAAACTGGCCGTGCTGTGCCTTTCCCCTGAGGAAGGCCGAGGTGTCACCGATCAGGAGAAGCGGGAGCGGGTGGGCGAAGACCGCATCACCATGTTCCACCGCCACGCCGTAGCCAACGTCAATCCGGAGTAGCACCTCGACGTCCGAAGTCCCGGCCTATCCGGTGCCGACGGACGTGACAGCCCGCGGGCGGGATGCTATGAACTAGAACCATGCTGCGCCCTAGCTCGCCGCGCCTACCACTACTGCAAGATGTTGACCCGGGCTCCGAGCTCGGTCAGTTGCTCGGCTTGACGATGGCCAGAGACGGCCAACCGTTGAACATCTTCGCCGTGCTGGCCCATCATCCCCGATTGCTGAAGCGGTTCAATCTGCTTGGCGGTCTGCTGATAAACAAAGGTGAGCTTCCCGCTCGGGAGCGGGAGATAGCCATTCTCCGGGTGGGGTGGAACGCTAGGGCCGAGTACGAATTCGGCCAACACACACTCATTGGTGCCGAAGCCGGCCTGACCTCGGAGGAGATTTCGGCCATTGGGTCCGACGAGTGTCTGGAGGTCCACGACTGGACCGACGGGGACCGCGATCTCATCGTGATGGCCGACGAGTTGTGCGCCGACGACTGCGTGAGCGACCTCACCTTCGCCCGTCTTCGCCAGCGGTGGACAGAAGCTGAGCTGGTGGAGCTGGTCATGTGTGTGGGGTTCTACCGAATGGTGTCCGGCTTCTTGAACACCATGGGGGTGCCGTTGGACGACGGTGTTCCCGGATGGCCGCAATCGACCGAGGGTGCCAAGGCTTTGGACGACAGCCTGGACTGATCCGACGAGTTCACCCCACCGTTCAACCTGGTAGCGAATTGCTCTCGATCCCGACCGTAGATTCGCTACAAGGTTGAACGCCACGACCACTCGGTGAGCGGACAGTTGGCGATCGCTCGGGCTCTCGGAACCGGAGGACGTTCAAACCTTGGGTGCGTCTACCCTTTGGGGTTGTAGAGCCGCTCCCGATTCCAGATCTCCAAGACGATGTCGAGTGGCAAGGGGCGAGCCAGTACAAACCCTTGCGCATACTTGCAGCCCATCTGCCGCAGGGTCAACAGCTGCTCCACCGACTCGACGCCTTCGGCCACTGAATCCAACCCGAGCGAGTTGGCCATGGCTATTGAGGCGGTGACGATGGCCTTGTCTTCTTTCGACACCGTTAGCCCGGCCACAAAAGACCGGTCGATTTTGAGGGCGGTGGCCATGGAGAACGTGCGCAGGTAATCCAGCGAAGCGTGGCCCACGCCAAAGTCATCGATGGCGATGCGAGAACCCAACGCCGCCAGACGGTTCAGGTTGTCGAGCGCTGTCTGCATGTCCAGCACCTGCATCGACTCGGTGATCTCGAACCCAAGACGGATGGAGGGCAAGTCGTACCGGTCGAGAGCTTCGCGGATAGTGGGCACCAGCGTCTCGCTACCGAGAATCCGGGCCGACAGGTTGATCGAAATCAACGGCCAACGACCGGCCAGCTTCGGCCAGCGCTCCATGCTCTGGCACACGTCGTTGATAACCCATTTGTCGAGCGCCATCACCAGGTCCGATTCCTCGGCCACCGGCATGAAAACGTCCGGTCCACAAACATCCTGACCGGGACGATCCCACCGGAGCAAAGCTTCAGCCCCGACCATCACGCCGGATGAGATCTCGACAATGGGCTGGTAGTACAGAGCCAGCTCACTGCCGGGGCCGTTTCCGAAGTCGATGGCCCGACGAAGTGACTGCTCGATCTGCTGACGTCGGATGATGTCGTTCTGATCCTCGGCTTTGAACATGGCGAACTTGCCACGGCCGAGCGATGTGGCCCGGGACAAAGCCGACTCGGCATTGCCGATGACAGTGGTCGGGCGTTGCTCAGCCTCGCGGATCACCACGGCACCAATCGAGGCGGTGATGCTCAGCTCGTCAATGGTTTGTCGGCTGAGGTCGATGACGGCCGGGCGATCGTCCTTTGACGAGATCGAACGGTCCGCTGGACGACCCTGCCCGATGGCAATTGGCTCGGACACCGCGCGTAGAATCCGTCGGCCGACAGCTGCGGTGTCCAACTCGCCGTTGGCGGCAACGCAGATAACCAGGAACTGATCGCTGCTGATCCGGCCGACGGTGTCGCCCAGTCGAACAGCAGCCAACAGGCGTTCGGCCACCTCCACCAGAACCCGGTCACCGACGTCGACCCCGTAGGTGTCGTTTATCGACTTGAACCGGTCGATGTCAACCAGAAGCACCGAAAGGGCAACCCCGTCACGGTCGAGTCGAGCCATGGCCTGACCAAGCCGGTCAACGATCAGGGCACGGTTCGGCAGTTTGGTCAACGGGTCGTGAAGGGCCTGGTGATGTTCCGCCACCTCGGTTGTGGCGTGGGTGACGGCCGTACCCAAAACCTCGGCCATGTGTTCAAGCAGCACGGTGGCCTTGCGGTCGGGTGAGCTGTGCCCGGTCGCCACCATCACCGCCGCCACCGGACGGTGACCGGAACGGCCAACCGCATCATGACCGCCGGCCTGGTCACCTGTTTGGTTGCTTGTTTGGTTGCTTGTTTG
>JAHDFR010000337.1 GCA_020628065.1 Acidimicrobiales bacterium
GTGAGCTGGAGGTGGGAGTCGACAGCCACTCCAGGGGCCTGTACCGCAACCCGTTTCGATCGGCGCAGAGAATTCAGGAGCGATAAGTCTGAGCCGCAACCGGTCTGCCGGCTGCGGAGACCAGCGGGCAACACGTTGTCCGTTCCCGGCTTCCAAAATCCTGACGGCACCTGGGAGCGGGCACGATCGTCGCCCCGGACAGCGACTGGGGATCCAACAGTCAGCGGTTCACGCTGCCGGTGGTGGCCGTACCCGAACCGCCGGAACCGGAAGATCCCAGCGTGGTACCGACCTGGCTTGGAGATCTGTCGGTGAGTGGCGACATCAAGCCCTCAATCGCTAGCGCCATTTACGTCGACTGCGACAATGGTGACGACAACGCGGCTGGTTCGGCGACGGCGCCGTGGCGGACGCTACCTCGAATCGGCTCCCAGTCGCCGGGAACCGATGTGGTTATAGACGGGTTCTGTGAAGGGCAGCAGTTGCACGTCACGTGGTCGGGCACTGCAGCCGATCCGGTAGTGGTCACCGGTGCTGACGCCGGCAGCCGACCGGTGCTCAAAGCCTCTGCCGACCAGGTGGGTGAAGCGTTGGTCTTGATCGAAGGCAGCAACGTCCAACTGTGGGATGTGATCCTCGATGGGGAGCCAAGCGGCGATCCGGTGGCCTGTCCCCAGGAATTCGGGGCCAACGTCGGCTATCTGGTTGGTGTGGATGTGCGGGGCGACGACAACACCGTGGCCAGGGTTGACGCCTCGGGGTTTTACGCCGGAGTGTTCGTGTTCGACAGGACCGAGCGAAATCGGGTGGTCCATTCGGCCTTGCACGGCAACGACATCATGACCATCAACGACGGTGAAAATGACGACGCCGGGGCCATTGGTGTGCTGGTGCGGGGTGAAGACACCGAGATTGCCTGGAACTACTTCGCCAACAACCGAGGATGTTCGCCCGACTACTGGCAGGACGGTGCCAGCATCGAAGTGTTCAACGGTTTCGGCACCTATGCCCACGACAACTACGCCTGGAACGAGCATCATTTCGCCGAACTGGGCGAAGGCAACTACGCGGACAGAACATCAGGTGTGGCGGAGGACAACCGGTTTGAGCGGAACTACCACTTCTCCGATTTCGACGCCGTGTCCTACCGGAACAAGGACAGCCATGATGCGTTTCTCGTGACCCGCTGGGGTGGCGAGTTCGGCTACATCGATCGGACAGTGGTTCGAAACAACCACATAAGGGTGATGGGTCACCTGGGCGCAGGAGTCGTCTGTGTGGATTGTGTACCTGAAGCGTTGTCCATGGGTGGCAACACCATCGAGACGCAGTGGCACACCCGGGCAATCATCGATGACGGCGGAGGCTACACCCAGGTCGGTTCGCTACCGGGAGGTGTGGGGCCGGGTTCAGGTGGCTAACGGGCACTCAACCGCTTGTGGTCTGATCGAGCCCTAGCGTTTTGCGACACGCTCCAATACCGAACAATGCAATGTCGTCCCGGCGGTTGGCCTCCCACTGTTCCCGCGACAGGCGCCAGCGATGGCCAAGTACTGGTTGGCCCTGGTGGGTGGCCCACGACGTGCCGTTGGGTTCGTAACCCAACTTCCGAGAAATTGCGTTTGAGCCGTGGTTCTCCGCCCCGGCTTCGCTATGAGCTTCCTTGGCCCCAAGGCCCTCAAACGCCAAGTGGAGAATGGCCTGGCGCATCTCGGTACCAATACCTTGTCGTCGAACGTCGGTGGAAACCCACGACGTACTCTCCACCGTGCCGAAGGTGTCGAAGTCGTTGCCGGTGATGTCCTGCGAACCGATCACTTCGCCATCGACCAGGACGGCGAAGTACAGCCGCCAGGCATCGGGTCGAACCGTGCCCCGGCCACGCCACACCCCTCTCATCCACTGCTCGACCCGACTATCGGGGTCTTCGGTGTAGAAGGAGCTGGGGTCGTCCCACGGCGCCGGGTCGGCTGTGGCTTTGCCGCCATGAACGAGCGGCGCCATCTGCTCCAGAAGCTCGTCGGTCGCTCCTCGCAGCTCCAGGCGAGGGGTCACGACTCGAACGTTTAGCGGTGGGTACAGCGAGCCCATGTCGAACGACGCTAGCCGGTCTGTTTGACTGGCGATCCCGATTAACGGGTTGGCACCTAGGAGGTTGAGTCGATGAACAGTACTGGCAACCGACGATTGCCACCTGTCGCGAGGATTCGATAGAAAGCCTGGTCGGAAGATATCTCGAAGTGTTGCGCGCGTTCGGGTCAGG
>JAHDFR010000115.1:0-9852 GCA_020628065.1 Acidimicrobiales bacterium
AGGCTGACCGGCCGACACCGATAAACGCGCGCTGACTCAGACTTCAATCGAGACATCCAGTACTGCGTCCGCAGCAACAGAACTGCATTCGCAAGAACAGCACTGCATCCGCAAGAACTCGCCGACCGACGGGAGCCCAACCATGCCCGGAACAACCGAACTAGAAACGGCCGATGACCCGGTATTCGACGCAACTCTTGAACGCCCCGATGGGGTACCTGAAGTTGGCGACGACCCAATTGTTGAACCAGATCCGAATGGTTCCGGCGCTGCTTTGGTGACCAGACTGAGCACGCCGATTGTCGAGTTCTTCACTCCGGCCGGGCTGAAGAAGTTCGTTGAGGCCGCTTGGCCGCCGATCCTCGGCGTGGTGGCATTTCTCGGACTATGGGCGGTGCTGGCACCGCTGGTTGACACCCAACTTGGGCAGTTGCCGGGACCGGTGGAGGTGCTCGACGCCGGGCGCGGACTGTGGGAGCAGTATCGGGCGGTCGAATCTGAAGAGGCGGCGTTTTATGCCGACCAGGCCGCCCGCAACGCCGAGCTGGCCGAGGCCGGTCAGCCAACCCAAGACTTTGAATTCGATGACTCAAAAACCATCGTGGCTCAGATCTGGACGTCGCTTCGGACAGTGGCCCTCGGCTTCCTGATCGGTACGTTCATCGCTGTCCCGGTCGGACTGCTGGCCGGTCTTTCCCGGACCTTTCAACGAGCCATCAACCCACTAGTCCAGCTGTTCAAGCCGGTGTCGCCGCTGGCCTGGTTGCCGATCGTCCAGCTGGTTATCGCCGCATCAGTCGATCCGGCTGACCCGCTGCTGCCCATCTCGTTCGTTGTGTCGGCGCTCGTTGTCACACTGAATTCGTTGTGGCCGACGCTTATCAATACCGCCGTCGGCGCATCATCGGTCGACAAAGATCTGCTGAACGTAGCCGAGGTGCTACGTCTCGGGCCGGTCACCAAGCTTCGCAAGATCATCCTCCCCACCGCAATGCCCTACATCTTTACCGGGATGCGACTGTCGCTCGGCGTCGGATGGATGGTGTTGATTGCGGCCGAAATGCTGGCTCAAAACCCCGGCCTCGGCAAGTTCGTGTGGGACGAGTTCCAGAACGGCTCCAGCCAGTCCCTAAGCCGGATCATGTTCGCCGTGATCGTCATAGGTGTTATCGGGGTTGTCCTCGACCAGTTCATGGCCCGGCTGGAAACGTTCGCCAGCCGAAATCGGGCGGTATAGCCGTGGACAACTTTCCACTGATATCGGTTCAGGGGCTAAGCAAGTCCTACTCCGGCGCTGATGGAGAAACAACTGCGGTCCTCAAGGACCTCGACCTGGAAATACGAGAAGGCGAGTTTGTGGCCGTCCTGGGATTCTCCGGATCGGGCAAAACGACGCTCGTCTCCACCATCGCCGGACTGATCGAGTCGGATGAAGGGGTAGTGACCGTCGACGGCCAACCAATCTCGGGAACGGGCACCGATCGGGGTGTGGTCTTCCAGTCATACTCGTTGCTTCCGTGGCTGACAGTCACCGAAAACGTCGCCTTGGCCGCCGACTCGCTGTTGGGCGATATGTCGGCTACAGATCGAGCCCGCCGGGTCGATGAGACCATCGATTTGGTCGGACTGTCACACGCCTGCGACCGTCGGTTCGCTCAGCTGTCCGGAGGTATGAGACAGCGAGTCGCGGTCGCTCGGGCGCTGGTGGGGCAACCCCGCATCCTGCTGATGGACGAGCCGTTGTCGGCCCTGGATGCTCTGACCAGAGCCAAGCTTCAGGATGAGATCGAGCGCATCCGAGCCTTCGAAAAGCGCACCATTCTTCTGGTGACCAACGACGTCGACGAAGCGCTGTTGCTGGCCGACCGGATTGCCGTCTTGGAACGAGGCCCAGGCGCCGGCATCGCCCAGATCTTTGAGGTGGAGCTGGAGCGGCCACGAGATCGAACGAAGGTCAGCTCCGATCTTGCCTACACCGCCCTGAGAAGTGAGATCGTCAACTATTTGTCAGCCATAGGCGGGGACGGCCTGTCCAGCAATGGCAACGAAGAGCCGGTGCTCGATCTGACCGATGCCGATGCGGCTGCCCTAGCCGCAGTCAAAGACCTCCCCAAGATCGATCCGGTAGATCTGAGGCCGCCCAAGGCGTACAGGGACGCAGCCAAGACCAGGGTCAGCCGTCGCTATCTGGAATTCAGCAAGCTCACCAAGGTATATCCCACGCCGTCGGGTCCGCTCACAGTGCTGAAAGACATTGATTTGATGATGGACAAAGGCGACTTTGTTTCGCTCATCGGACATTCCGGGTGCGGAAAGTCAACGGCACTGACGATGGCGGCCGGACTTAATGAGATATCGGACGGCTGGATCGCCCTTGACGGCCATTTGGTGAATTCGGCCGGTCCGGACAAGGCGGTCGTCTTCCAGGCCCCATCGCTTTTCCCGTGGCTGACAGCACGGGAAAACGTTCAGCTTGGCGTGGACCGGGTCTACCCGGACGCCACCAAGGCCGAGAGAAGCGAAGTGGTCGAGTACTACCTCGAGCGGGTTGGCCTCGGCGCCGCCATGGACAAACGAGCGGCTGAGCTGTCCAACGGAATGAAGCAGCGAGTCGGATTGGCCCGGGCCTTCGCCCTCAGTCCAAAGCTGCTGCTGCTTGACGAGCCGTTCGGCATGCTTGACAGCTTGACCCGCTGGGACCTCCAAGATGTGCTGGTCGAGGTTTGGAACCGGACGAAGGTGACCACGATCTGCGTCACCCATGACGTCGATGAGGCCATTCTGCTGGCGGATCGGGTGATCATGATGACCAACGGGCCTCGAGCCCGAATCGGGCAGGTGCTCGAAGTGGATCTGCCCCGGCCTCGGGACCGGCGTGCCCTGCTGGAGGATCCCCGGTTCTACGCCTATCGGGATCAGGTCATCGAGTTCCTGGCTCGATACGAGCATGGCGCTCATGTCGCCGCCTAATGGTCTCCTCGGAGAACGCTCGCTCGGTCGACGGTAGGAGACAGGCCGACATGACCGGACCCACCCGAGGCGCCGGCCTCAGGTCAACACACTGTCCGTATTGCGCACTCAATTGTGGAATGCAGCTGGAGACCTCTGAAGGCCGGATTTCCAGGATGGTCAGATGGAAGGATTCGCCTCTGACTAAAGGTGCGTTGTGTTCGAAAGGTAGTACCGCACACCTCCAAGTCGATCACCAGGACCGACTGACGACCCCCTTGATTAGGCGGGACGGCGCGCTGACTCCGGTTGGTTGGGACGAGGCGATAGAGGCTGCCGCAGCCGGGTTCCGCCGAATCAAGGACAGTTGCGGACCCGACGCCAACGCAGTGTTATCTGGAGGCTCGCTAACCAACGAGAAGGTCTATCTGGTGGGCAAGCTGGCGAGACTGGCGCTTCGAACACCTCACGTCGACTACAACGGCAGATTCTGCATGGTGTCGGCCGGCAAGGCCAACATGATGGCATTCGGACGGGACCGAGCCACCACGCCGTTATCTGAACTCGCCGACGCAGAGGTCATCATCGTTGTCGGTGCCAACCTCTCGGATGCCTATCCGGTAGTAATACCTCAAGCCATCGACCGGGCGAGACGCAAAGGCGCCACCGTGGTGGTCATCGACCCACGAATGGGCCGATGGGTTAAGTCGGCCGACATGCAGATCAGGCTTCGGCCCGGCACCGATGGTGCCCTGTTTCAAGGCTTGCTTCGTCAGCTGGTCAAAGGCGACCTCGTCAACAAGGACTTTGTTGCCAGGCGAACCACCGGGTTTGACGTCGCTGTAGCCAGCGCTGAGCGTTGGACTCCCGACGAGGTTGAAGCGGCCACCGACGTGGCGTCCCAGACGGTTGTTGATCTGGCCGAGCTCATCGGGTCGACCTCTCGCTGCATGCTGATTCACGCCCGAGGCGCTGAACAGCAACTCGACGGCACCAACAACGTTCTGGCCATGATCAACGTCATGTTGGCCTGCGGGCACATTGGCCGCCCGGCGTCGGGGATCAACATGTTGACCGGTCAGCGCAACGGCCAGGGCGGACGTGAATGGGGCCAACGATGTGATCAGCTGCCGGCAGGACGGTCGATCGCCAACCCGGAACACCGCAACTCGGTGGCCGCACAGTGGGGGATCGAGCCCGATCACCTGCCCGGCGTAGGCAAGACGTACGTCGAGATTCTGCAAGCGGTCGAGACCGGGGCTGTCCAAGGTCTGCTATCGCTGTCGAACAACATGCTGGTCTCGGCCCCGAACCTATCCCGGGTCCGCAGTCAACTATCCGGGTTGCAGCACCTGGTGGTGATCGACCCGTTTCCGTCCGAGGTTCTCGACTATGCCCACGTCGTGTTACCAGGCACGACGTTTGCCGAGGAAGAAGGAACGGTAACCACCATCGAAGGCCGGGTTGTGCGGTGTGAACAGATCACCGAGCCGGTCAGTGGGCCCAACGAAATCGAGGTGCTTTGTCGCCTGGGGGCAAGCCTGGGCGCAAACGAAAGCTTCCCCTTCGACCGCGGTCGACAGGTGTGGGAAGAAATGCGACTGCTGTCGGCCGGCGGTCCGAATGACTACTCCGGAATCACCTGGGATCGTACCGCGGACGGTCTGGCATGGCCTTGCCCGTCCCCCGACCATCCAGGAACGCCTCGACTCTATGAGCAGCGGTTCGCCCATGATGATGGGCTTGCCCGCTTTCATCCGATTCAACCGCCTATCGACAGGCAGATCTGTGACGAGTTCCCACTCGCGATGACCAACGGTCGGCACCTGGCCCACTACCTGTCGAGGAACCAGACCAAACGAATCGCCGCTCAGGACAGCAAGGCACCGGAACCCTATGTCGAGATTCACCCCGAGACCGCCGAAAAGCTGGGGATTGGCCAAGGCCAAGCGGTGTCAATTACCAGCGCCACCGGACGCTCAACAGTCAACTGGCGGGCCAATGACCGGCTGCGGCCTGACACGGTCTTCATGCTCTACCACTGGCCGGAGTGCAACGAACTGGTTGCCGACGATCTTGACCCCGTGAGCAAGATGCCGGGTTTCAAACACACCCCTGTCCGGCTGGGCCCCGTCCTCGACCTGATATCTTCCGGCCAGATGGCCGAGCAGTCAAAGGAGAAAGCACCGCTGTGAGCCCTCGACCGTACCTACT
This sequence comes from Acidimicrobiales bacterium, assembly GCA_020628065.1. Lineage (GTDB taxonomy): Bacteria > Actinomycetota > Acidimicrobiia > Acidimicrobiales > SZUA-35 > JAHELU01. The sequence goes on from JAHDFR010000115.1 coordinate 5,164, forward strand.
CAGTTGGAAGCTCGAAGGCCGGAAGGTATTGATCGTCGGTGCCGGCGAGATCGCTGTGGGAAAAATCGAATCTCTTCGCGGTACGGGTGCGCGGATAAAGGTGGTTGCCGAGCAGGCTTCGGCCAGAGTTGTCGACCTGGCCGAGCAGGGCGCAGTCGAACTCAGCCTCCGACGCTTCCGCCCGACAGATGTTATCGGCGTTGCCCTGGTCGTTGCCGCCACCAACGATCGCCGGATCAATAAACGAATCCGTCGATGGTCCAAGCTGAGCGCCGCAGTGGTTAACGTCGTCGACGACCCCGCCCTTTGCGATGTTACGGTGCCATCAGTTGTTGTGCGGGGCCCGGCAACAATTGCTGTATCGACCAACGGGGCAAGCCCGGCCGCCAGTCGTTTTCTACGGGAAGAGCTTGAGGGCGCCCTGCCGGAAGGGGTCGGTCCGTTAATGGAGAGGGCCGCTGCAGTCCGAAACACCCTCCGGCACTCCGGCACCTACCGTTACGACTACCCGGCCTGGCGCGATCGCTTCCTGTCTCCCGGACTGGCCGCGGTGAAAGATGGACGGGTAGGAAGTCTTGACGAGCTGGAGCGGAGGTTCGTGGCAGGATTTTCTTCTTCAACGTCGGTGCGGACCGGCAACGTCACGCTGGTAGGCGCCGGACCCGGAGGTCTGGACCAGCTGACGTTGGGGGGAGCGCGGGCCCTGGCCTCCGCCGACGTGGTGGTCTACGACCGCCTGGTCGACCCCGCCATTCTGGATCTTGCTCCTGTTGTGGCCGAGCGAATTCCTATGGGAAAGTTCAAAGGCGGTGGCGCGCTCCAGGCGGACATCATCGACGTTCTCATCGATCAGGCCAAGGCCGGTTTCTCGGTGGTGCGTCTGAAAGGCGGAGATCCGTTTGTCTTCGGGCGAGGCATGGAAGAGGTCGAAGGCCTACAGGCAGCTGACGTTCCGGTATCGGTCGTCCCGGGAGTCTCTTCGGCACTGGGCGGACCGGGACTGGCCGGGATCCCCTTGACCCACCGCGGGGTGGCTTCCTCCTTCACCGTGCTCAGCGGTCACCGCATCGAAGACGACGACTATGACTGGTCGGCCATTGCCCGCTCAGCCGACACCCTGGTGGTGCTGATGGGTGTGTCGACGGCGGCCAGTCTTGCCCGACGGCTCATAGGCGGCGGACGACCCGAGCACGAACCGGTCGCCGTTCTCAGCCGATGTGGTCGACCAGATGCCGAAGCCACGATAGGAACACTCGGTCAACTGGCGAGCGAAGGTGCCCGCGGCCCGTCACCAGCAATCATCGTGATCGGCCAGGTGGTTGCATTGAGCGACGGCCACGGAGCGACGGACATCAGGCGTCGGCGCCCTATCACCACCGCTTCCTCTGTGGTTGACCTTCGTTCCAGACGGCTCAGCGTCGAGCAGCCACGCTGACGGCGAAGTCGTTGTTGGCGTCGGTCCACCATGCCACCGGGTGTAGTCCAGCGTCGGCCAACTCGTCCTCGAAGCCGTCCTGGCGGAACTTGGCCGAGATCTCGGTGCGCATGTACTCACCGGCGGCGAACCGGACGTCAAGGTCGAGCTCGGGAATGTGAACCTGCTGGTCGTCTTCGGAGCGAAGCAGGATTTCGATCCACTCGTGTTCGTCGTCGAAGAAGGCGATGTGGTCGAAGCCGTCAAGGTCGAAGTCGGCTCCCAGTTTGCGGTTGATGACGCCCAGCACGTTCTTGTTGAATGCCTCGGTCACACCGGCCGGGTCGTTGTAGGCCAGCTCGATGCGAGCGGGGTCCTTGACCAGGTCGACCCCGACCAGGAAGTGATCGCCAGGTCGCATCCCGGCCACAATTTCGTTCAGGAACTGGCGGCGTTCGGCTAGTGGGTAGTTTCCGATTGTGCCACCCAGCAGCATGATGAGTCGCCGGCCACCGGTCGGAATGTTGGCCAGGTGGCGATCGAAGTCGCCGACCACTCCGTGCACTCTGAGCCTGGGGTATCGAGCGGCCAACATGTTGGCCGCCTCCCGCAGGAACTCTTCCGAGACGTCGAAGGGAATGAACCGTTCCAGTGCCCCGTTTGATGTTGCCTCGTCAAGCACGGTCCTGGTTTTGTCCGACGTGCCCGAGCCCAACTCGACGATGGTGTCGGCTTGGGTCAAAGCCACAAGTTCGGCCGCCCGCTCCGACAGGATCGAACGTTCGGCCTCGGTCTGGTAGTACTCGCTTAGCCGGGTGATCTTGTCGAACAGTGCGCTGCCGTGTTCGTCGTAGAACCACTTGGGTGGTAACTCTTTTGGGTCGGCAGTCAGCCCGGTATGGACATCGTGGCGCAAAGCCTGGTCGAGCTCGCCCGGTCCGAGGTGCACGTCCACCGTGACTCGGTCGGAAACCGAGGCCGGGATGTCGTTGTGGGGCGCGGCGAGGTTGGCGTCTTCAGTCATTGGTCTTCCCGTCGGCGTTATTGGTCGTTGGCCAAGCGCAGGCCGCCGAAATGCCACCGCGCTTTGGCTGGAAAGAAGTTGCGATATGTCGGTCGAATGTGGCCGCCGGGGGTGACGGCGCACCCACCGCGCAGTACCTGCTGGTCGATCATGAACTTGCCGTTGTACTCACCCACCGCGCCTGGGGCCGGGGCGAAGCCGGGGTAGGCGACATACGGGCTGGCTGTCCACTCCCATACATCACCAAACAGCTGCTGAAGGCCGTCTTCGGGTTCGGCCGGCATCGGGTGGAGGTTGGACGACGGAAGCAAATTGCCGGTCACGGGCTGGGAGGTGGTAGCTGACTCCCACTCGAACTCGGTTGGAAGACGGGCACCGGCCCACCGGGCGTAGGCGTCGGCTTCGTAGTAGGACACGTGTACCACCGGTTCGTCCAGCCGTAGTGCCACCGGCCCGTCCAAGGTGTACTGGATCCAGCTTTCGTGGTCTGATTCAACTGACTGAGACCAGTACATCGGGTGGCGCCAGCCGGTGCGGTTGATGTGATGCCACCCATCCGACAGCCAGTGTTCGGCCCGGTCGTAGCCGCCGTCGGCTATGAACTCAAGCCAGTCGCCGTTGGTGACGAGACGGTTGGCCAGCCGGTACGGGCGCAACAGAACGTCATGGCGGGGTCCTTCGTTGTCGAAGGCGAAGCCCGAGCCGTCGTGTCCGACGGGCAGAATGCCCCCTTCAAATTCACTCCAAGTCAGGGGAGCGGACTCGGCTGACTGGAATCGAGCCGACGGTGCGTTTGAGGATCGGTATGGGGCCTGCAAGATGGTGGACGACAAGACGTGTTTGATGTCCATCAACAGCAGTTCCTGATGCTGCTGCTCGTGGTTGAGGCCGAGCACCAACAGGTCCTGGAACTCCGGGTCATCGACGACGTCGGTTTCCAGCAGCCGGATCATCGCTTCGTCGACCCGGTGACGGTAGTCGGTCACCTCGTCCACCGACGGTCGGGAGATCAGGCCTCGGTGGGGGCGGGGATGGCGCTCGCCGACGGCCTCGTAGTACGAGTTGAACAGGTAGCCGTAGGTCGGATCGGCCTCATAACCGTCGAGTCGGGGGAGTAGGAAGGTTTCGAAGAACCAGGTCACGTGGGCCCGATGCCACTTGGTGGGGCTGACATCGTCCATTGACTGAATGACCTGGTCCTCGGCGGATAGTGGTTCGGCCAGTCGTTCGGTGGTGGTGCGAACTGTTAAGTACTGCGCGACAAAGTCCTCGCCGGAGATTGCCTCGGCGGGCGAAACGTCAACTGCTGACATGGAGGGTTCCCTTGGTAGCGGCCACCAAAAAGAACCAAGATCCGACTAGGGATATTCCGAGGCCAGGACTGTTTACCTAACGCCGACGGTTTGTTAACCCGCCGTTAGACCGGCTGTTCCGCTGATTGGTGTTTGCTCAGGGCCGCTTGACGGAACTCTTCTTTGGCTCGGTCACGTTCGGCCAGGTACGCCTTGATGTCGGAGAGCTGCACTCGACGGGCCGTGCCGACCTTGTGGAACGGCATTTCCCCCCGCTCAAGCATGTTGATGAGGAACGGACGGGACACACCCAGTAGCGCCGCCGCCTTGGTCGTGGTGAGGGCAACGTCGGGGTCACCTTGGTTTGTGGTGTCGGTGGCCTCCCCATCGGAAGCGTCACCGTCAATCAATGCCCAGTTGGCGTCTTCGGCCGTTGATTGCGCCTGATCGGCGACAGTGGACGCCGGTCGGGTATCTCGCATAAGGCCGACGGCAGCGGCCACCAGCTCGACGAGATCGTCCAGATCGCCGGCGGCAACGTTGTCCATGATGGCGTAGTTCCCGCTGTCGGCGAGCTCATCGAGAGCTTCCTTAATGCGGGCCGTGTCCTCTGATGCCATGTATCCAGTGTAGGTCGCCAGGTGCAGTAAACGCAATAGATAGTGCAGTTGACAGGAATCGTTTATAGCTATTGTTGCATCTATTGCGTTTATTGCGCTTAGTGATTACGGTAACGGTGAGTGGAGAAAGACTCGACTCGTCAACCAACCAGGGAACCGAGAGGAGGGGAAGCCCATGATTGCCTGTGCTCCATGCGCCTTTATTGCCGCAACAGCCCAGATCGCTCCTGGGGCCTTTCTGTTCATCGCTCTGGCCATAGGAGCGGCACCGTTCGCCGCTCTCTATGCGCTGGAGGTCATCGTTGATCGGGCTCAAGGCAAAACGGCGGCGGTGGCCAT
>JAHDFR010000115.1:9952-14273 GCA_020628065.1 Acidimicrobiales bacterium
TAACCAGCAACAACATCCGGGTTCAGATCCGGGGGGAAGCGGGAGCGGCGGCCTTCGGGTCGCCGCTCTTGCGTTTGGTGTCGGCCAGGTGTCGGCTATTTGGGGATGTCGCTCCAGGGAACGTCTTTATCCACCCGGACATCTCCCGGCATGCCCAGCACCCGTTCGCCCAGGATGTTGCGCATAATCTCCGAGGTCCCACCTTCGATGGTGTTGGCCCGGGAACGGAGAAACTGACCGCTGTAGTTGGTGGCACCCATGACCTCTTCGCTGCGAACCATCGGATAGCCGGACTCGTGCAGCATGCCGTTGGCACCCTGGAGATCCAGGCAGGTTTCGAAAATCCGCTGGTTCATCTCGGCCGACATCAGCTTGCCCACAGAACCGATCGGCCCGGCCTCGCGGTTGGCTTTGGCCACCACCTTCAGCCGCTGGTTGGTCCAACGCAGCACTTCGGCCTCGGCCCATAGCCGAGCGACCTTGTCACCAACCACCCGGCGAGTAGCAGGATCGAGGTCGTCTTTAACCTGGTTCCACAGGTTGGTCAGGAACCTGATTGGTCCCCCGCCTCGACCGGACGAGCCGCCGCCCAGGGCCACCCGCTCGTTCATCAACGTGGTGATGGCCACCATCCAGCCGTCGCCCTCGCCGCCGAGGCGCTGATCATCGTTGATTCGAACGTCGGTCAGGAAGACTTCATTGAACTCGGCTTCACCGGTTATCTGAAACAGCGGCCGAACCTCAACACCCGGGGCGTGCATGTCCAACACAAAGTAGGAGAGGCCCTTGTGTTTGGGTGCATCCGGGTTGGTGCGGGTCAACAGCATCCCGTAGTTGGAGGTGTGAGCCAGAGTGGTCCACACCTTCTGGCCGTTCACGATCCACTCGTCGCCGTCACGTACACCTCGGCTGGGGATACCCGCCACGTCGGAACCGTGTGTCGGTTCGGAGAACAGCTGACACCAGACGTCCTCACCGGTGAAGATCTTCTTGAGATGCTTTTCGTGCATCTCCTCCGTGCCGTACTGAAGCACAACCGGGGCACCCATGCCGATACCAATTGGGTTGATCATCAGATCGTGGTATGGCACCTTGGCTTCCCGCAGCACTTCGTCGACCACTGCTTGCTTGCCCCGGCCCAGGCCGAGCCCGCCCTTGCCTTCGGGAAAGAAGACCATGGCCAAACCGGCGTCAAACTGGGCGCCTCGAAACGTGAACTGATCGGTGGCGTGTGGATCAACCTCGGCCAGAAGGGCCTTTGTTCGTTCCCGCAGTTCGTCGTCGGTGATCGTCATGGAACCATTCTGGCATCGGGCCTCGACGCCCGCCCACTCGACCGCATCTGCTCCTCAACCGCCCTGATTCTCAACTGCGAAGCGGGCCGTCCTCCAGGAGTCGGTCCAACCGATGGGCGGTCAGCTGTGAGACCACAGATGGTGCCTTCGATCCACATTTCGGTGTGTCCTGCAGAGCGGCGACGCATCCGAGCGGCTCACTGGAACGGCCGGGTTCACGTACGAGTCTTGCCGATGCCGTTAGCGAACCAGATATTTGTGGTGTCGCAGGCATCGCTTGGAGAGACCTTGATGTTGCTTCTCACGAGTGGCACATCGAGACGGTCTTCATCTCCTGAGCCGCTTATCGACACTTCGTCACTGTTGGAGAAGGTCGTGCTCATTATCGTTAGCTCGAGTTCGCCGCTTTGCCACGAACTCGTGTCGTTTGGAACGATTAGCAGGTAACGGCGGTTCGTGCTGTCGGTCACGTAGATGCATGGTTCTGCAAGATCGAGAATTCCGATCAGCTCGGCCATTTCGTCGACGGTTCCATCTTCATATGTCGCAATAGGTAGCGGGCCGGCCACGTTCGAGCCTCCTGCATTGCTTGGCGCTGGCTCGGCCGCATCATGACTGCGTATGGCGCAGGATGAGAGGAGAGTCGATATGAGCACTATTAGATATTTGAAACTATCTGGCTTCATTTGTCCTGTTTCTTAAGAAGTGAGTATTGAGATACCAATATTTGAGAAGTACGTTGACGATGTGAAGCTAAGATAGTTTACGATAGCGGTACAATCAGATGCATTACTGCTACTGCCGCCATGGTGGTTGCCATACGCTTGGTTGCCGTTGTACCAGGGTCCGCCCGAATCGCCCCTGCAGCCCTTCAAGGAAGAACCTTCAACTTTGACGAAAACGTTGCTGCAGGTCTGGCCTCCGCAGTCGCTGGGAGCATGGTAGATCGAAGTGACATATCCGCAGCTCGTTCCACTGTTCTTCCCCCTGTGGCAGACAAAGTCACCTGAAGAGTTGCTGCGAGATATCACGGATCCAACGTCAGTAAAACCAGTGCCGTTGTAGAAGTCATCGACGATAGTATGGCCAGCGGCCGTGTGCCACTGAACGTCCATGTTCGAATTGTGGGCTCCTCCTGCGTAGGTCATTGATACGCCTGACTGGGATTGAGAGTTGCCACAATGTGCAGCAGTTGAGATTCCCCGGATGCCGGCTGAATTTTCCACTGAGAATCCTGCCGTGCAGGTTGTCAGTGGCTGCCCTCCTTCCAGCGTCGCGTGTAGACGGGATTTTGTCGTTTTGGTGACCTTAATGGGCCAAGGTAGTCTGGCGACTGCTGCCGACACCTGATTAAAGGAATCGGAGAGAGCTCCAATCTCGATATTGTTAGACTGAATATTTATGTCGATATATTCGGCGTCTTCCTTGATGCTGTAAGGGATCAATTCGATCGCTGTGAGTAGTTCCTTGATTGAATGTCTATATCCAACACGTATCTGCAAGAGTTCTCCCCAGTTTTCTAACACAGCCTGTGATGTGGCGGAGTGCGGAGACTCTCCAGACAGGTATACAACTCCTGCGAACGAAGGGGTGTGCTCTATCCCGAATCCTGCGACACGGTCGCCTTCAGCAGCAACAATTTCGGCAATCGGTCCGTCCAGCGTCGTCTGGAGTTCGAGGCGGCGCTTCGCTTCAAGGCGACTGACGCCGAACTCACTGATGTAGGCATCAGTTTCGATTTGCGATATTGCATGATCGCTCTCAACCGGAGCGGTGTGGGCAACGGCCGCTGTCGTGTTGGCAGTTGTCGAGAGCGCAGCGATCAGTGCGAACACGGTTACTACTTGTGTTTTGGTCCGGACCTTCATTCGTACTGATGACAACATGAAGTGAGTTTGGCAGGTAAATTTGGCAGAGATCTGACAGATTTGTGGCCCACCGTTGCTCGCCTGCGCCCTGGAGGATGATTTCGAAGACCGCAGGCTCAATGGAGCGGTTGGAAGCGGGGGTGTCGATGACTGCGCCTGCATTAGGCGAGTCTGCGTTGGCGCTAAGCGGCACGGTGGTGCCGGTCGGCATTTAGGTGTATTTGCGCGGACCGGCGTCAAGAAGGTGGTCCAGCTGATGGGCCGTCCATCTCAACATGTCGTTGTCGCCCACCGTCAAATACCAGGCGAGATGGCTTGCCCCTATCTGTAGCTCGTACACGTGATGTCGCTCTGAGGCATCGACAGCATCGGCCGCCCTCAGGGTCGGTGCAACCAGATCCCAGAGGCCGAGCGCGCCGATTCCCCGATGCCACCGTCCACAGAAGGTGCACCACGCCAGGTCGTAGAGGGCGTCGCCCCATGTTGAACACTTCCAGGAGAAGACCGCGGTCACCGCATCGGCGGCCGGGGCAACCAGAACGTTGTAGTGGAGCAGATCCGAGTGAACCAACTGGCGACGGTCGGGACAGGCGTCAAGCCTTGCCCGGATGCGCCTCTCGACGGCGATGAACGTTCGCTCGATGTCACCATGGTGGGAGAGCTTGCTCCGCCAACCGGAGTCGTGACGACCAGGTTGATCGGAGATGCCGTCAGTCAGCCATTCCCGCCATGGTCGAGCCGGAACGTCGGCCTCGGGCACTGATCGGAGCGCGGTCAGGAGACCGACAACAGTGGGACCGAGTGCACCGCCCTCGTCCGGTCCGATGTCCTCCAGAAAGCGGCCGCGATGTCGCCGAGAAACGGCAAACCATCGACCGAAGGCTTGGCCGATGTCGATAACGTCGGGAACAGGAAGTCTGGCCGAGCCGTATCTCATCGCCCGTTGGTCGGCTCGAAAGCCGTGATCGTCGTCACCGATGCGGAGAACCAGTTCTTCGTGGCCGATCCGGTACCCGTACGCCGCCGACCAGAACCCGCCGCTCAAAACCTCAAGGCCCTCCGGCGCATGTCGGTGATAGTCGGCGAGAAAGGCGACAACGGCCTCGTCGGTTGGTTTGTTGTCGCTGGGCTTTGTCAGGTCCACAACAGGAAGGCCTA
>JAHDFR010000116.1 GCA_020628065.1 Acidimicrobiales bacterium
ACCGGATCCATCGGAACCCAGACACTCGACATCATCCGGGAGTCCGAAGGACGTTTCTCGGTCCAGGCACTTGGCGCCGGATCGAACGTGACGCTGCTGGCCAAGCAGGCGGCCGAGTTCCAACCCGATGTTGTTGTGGTGGCCGACCCGGATCGGCGGGCCGAGGCCATCGAACTCATCGGCCCCGACATTCCCGTCCTAGCCGGACAGGATGGCCTGGCCGACGGGTCAAGCGAAGCCGACGTGGTCATCAACGGTGTCATGGGGTTCGCCGGGCTGGCGGTGACACTCTCTGCGCTGGAGAACGGGCGACGTCTCGGTCTGGCCAACAAGGAGTCATTGATCGCCGCCGGGCCGGTGGTACAGATTGCCCGCCAAACGCCGGGGGCCGAGCTGTTGCCGGTCGACTCCGAACACTGTGCTCTCCACCAATGTCTGCGAGCAACCGAGGGAGGCCCCGACGGCGCCCCCGAGAGCGGACCCAACAGAGCGCAAGGTGTCGATCGACTGGTGCTGACCGCCTCCGGGGGGCCGTTTCGAGGCCGAACCGCCGAAGATCTACGCTCGGTCACCGTCGAAGACGCGCTGGCTCACCCGACATGGGCCATGGGGCCCAAGATCACCATCGACTCTTCCACCCTTATGAATAAAGGCCTGGAAGTCATCGAAGCCCACGAACTGTACGGAGTCGATTACGACCGAATCGAGGTGGTAGTCCACCCCCAGTCGATCGTGCACTCAATGGTGGCCTACACCGACGGTTCGACCATCGCCCAACTGTCGCAGCCCGATATGCGGCTATGCATCGCCTACGCCCTCACCTACCCCGAACGCTTCGACGTGCCCTACGGCGCGATGCGGTGGGATCAGGCCATGACGCTCAACTTTGAGCCGCCTGACCGCAAGGCCTTCCGGTGCCTCGATTTGGCCTACGAAGCAGGTCGAGCCGGCGGCACCGCACCGGCCTGGCTGAGTGCCGCCAACGAAGTAACGGTGCAGGCATTCCTGGACGGCGTCATCAGCTGGCGTGAAATCGCAGAGGTCAACGACGCCGCACTTCAGCAGCACAGCGGTGGCGTTGCCGACAGTCTGGAGGCGGTACTGGAGGCCGATCGACAGGCTCGCCAGGTGACTACAGCCCTACTTTCCAACCGACGCTAGTCGGAGGCCTACCGGCCTATTCATCACCGCCGACGCTCAGGTTGGTTTAAGTTTCGCCGATTCACTGGTCATGTCTTGGCGTACACGCTTTTCCCAGGCAACGGCGCACTGGGAAGACCTCGGGGGATTCCCCGGTGCGATTAAGGGGGGAGACCCTCTAGCCACCTTCATCTCCCAACTACTGCCACTACCGCTGGTCGCCCCCATTCTCTTCTACCTGGCGTCACGGGAAGGCCGGGCCGTCCATCTGGCCATGTCCTGGGGCGTAGGGGTCCTCGTCCTGCAGTACATCTGGCTCAAGCATCTGCAGCGAGACGAGCTCCCCCGACCGACCCTGGTTCAGAACTTCATCTCCGGCACCGTAGCGTTAACCACCTACGTTCTTCCCATTCTGTGGCTGCCGGTTATGAGCCTGGTGGCAATGAACCTGGCCTTGGTGGCCGCCGCCGGCCACAAGAAGTCGACCGCCTTCCATCTTCTTTGCGCGGCGGCGGTGGCTTACAACGGCGTTGAGCTGGCTTCGGGCAGCCTGCTGGACTCGTGGATCTGGATTGTGATGCTGCCAATCCTGACCGGGACGGCAGTGTCAACCGTTACATCACACGTGGAGTGGCAGGAACGACAGCTTGGCACCTCGCTTGAAGTCGCCGGCGCCACCGCCTGGGACATGGATTCGGCCAGCAGAGTGCTGAGCGTCCTAGGCGCGCCGGTAGCCGGGGTGGCCGAGGGAGACAAACTCAATGACCTCATTCACCCTGACGACCGGCGCCCCACCGAGGTGCAACCGGGCGCCACCTTTGAGTACCGGATCACCAACCGGAACGACGGCTGGGTGTGGATCCGCGAAACAGTCGAAGCCGGTGTCACCGCCGGAGCCGTCATCCGAAGCGGCGTGTCCGACATCACCGCCAAAAAAGAAGCCGACGCCCTGACCGAACGTATGGCCCGTGTCGACCAGCTAACCGAACGGCCCAACCGATCGGCCCACATCGAAGAAGCAGAGCAGTGGGAACGACGAGCTGAAGGGCACCTGTTGCTACTCGATCTCGACGGCTTTAAGCGGGTCAACGACTCGGTCGGTCACTCGGTAGGTGACGAAGTGCTTCGCGTGGTGGCCAAACGTTTCGCCAACGTCGACGGTGTCGAGCAGTTGGCTCGCCTCGGTGGCGATGAGTTCGCCGCCCTGGTTCACGGCGACAAGAACCGGGCCGGTGACGTGGCCGAGGCACTCATGGCCTGCACCGCTGAGCCGTTGGTTCTCGAAGGGATCGTGGTGTCGGTGGGAACCAGCATTGGTTTCGCCGGGTTCGAGCCTGGAGCCAGTGCTGACGAGATCAGACGCCGAGCCGACGTTGCCTTGAGTCACGCCAAACAGGGCTCAACGCGTCTGGTCCGCTACGACGAGTCTCTTGAGCGAACCAGCCAGCGACGTATCGCCATGGCCAAACGTCTGCCGGCTGCTCTGGCCCAAGGCGAGATCATCGTCTACCACCAGCCGAAGATGGATTTGCAGACCGGAACGATCACCGGCAGCGAAGCCCTGGTTCGGTGGCAGCACCCCGAGGAAGGGCTGGTGCCGCCGGGTGACTTCCTGGATCTGGTGGTGCTCGGCGGTCATATCACCACCCTGACCAGAGTGGTTTTGCAGACCGCCCTGGCCGACGTGGCGAATGCGGTACGCACCGGTCACGACTGGGCGGTGGCGGTCAACATTGACGGGCGCAACCTGCGCGAGCCGGGGTTCGCAAACACAATCATGAACGAGCTGGAGCGGGCCGGTCTTACGCCCCGCAACCTGGTTATTGAGCTGACCGAGGAAGCTCTCGTCGACGAGGATCCGGTGGTGGATCAGACCCTGCTCGATCTCAGCACGGCCGGATTCCGATTGAGCGTTGACGACTTCGGAACAGGATTCTCGTCATTGGCTTATCTCGGCCGGCTGCCGGTAACCGAAATCAAGTTGGACAGGGCACTGATCTTCGACATCACCACATCCGAACGCAACCGTGCCATCGTCGAGTCGACGCTAAAGCTGGCTAGTGAGCTGGGGATGACCGTGGTGGCCGAAGGTATCGAAGACGCCGAAACACTTGAGCTCCTGGCCGAACTCGGCTGCCCCTCGGCACAGGGATACCACATCGCCCGACCGATGCCCTACAACGACTTTGTCGAGTGGGAGACCGGCCGAGCGATGTCGGCATCAGTAGACGGCTAGCTCATTCGCCAGCGAACAGTTAGTTCAGTTTGAACCTTGCCAGCAACGGTTCGTGGTCAGACCCGAAGTCGTCGCTGACCCGGGCGAAGTCCACGTTCACGTGCACCACATCAAACCGGGTCGAACCGCCGAGCAACGAGTCGGTGACAAACATATGGTCCAACAGCTGCGAGTTGCCGTCGAATACGAACGAGTAGAGGTCGTCGGCGTCGTTGCCGTTGAGCGAGGTGAAGGCCAGATTGGTCAGCACCGGCCCAGACTCTGAATCGCCTCCGGGCAGGTCTTCCAGCAGCTCGTCGGTCCACTGGAAGGTGTTGAGGTCACCCACGACCGCGATGTTGGCATCACCGTCAGCGGCCAGCAACACGTCGACCACCTCGTTTATGGCAGTGGACTGAGCGGCTCGCTCGTCCTCACCGGCCTGCACGAACGGCTGAACCCCACCGAAGATCGGAGTTGAGCCGAAGCGGGAGCTGAAGTGGTTGTTGATGACCGTGATCTGCTCACCACCAAACTCGAACACGCCCAGCAACGGAACGCGACTGCCGTCGAAGGCGGTCGGATCGCTGACGCCGTAGACGTCAGCCAACACTGTTGAGTTCAGATCCTGCAGGTCAACCAGCGAAACTCTGTCCGGGTTGTAGAGGAAGGCGTTGCGGATGTTGCCTCCGGGCACACCGCCCTGGGTGTTGTTGACCGGGGCGACGTCAACACCAACATAGGTTGGTCCACCGGCCGCTTCGATGGCGGCGACGAGGGCGGCCAGCGTCTGCTCCGACGTGGTGGTTCCGTCATTGGCTTCGCCGGAGTCGTCTTGGACTTCCTGGAGTGCCACGATGTCAGGGCCCGCCAGGTTAACGGCAATGTGCTCGCCAACGGTTGCCATCTGGCCAACATCGCTTCCGTCACCAGCCAGGTTCAACACGTTGTAGCTGGCAACAGTCAGTTGGTCCTCAAGCGGCATGAACGGCGTCGTCTCAGCCCTCAGGTTGCTGTCGCGAATCACCCGCACCTCTTCAATGGCGTTGACCTCGAAGTTGCCGAAGCTGTAGCCCACAACACCAAGCACATCATCAAGACGAGTGTCGATGTTGAGGACCGGAACCTCGGCCGGGTACAGGGTTCCATCAAACTGGATCTGCACCCGCTCGGGGTTCTGATCGCCGGTGTTGTCCAAGTCGGCCTGCAGTTCGATACCGCCGCGGTTTGTGCGGGCATCATTGGGAGCGACCGCGCCCTGACCCCAGCTGGCCAAGGTGAAGAACTCGCTGGAGAAGGCATTGAAGGTACGGGTGGCGGAAACCGTTACCGGGCGGTCGACCTCGACCAGCATTCCTTCCAGTGACTCCCAGAAGTCGATGGCATCAGTTTCGGGATTGAACACCGCTGGATCGGACTGCAAGTTGGTCGGCAACTCGGAGTCGCTGATCACCGTGGTCGGGCTGGCCTGACGTCCCGTCTTACCAATCTCAACCGGGGTCGGAAGTTCGCCGGCACCGAGAACCTCAACGTCGATAGCCGACAGCTGGGTAATGGACAGGTTGCCGGTTCCGGCACCGCCGGGAATGAACTCGGCCACCACGCCGCTAACGGAGACGGAGTCCCCGGCGGCCAAGCCTGATTGGCCCCCGAACACGAAGATGGCGTCGGAGGTGTTGTCGTCGCCATCACCGACAGGGTCCTGCAGGTAGAAGCCGTTGAAAGCAACGGCGGTAACCACACCAGTGGTAACCACCAGAGCACCGTCCAGCGGCGACAGGTGAGCGCCGCCCTGAATCTCCATGATGGACGCAGCCGTCGGTTCGGCCACCTCACCGCCGGCGGTAGGGGTGTTGTCGGAACCGAGGAAGAAGTCACCAATGACCCAGTCGGCGGAGGTGTCAGTGTCGACACCGTCGGCAATACGGGCGGCGCCAGCCGGGAAGAACGGGCCGTCGGGTCCGATGGAAGGGGCACCAAAGAACGACGGGTCAAGCTCGTCGTCGGTCAGGTGAATCGAGTCGAGCACATCGCCGTCAGCCGGCAGGCTTCCATCACCCGGAAGCGTCGACGTGGCAACAAGGGCGTAGGTAGCCGACGAGTTCTCCAGGCTGTTGGTGTCAATCGCAGTGTCGGGTTGGACCGCATAGACGCCAAACACAAGCTCATTGCCCACCAGGTGGAAACCGTTGGAGCCGATGACGTCGAACAGGCCGAAGTCGAACCGAAAGTCAATGTTGCCGAGGCTGCTGTTCTCAACGTCGGCTTCCACCCCGATGATGCTCAAGCCGTCGAGCGAGAATCCGGGCGTCCCGAACAGCTCGACGTACTCGACATCGCTGCCGGTGGTGCTGGCCAGAATCTCGTTGATGAGAACGTCGTCTCCGGTGGCGGCGTTTGATGGTGCTGCGGTGACAGCCACCAGAGCGGCTGACACCAGCGTGAAGACGGCTAACAGCCGACTCACGTAGTTCCGTAACGGGTAACGCAAGGCTTTTCCTCCATGGCGGTGGCCAACGCCGACGGCGAAGGCGTTCAGCTAACGACAGTAATCGGATCTGCCGAAATACGCCTGTCCAGGGAGCTAAAACCAGATGACGCATGGGTGAACGTCGTTGCCGCGTGGTGATTTCACCCGGTTTCTATCCAGTTTGTATTACGGCCGCTCGCCAGCGGTCTGTCTACACACAACCAAACATCAACTGGATCAATGTATGACGGAGGGAAAATGTCAGCACCGGTAGACCTGGACGGGAAGAAGCGAGTTTCACCCGAAAGCCAGGACGAATTCCACTACACAAACAAGTATCTGGATGAGTCAATCTCATTCGAACCGGCCGGGGATGAGGTGGTAACCGCTCTCGGGCCACCACCATCTCAAGAGTCCGACGAAAGTGAAACCGCCGCCTTCGAGGCTCTCAACACCGACGACCGCTCATCCATCAAGGCCGTCGACGTTGACCGCCGGTTCGCGGTGGTCGAAGTAGCAGAGTCCGACGCTCTTGAGGGTTTGGAGTCCTCGGTGGCCAGCGTCGCTCCGGCGGCCAACACGTTGCCGGTCATGATCGACGGCTACGGCAACCGTCGCTATCTCATGCCCGACGAGTTGACCGTGCAGTTCAACGAGGGAGTCGACGGTGAGACCGCCGAGCAGGCCATTGCCGAGGCCAACTCCACGGTGGTTCAAAAGCACCGCACCGAGGGTTACTACACCATCTCGGTGCCTGAGGGCGAAGGGCTGTTCGCAACCATTCGGGCCTTCAGCCAACGCGACGACGTCGAGTTCGCCGAGCCAAGCGAAATCGGCATCGACGACACCCTGCCGGCTCTTGACCTTCGAAACGGTGAGCAGTCCGACGACCTCGATCTCGTCGACCCCGTCCACTTTGACGCCGCCATCGGCGGCCCGACGGAAGCCTTCTACCCCGCCGCTCCGGCTCTCGACACAACCGACTCCTCTCCGGCCAACGGCAACGGAAGTGGAAACGGGGATGCCAGCTCCACCGGTGAACAGATGTTTCCTCGACTTTGGGGTCTGCACAATCGAGGCCAACTGGTCAACGGCAGGAGAGGGCGAATCGACGCCGACATCGACGCCCCTCAGGCCTGGCAAATTGAAACCGGCCGACCCAACGTGGTGGTGGCCGTCATTGACACCGGCGCCGACCTGGATCACCCCGACCTGGTATCCCGCTTGATCCCCCGCGGATCTGAAGACTGGGACTTCGCCGACCCCGGAGACACCGTTCCCATCGACTCCGGGTCGCACGGAACCCACGTGGCCGGCACCGCCGTGGCCTCATCGAACACCACAGGCATTGTCGGGGTGGCCCCCAGGGCCAAGCTGATGCCGCTTCGCATAAACCTCCAGGCCGGCATGAACGCCAACCGGGCTGACGCCATCAACTACGTTGCCGACCAGGCAGTGGCCAGGCGGCACCGCCGCTACGTCGTCAACTGCTCCTGGCGGGCCTCGGGCAGCATCGCCGCCATCCATCGGGCCATTCGCCGGGCGGCCAACCGTAACGTGCTGGTGATCTTCGCCGCCGGCAACGACGACCGGGACATGGACGCCCAACCCCAGTTCCCGGGAGCCTACCCCGAGGTCATGTCGGTGGCCGCCACCGATCAGTCGGATGAGAGGGCATGGTTCTCCAACTTCGGCTCGACGGTCGACATTTCAGCCCCCGGCGTCAACATCTGGTCTACGGTTCCCAACGACTCCTGGGGATTCAAGAACGGAACGTCGATGGCTGCACCCCATGTGGCCGGTGCCGCCGCCCTTGTTTGGTCTCGGAACGACACCCTGTCGGCCACCGAGGTTCGCCAGATCCTGGAGAGCACGGCCGACAACATTGACGCCCGCAACCCCGGATTCGCCGGCAAGCTCGGCGCCGGGCGACTGAACGTCAACCGGGCGCTTCGAGCCACCCCGGCCCCGGTTCGCAACCCGACCGTGTTGAGGACCATCGACTTCCCTCAGGCCAACGCCGGCTCCAGTAGCGGCCTGGCGTTCGCTCCGTCGTTCCGGTTCCTCTGGTTCGGCAGCAGACCCGCTCTGTTGTTCCTGACCCAGCAGGCCGGAAGTGAACGGGTGTATTTCCTGAATCCGTTCACCGGGCAGATCCGCTATTCGGTGGATCCGGCGGCCAACGACACCATTGGTTCCCTGGCCTGGCATGACAACGAGATCTGGGCCGCAAACGTGACCACCGGGTCCGGCTCCATCAACCGCATCGCCTCGTTTGGCGGAGCGGTCACCGGATCCATCAACGCCCCGGCCGGTCGAGGCGAAGGCTTGGCTCACACCGGCAGCCGGATCTACTACTCAACCCAGAACCGGGTTCACGTGATCAGCCCGGCCAACGGCACAGTCCTGTTCTCGTTCGTTCCGCCCGGTGCTCAGTGCCGAGCCCTGTCGGTCGGTGGAGACAAGATCTTCATCGGTGACGGATCAACCAACCGGATCCGGGTGCTCGATGAGACCACTCGAGTCGAGCAGGTGGCGTATAACGCTCCCGGTGGCGGCAGCCGCCAAGTCGAAGGCTTGGCTTACGACGCCGCTCGTCGAGAGCTCTACGTCGCCAACCAGAGCGAGAACAAGATCTACGTGATCAGGGCGTAGGTCCAACGAACGCAACTATCGAGCGTCAGGCGTTCAAGCTCTGGACATTCGAGCGTTAGGCATTCGAGCGTTAGGCATTCGAGCGTTAGGTAGGTGGGAGACCCGAGGCCGTGGCCCGGGTCTCCTACGCGTCGGCCGTATGCCAGCGACGATCGGCCAAAGTGAGGAACGTGATGGCCGACAGGGCGGCTACCGCCGACAGCGCCGCCGGGCCGGCGATCCCGTACAGGCCGTAAAGCGAACCGCTGGCCGCCACCCCGAGCCCGCGTCCCACCGTGCCGACGGCGACGTTGGTGGCCAGGATTCGACCTCGAGCCGCCGGAAGCGACTCGCTGACAATGGCGAAGGACGTGACGATGGCAAACTCGAACCCGAGAAAGAACAGCACCAGCCCAACGGCGGCGATCAGCAAAGACGACCCCGCACTGGCCATAACACCGAGACCGGCCAGCACGATGACCATAGCGGCCCGGGTTGAACGTCGAGGGCCAACCCGATCTGCCACCGCCGCCGAACCTCCGGAAGCGACCAGTTCGGCCGAACCGAAGGCCACTGCCACCAGCCCGATTCCACCGGTGGAAACGGACAACGCGTCGTCCAACCAGGTGCCGACAATAACCACGGTGGCAAGCCCGCAGAGAGCGATTGAGGCCGACGCCGCCAACGACAACCAGGCAACAGCGGTGAAAGGGACTCGCTCCGTTCCGGGTTGAGCGTCCTCCAGCACCTCGGCTTCGTCTTTGGACGCCACCAGAACCAGCCCGACAACGACAGCGATGGCGGCGAACACCACAAACGGGCCTCGCCAACCGAACAGCCCGATAAGAATGGCGGCAGCCGGAGCACCCACCAACAGGGCGGAGGCCCAGGACATTTCAAAGATGCCGATGACCCGAGCCCGGCGCTCATAGCGAACCCGGCGTGACAGATAGGTGTGGCCCGAAACGGTCACCCAGGCGATCCCCATCAACATGGCGAAGTAGCCGGCGGCAAACGCCGGGACGGTTCCGATGGTGGCCAGTAGCGAACCGACAACGGCCACAGCCAAACCGAACACCATGGCCGGCCGCTCCCGACCGTTGTCCAGCTGGCGACCGACGGCCAGACTGCTCAAACCGGCCATCTGCCCGACGCCCATGACTGCGGTGAGCTGCCCAGTGGACGCCCCGAAGGCCTGCTGCAACGTCGGAAGGAAGAACGGGACCCAACGGAACATCCAATTGTTGATGGCCTTGACCGCGGTGAGCAGCGCCAGGGTGGCGTTGCTCACATTCGGATCGGCTTCGGCTATGCGGTTGGTTCCCAGCACCCGGCAAGGGTAGCTGGCCGGGCCGGCGCAACCCGAGCTGGGTGCTTTGGGCCCCGAAGACTACGATCGCGCCATGCGTCTCATCCCCCTGGAGATTGGCCGGTTGGCCAGCTCGCTCACGTTGACAAGTCCTACTTGGACCGATGACCGTCGGGTGGATGTGACCCTACCCATCCCGGCGTGGCTCATCGAGCATCCTGAGGGCGTGGCCCTGTTCGATACCGGGCTGCACCGCGATCTTCGCCACAGCACCGATCGGCTTGGCCAGTGGACGGCCCGCCACTTCCATCCGGACTTCCAATCACACGAAGAGTTGACGGCCCGCCTGGAGGCCCGGGGGTACCGCCCTTCCGACATCGACTTGATCATTTTCAGCCACCTGCATTTCGATCACTGCGGCGGCACGGCTGAGATCCCCGACGCTCGCATCGTGGTACAGAGCGACGAGTGGGCGGCGGGCAAGGACGAGAAGCTGATCGCCAATGAGGTGTACAACCCGGCTGACTACAACTTGGGCCATGAAGTGCAGCAAGTCGATGGTTCCCATGATGTCTTCGGCGACGGATCGGTTGTTTGTGTTCCGACTCCGGGGCACACCAGGGGGCATCAGTCGCTGCGGTTGGAGCTTGATTCGGGTCCGGTGGTGTTGACCGGTGACTGCGTCTACTTTGAGCAACTGTTGGACGAGATGATCACCCCCCGCATGGGTTCGGAGCGTTCGCGGGAGCGCCAGTTGGAGTCCATGCGGGAGCTGGCTCGGCTGCGAGACGAAGACGGCTGCCGGTTGATTTTCGGCCACGACGAAGATCAGTTCCGCTCGCTGCCCGCCGACGGGTTGACCTGACTGTGCGAACCAGTTGGTCCCTGCACTCCGGGCTCTTGGCCAACAACCTGGGCTAGGGACTGATTGCCCCGGGTGTTCAACCTGGTAGCGAATTGCCGTCGGTGGGGATCAACGGGTTCAATCGTGGGGTGCTCGTTGAATCGCTTCTTCCCTTAGGCAAGCTCGATCCCGGTATGCGGGAACCGGACACTCCGCTCGACATTCGAGAAGTTGCCCGCCTGGCGGCAACAGCCGAAGAAGTCGGCCTCGATGCCGTCCTGGTGGAAGAAACCAAGGATGACCCGTTCCAGCTACTCGCCCTGGCGGCGACCAACACGTCGCACATTCAATTGGGGACATCGGTGGCCATGGCCTTCCCTCGGTCCCCCACCGTCACCGCCATGTCGGCCTGGTCGCTGCAGAAGCTGTCGGGCGGTCGGTTCGTTCTCGGGTTGGGCACCCAGGTCCGGGCCCACGTCACCCGCCGTTTCGGGTTTGACTGGTCGGCGCCGGCCCCGTGGATGCGGGACTACGTCAACGCCATGCGGGCCGTGTGGCGGTGCTGGCAGACCGGTGAGCCACTCCAGTTCGAAAGCGAGCACTACAACCTGAACCTGATGGTCCCGCTGTTCAATCCCGGCCCCATCGACCACCCGGACATCCCGGTCCACGTAGCTGCCATCGGGCCCAACATGTGTGCTGTGGCCGGCGAAGTGGCCGACGGCGTGCGACTGCACCCGGTGTGCACACCGGAATTCATCGATGCTGAAGTCCTACCCAATCTCGCCCGAGGCGCCGCCAGAACGAGCCGCAATGTCGATGACGTCGAGGTGTGCATGAAACCTCTGGTGGGCACGGCGCCTGATGAGGCGAGACTGGAGCCGGTGGCCGAAACGGTGCGGGCCCGAGTGGGCTTCTACCTGTCCACCCCGTCCTACCGTCGAACCTTCGAGTTGCACGGTTGGGGCGACATCGCCCGGGAAGCTTCGGAATACACCCGCAGCGGAAGGTGGGAGGAACTGCCGGGCCTGGTTCACGACGACATGCTGCACACCGTGGCCACCGTCGGCACCTACGACGAGATCGGCGACAAACTGGTCGGCCGCTACGGCTCAAGGGTCGACCGCATCGAGTTTTCCATTCCGGTAAACGACCGGTCTGATGGTGATCGGCTATCGGACATCGTCGCCCAGCTACGAAAGGTCAGCTGATGAGCGGTTCCGACCAGGTTCGGGTGGCCGTCATCGGGCTTGGGGGCATGGGAAGCTTCCACGCCCGGGTCGTCAACGACCTGCCTGATGCCTCCGTGACGGCCGTGGTCGACCCGTTCGCCCCGGATCTGTCAGCGTTGGCCGACGATC
This sequence comes from Acidimicrobiales bacterium, assembly GCA_020628065.1. Taxonomy (GTDB): domain Bacteria; phylum Actinomycetota; class Acidimicrobiia; order Acidimicrobiales; family SZUA-35; genus JAHELU01. The sequence goes on from JAHDFR010000116.1 coordinate 11,974, forward strand.
TTGGCGCCGAGATGATCAAAGATCCGATGGTGGCAATTGCTGACAGCGCCGTCGACGCGGTGATCATCGCCTCCCCCGACGAAACCCACGCCGAGTTGGCCCTGGCGTGTCTGGAACACGACAAGCCGGTGTTGTGCGAGAAGCCTCTGGCCACGTCGGTTGCCGACGCCGCCGCAGTGGTTGATGCCGAAGCGGCGAAAGGCCGACGCCTCATCCAGTTGGGCTTCATGCGAGAGTACGACCCGGCCCATCGCCAACTGGCCGACGCCCTGGCCGAACTGGGAGAACTACACCATCTCCACTGCACCCATCGCAACGCTCCCGCACCGGCCAGACCGATAGAGGTGATTGTGGGCCAGTCAGTGGTTCACGACATCCACAGTGTCCGCTATCTCACCGGGGCCGAGATTGTGGAGGTCTCGGCCAGTGCCACCCGCGAACGCTTAGGTGATCTCTCCAGCGATGTCCGCCATGTCATGGTGCTATGCCGACTGTCGAGCGGAGCGCACGCCACACTCGAATTCGACAACGCCGGCTATGCCTACGAGGTGACGGCCGAGGTTACGGCCGTCTGGGGGCGGGCAATGACCGGGCGTCAGCTTCGAGCCGAAGTCCACTCTGAAGGCCACCGCCGCATCGAAACCGGGGCGGACTGGTTCGCCCGCTTCGCCGACGCCTACCGCCTTCAGGATCGAGACTGGATTGAGTCGGTCAAGCGTGGCAACCCGCCTACCGGACCTTCAGCCGGCGACGGACTGGCCGCTCAAATCGTGGTGGAGGCAATCCTGACCGCCATCGACAGCGGCGACACCGTACCGGTGGAACAATCGGCTATGGGCCGGTAGAGAATCCGCTGAGGTCGGCACCGGCGACACGCTCCCCCGGTTCATAGGTCACCCGTTCAACCATCCGATAGGTCGACTCAAACCGAGTCGCCCCCGACGAAAGCTGACCTTGACGATTGGTCAGATCTTGACCGGACCCGGTCTTCATGCCGTGGGCGTACAGTCCAAACTGCCACCACACACCCTGGTCCGACCAGGTGTCCAGCCCCGACGCCATCCGCAGGGTTCGACCATTCAGAGACGCCAGGTAGGAGCCGTCTCCGCCAGCGCCGTAGTGGACCACAACCAGAAGGTTGTTGGTGCCACCGCTGCGGTCAAGCTGCGCATCGGAAATCCGATGGCGCCCATCAACCGACACCACCTGAAGTTCATTGGGCACAGCGTCGCCGAACTGGTTGACGCCAGTCATCTCGATGCCCAGCATCGGCCCGTCCGAGGCCCGGCTAAAGGCTTGGAAGATGGTGATTGGCCCGTACACGTCCGGATGATCAGCGGTAAAGCTCATGCAGTAGGCCACGGTCGACCCCAGGACAGGGGCAACGTCGATTTGCTGTTCCCGCATCTCGGACCGACTCTGGGCGTTGGTCCAATCCCCTGACGCCGGCTGATCGGCCACATCAAATCGTATCCGCAGGCCCTCGGGCACGTAGGCAAGCTCATCCGGCACCGCCATGGCGTAGACCGCCCGGAGGTAGGTCTCACTGTTCGATCCATTGAGGGCTGCGGCCTCGGACCCGGCGGCCGCCAACGCTGCGAAGTCCACCGGCGCTTTTACCCCACCGGGGTCGTACCGGCAGGCGTCACCCTCCGGAGGCGGTGGTGGTGGAGGAGGCGGCGGCGGCTCGGTGGTCGAGCTGGAGGGCGGAACCGTGGAAGTCGTCGACGTTGACGGAGCTGTCGAAGAAGTGCTGGAGGTCGGTGCACTGGTCGACGGTGCGCTGGTAGTAGATGTCGTCGTTCGTTTCGCCCGACCCGGCTTGTCCGGCTTCTCACGGTCGGGCTTTCGACCGTTTACAGCTCGGCCTTCCGATCCATCAACCGATGCCGACACCGGGCCGCTTCCACCATTGGCCGGGTTCACCACAAGAACCGCTACGCCAAGAGCGAACAGCACAGCAACAACAGCCAGCAATCTCAATGAGGTCGTCCGCTTTCCCACCTTTCGCAACCTAGAACAGGCCGGGTTAGCAGCGCTCCAAGCCACACCCCTGAATTGGGAAAGGGTTGGTCAAGGAAACAACAATCACCCACCTGGACTAAATGACTCGACACGGCCTCGGACAACCGCTGAACTGGTGGCGTGGGCACTTCATCAAATAGGTCAAGTATCGAGACGTTCCGAGTCGAGCCGGGCAACGACGAGGCGTTTGCCGTTGCGTTGGCGACGGTGCAAGCCGACGACGCCATCCGCAATCCCGGCGATCCCGAGATCGGACCGAG
>JAHDFR010000338.1 GCA_020628065.1 Acidimicrobiales bacterium
TTCCTCAAAGTGCCAACGACAACCGGTGGGGACTGCTGTGCCGCAACGCCGACCAAACGGAGCTGTTGGCCTACAACCATCAGACCGGCAGCCTGCACCGACAGCCGGTCGACGGTGACACTATCCAGGCCCCCCGTCCGGTGAACACCGGCGGCGGCTACCTGGTGGAGACCGCTGACGGCGTCGACCTGGTTGATGCCGAGTTGAATCTGGTGCGTACCGTGCCGAATCTTGAGCCCGAGAATGTCGGATCCGTCTACGAGCTTGACGGCCAGGAGTTTGCGGTCGGCCCGGTGTACCGGGCTGAAGTCGTCGGCAGCGCGGTGGCCGTGTCGCTGAGCGATCCCGACGCCGCTCCGACTGTCATCGCCGGGCCGGAGTCCGGTTACCCCTACCCACCGGCCGGCACCAACCGGGGTGGCACCGGCCAGGTGGACAACCCGGCACTGGCCTTGGCCATCAACGGCACCGGCGGCGACGGCGAGGAAACGGTACTAGCCGGCGAAGTGGTGGCCGTCGACATGGCTACGTCAGCCGTCGCCCGTCTAGCCCATCATCGAGCGACGGCGGACTCAGCCTTCAACCGGCCAATCACATCAATAAGCCCCAGCGGAAGGTTCATCATCTTCGCCAGCGACTGGGGCGGAGACGCCACCAACACCTATCTCGTCTACCGGCCTGAGGCCAGCTAGGAGCGCCGGATTGCCGAGCCGGTGGATTGCGGGCGACGCCGACGCTCACTCGCCTGTTGGGAGACTACGACCCCGTCTGGAGATCGGAGCCGTCGCCGGTTTTGACGGTGCCGCCGCTGCCGTCTGTAACCGTGCCTCCACCGCCGTCACCGCCACCATCGTTGGTTGACGTTCCGCCACCGCCAGCCTGTCCACTTGCGCTGCCACCTGACGATCCGCCGGTCTCCTCGATGGCCCCGACTGTGGGGTCGAGGTCATTCTGGTCCAGGTGGCCGGGAACACCGTCATTGTCGTTGTCCATGTCACCGAAGACCTAAAAACACGACGTCTCGACTTGCACGCCATTGACAGAGACGTAGGTGTAGTAGGTCGGGCGTGTCGAACGGTGGTTGACAATTCGGGTCGTCACCACGGTGGTCGGCCGCCGGTAGGACGTTCCGTAGACACTGACTCCGTATTCGTAGCCCACCTCGACGGTGGCGGTGGGATACCCGTCCGCATCTTGGACAGAGATGCTCTCGGTGATCGTTCCGTTACCGCGTACGAGGGTGACGTTGTGCGTACCCTTCGAAGGATCGGACGGGTCAACCGGTTTGGACATGGTGACTGACGTCGACCCCGATACGACTACGTCGTACCCCTCGTCTTCGTAAGCCCGCTGGCGCTCGCGGTACGTTTCGTATGGTCGCTCCTCCTCCTCATCGAGAGGCAGCGGAGGCTCCGACTCTTCCGGCAGGCGGATGGGATCCGGCACCACCGGCGGCTGGGAACTAAGCGTCCCTCCGATGATCAGCGTGACGGCAAGAAAGAGAGGGATGGCTGGGACAAACACCGCCGCTGCCACCTCAGGAGCCTGCACAATGCAGCTCTCGTCGTTCTCCCAACCCCAGCCGTCACCGTCAGGGTCCGAGTTGGCCGACTGACAGATAGGCCTTGAGGTCGCATCAGGCACAGGTTCGGCTGGGGGGTCGATAGTTGTCGGGGTCGGCATTCGACAACTCTGGGTACCGTCCCAACCCCAGCCATCGCCATCAGAGTCAACACACTCCGGAGCTTCATCCATTCGGCAACTCTGGGTGCCGTCCCAACCCCAGCCATCGCCATCAGAGTCAACGCACTCACTGGCCGATACGGGTGCAGGGGTAACAGCGATGAACGCCGAGAGCAAAATGGCACTCAAGACGGCAACCATCAACGGTCCAGATTTCGGTGCAGATCTCATCTGCGGATCCTCTCTTGTTTTGAAGCAGGTGGCCGATCAACGCCACCAACAGCCGAGAGGTTCCAAATTTGAACAAAAATGTTGTGAGAGGTTCTGGCTTAGCCGGACGCCGCAATAGCTACGCCGACGGCGGCAGCGGAGATCGAACCGCTGAGCCGGCTCAACGACACCAGAGTCTCAACTTGGGCGCGGGCCGCCTTGCCACGGACATCTAGGCAGCCCTAGCGGCATGAAAAAACCCGCTAAGCACATCGACTTGAGCGGGCTTCTTGCGTGGGGCTACCAAGAGTTGAACTTGGGACCTCACCCTTATCAGGGGTGCGCTCT
>JAHDFR010000117.1:0-1907 GCA_020628065.1 Acidimicrobiales bacterium
CCCTGGCGGTACACCACACCGGAGCCAAGTCCGATGTCGGTCTCGACCTGTACAACCGACGGGCCAAGGGTCTGGGCCACAAAGGCGGCAGGCTCCAGTCCGGACGGGTCGACGGCTGCCCGCTCCAGCGGCTCAGCCAGCTGGGTATCGCTGTCAAGGTCCAGGGAGATACTGGTCGGCGACGTGGCCGCCACCCCATCCTGCGGTGCGGTAAAACGACCGGCGGCGAACGCCCCGGTGGCCATAAGGGCACCGACGACAAAGGCCAGCAGGGCACGCCAACCCCAACGGCCGGACTGACTGTCGGCGACCGACTTGGGTACCGCCGAGCCCCTCGGCGGGTTTGGCGGGGCCGACGGCGAGAACGGCCGACTGCTGTTGGACTCGTTCGACTGGGTGGCCCGCTCAACGCTCGACGGCGGAAACCACTGTGTGGCCTGACCGCCGGGGGTATTCGTCGGCGGGGTGGAGGGTTCCGACCTGGCGACGGTGGGAGGAGACGTCGGGGTTGCGCCCGGTGCCCAACCGGCCGGCGGTGACGTCATGGGAGCCGAGGTGGAGGCCGGCGACGGGGGCGCGACAGGAGCGGCCGGGGCCGTCGACGACAGCGAGGGCGCTGACGAACCGATGATGTCGGTCTTAGCCAACGACGAATCATTAACCGGTGGAGCGGGCGACGTCGCCGACATGGTGGCAGACGGTGCCGGTGGTGCGGTAGACGCCGGTGGCATCCCGACCGGAGGCGGCGGTGGAAGCGGCGACGAAACGGGCGGGTCGACGGGAAGCGGTTCCGTATCGCCCTGTTCGAAGCCAAATGGCATTGGCCGAGTGGGATCGGTTTCGGGGGTTGATGTGGTTTCTTCACCCATGGTTGTGTCCTTCAAGATCACCCATCCCAATTACTCCATCCCAGTTACTACGGTATCGAACTCTTCGGATGCAGAGCCAAGCCCGTCGGCCTCGGAGCCGACACTCAAACCGACGGTCTCGGCGACACGTCGTTGCTGTTCGCCATGCCTGCTTTCATCGGTATCCAGGTCGCCACCCTCCAAGTGTTTTGTCGGCAGCTGCAGCACAAAAGTAGCGCCTTGACCGACAACCGAATGAACCCGAACCGAGCCACCATGCCGATGGGCGATCTGTTGGACGATGTTCAAGCCCAATCCTGTTCCTTCAGTCGAGCCCTCCCCCGTCCAGAACCGTTGGAAGACCATGGACTTCTCATGATCGGTCAGGCCTCTACCGTGGTCGGTCACGGCGATTTCGGTTGACGGCCCCAATTGGCCTACTGCGATGTCAACCACTGTTCCGGCCGGCGCGTGCCTGATGGCGTTTGATACCAGATTGGACACCGCCCGGTACAGCCCGGATTCATCACCGGTGACAATCGGATTGGCTGGGTTCAGCCGGCCCGGCCTGCTGTCGTCGGCACCCGGAGCGCCGTGTTCGAATACCAGACGCACGCTGCGCTGACCGGCGGCGGCTCGAAACTGTTCCACCACGTCTCCGACCAGTTCGGTGACCGAAACCTCGCCCAGGCTTATCTCAGGCACCCCGGTGCGAGCCTGCATCAAGAGGTCGTCCACCAAGCCCGCCATCCGCTCGGTGGATCGGTGGGCTATCTCGGCGGCGTCGCGCAAACTGTGGGTGTCAGCCTCGGGATCGGTCAAGGCCAGTTCGAGGCTGGCTCTGGCGGTGGCCAGCGGGTTGCGGAGCTCGTGTGATGCGTCTTGAACAAACCGACGTTGATTCTCGAAGGCCGTCTGGAGGCGATCGAGCATGGAGTCGAACGTGTCGGCCAGTCGCTTCAGCTCATCGTCGTGACCCTTTAGATCTATTCGCCTGCTCAGGTCGGTTCCGGTGATGTCACGTGCCACCGCCACCATGGCGTTGATGGGACGTAGCGT
>JAHDFR010000117.1:2007-14136 GCA_020628065.1 Acidimicrobiales bacterium
TCAAGCTGCCGGACCTGCGAAGCGTAGATTCCGCCGATGATCAGCACCGCCAAGGCGTACACCGTGATGGCATAGGTCATAGCCAGCCGAAACTTGATCGACGTGGCCCAAGCCGGGACGATCGAGCGTCTTCGAGCAGCCCGCCGGGTCCCGAGAAGCTCCGGGCTGCCGTCGAGGTCGGAGTGGGTCTCTTCCGAAGCCGTCGTCATCGGGTTAGCGGTGGACGTGGTCGACAAGTCATCGGAGTTGGTGCCGCCCGGGTCGGTCACGAGTCGGCGGCCTCATGCGGATCGACCGAAGTCGACACCGGTGCCTCGGCAGGCGAGTCGGCTTCCACCGGTTCGGCCAGAAAGCGGTAGCCCGCTCCGATCACGGTCTCGATGTGTTGCACCCCGGTGGCCGCCGAGAGCTTACGACGCAACGTGCCGACGGTGACGCGGGCGGTATTGGTGAACGGATCGAGCATCTCGTCCCAGACATGCTCAAGGAGACGTTCCTGTGAAAGCACTTGCTCCGGATGTGACATGAAGTATCTCAACAGAGAGAACTCCTTGGTTGTCAGCTCGATCTCATCTTCGTTCCAGGAAACCGATTGCCTTGCGGTGTCCAGCAAGAGACCTCCGGTCTCGAGAACGGCGTCCCCGCCGGTCGTCTCTCTTCGCAACAACGTACGCACCCGAGCCGAAAGTTCTTGTAAAGCGAACGGTTTGATCAGGTAGTCGTCGGCACCCTGGTCGAGGCCGATAACCCGATCGCTCACGCTGTCCCGAGCGGTGACCATCAGAATCCGGGTTGCAGGATCAAACATCGGGTCGGAGCGAATGGTGTTGCACACTTCCAGCCCGTCGATGTCGGGCAAGGTGAGATCCAGCAGCACCAGGTCGTACGGATTTACCAGCAAGCGATCGAGAGCATCCTGACCGCTGTGGGCCACATCAACCGCATAGCCCTCCCGCCGGAGGGAGGCGGCCACGGTGACGGCCAGGTCAACTTCGTCGTCGACTACGAGCAGTCGCATGCCTTCAACCGTACTGCTGCCGGGATGGACGGCGCACCGCCCGGCTCGAATAGGCCACTGGAGATATCATCAGGGGTGACAACCACCATCAACAGTCGGTCTGTTCCGTTTACATCGATTTTCCTGCGGTCGACGTACAAAGGACACGTCCCTTAGAACAAAGACCTTAGGACAGAAGCCTTAGTACACAGGCCTTAGTACACAGGCTTTAGAACACGGGCCCTAGAACACAAGCCCGGGGACACAGAGCGACACTCGAAAAGACCACGACCCCTGGACGACATGGATCTGCCGACCCCCGCTGAAAACGACACCGCCCCCATCTCCGTACCGGCTGGTGCCAGGGACACCGTCGACGACATGATCACCAACTCTGCCGATTACACGATCACCGACGCGGTCAACAGTGCCGTCTACCCCTCGACCGGTGACAGCGCCTTCCGTCCGGCATCAGACGTTGCCGGCGAGATTGAGCGGGTCATGTTCGAGATCAAGAAGGTCATCGTCGGTCAGGACCACATGATCGAACGCCTCATGGTCGCTCTGCTGGCCCGAGGGCACGTGCTGCTGGAGGGTCTCCCCGGTGTTGCCAAGACGTTGGCCGTCGCCACACTGGCACGGACGGTCGGAGGCAGCTTCAACCGTCTGCAATTCACCCCCGATCTGTTGCCGTCCGATCTGATCGGAACCAGAATCTGGCGCTCCAGCGAGGACAGCTTTGATATCGAGTGGGGCCCGGTGTTCGCCAATCTGGTTCTGGCCGATGAGGTCAACCGTGCTCCGGCCAAGGTCCAATCGGCGCTGCTTGAGGTGATGGCCGAGCGGCAGGTTTCCATCGCAGGCACGACCAAGCCGTTACCCACCCCGTTCCTGGTTCTAGCCACGCAAAATCCAGTGGAATCCGAAGGTGTCTACACCCTGCCGGAAGCGCAGCGGGATCGCTTCTTGATGAAAGTCGTGGTGGACTACCCGACCCCGGTTGAGGAGTTGGAGATTGTCCGCCGCGTCGGCGTGGAACCTCCGGAAGCCAACCAGGTGATAACCACCAGCGATCTCGAAGCCATTCAGAACACCGCCGACCGGGTCTACGTCGACAACGGAGTAGCCCAATACGCCGTTGACCTGGTCATGGCCACTCGAGAACCGGCGGTGCGAGGCGTACCGGAACTTGAACCTCTGGTGGATTTTGGCGTCAGCCCCAGGGCGACGCTCGGTTTGGTTGCGGCCGCCAGAGCTCTGGCTCTCATACGAGGCCGTGACTACGCAACATCGCAAGATGTGTTCGACGTGTCCCGGGATGTTCTACGCCATCGGCTCATGTTGTCCTACGAGGCATTGGCCAAGGGATTAACAGCCGACGATGTTCTCAACCGGATACTGACCGTCGTCCCGGCCTCGGTGTTGACCACCCCCGAAGTTCCGGGCGGCAACGGACGATAGTGAGCGTACGATCCGACCGTCGGCGAAGACAGTGACCCGGTCCGACTTCCCGGACGGCGCCCTCCATGCCGACACCGGCCTGTCCCCCGACTCAGGCGTTGACGACATCGCCTCGGCTTCGACCCGCGAGCTGCTCCGCAGGCTCGAACTGGATGTCACTCGACGCCTGGACGGGCTCCTGCACGGTGACCATCGGGGCCTGGTTCCCGGGCATGGCACCGAGCTGGGCGAAACCAGGAGATACGAGCCGGGCGACGACGTCCGCCGAATCGATTGGAACGTGACCGCCCGACTGAAACAGCCCTACATTCGCCAAACGATCGCTGAGCGAGAGCTCCAAACCTGGCTGGTGGTGGACCAGTCGTCTCGAATGTACTTCGGGACCGCGGCGACGGAGAAGCAAACCGTTGCGCTGGCCGCCGCCGCCGCCATGGGTTTTCTAACCGCCCGCGACGGCAACCGTCTGGGCGCCGGGCTGGTCACCGGCAACGAGGTGAGAATGGTTCCGGCCCGAGGGTCGCGGCGGCACCTGTTGCGCATTCTCCACGACATCGCCGACCACCCCAGACCCGAGCAGTCCGGTCCCTGTGACCTGGCACGGGCCACCGGGCAGATTGCCACTTTGGCCCGGCGTCGGGGTTTACTGGCCGTCATTTCAGACTTTCAAGTTAAACCGGGTTGGGAGCATGAGCTGTCCATTGCCGCTCGACGGCATGACATGCTGGCCGTGCAGATAAGCGATCCACGGGACTTCACCATCCCTGATCTTGGGATCGTCGCCCTCTCGGATCCGGCCACTGGACAAATCAGAGAGATAAACACCTCCAAGTCGTCCACTCGGGATGCGTTCGCCCGGGTTGCCTCAGAGCGCCAGGAGCGCATTGAGAGCTTTTTTCGCCAAGCCGGCATCGATCACCTACATCTCTCCACTGATCGGCCGTGGTTGAACGACCTGGTGTCTTTTGTGGTTGAACGCAGGCTGAGAATTCGCAACGGAGCCCGCCGATGACTTTTCTGTCCCCGGGCCGACTGGCTCTGCTCCTGTTGGTGGTCGCCGCGTTGGTCGCCTACGTCGTCGTGCAGCGTCGACGAAAGCGATACGCGCTGCGTTTCAGCTCCTCGGAACTGTTCGACTCGATCGCAGATGCCGGGCCGGGCTGGCGACGCCACGCCCCTCCGCTGCTGTTCATCGCTGCACTTACGCTTCTGACCGCAGCCGTTGCCCAACCGGCCCGTGAGGTCAGAGTGCCCCGCGAGCGGGCCACGGTCATCGTGGCCATCGACGTGTCGCTTTCCATGCAGGCTGCCGATGTCGAACCTGATCGGATCAATGCCGCTCAACAGGCGGCCATACGATTCATCGACGAGTTACCTCCGACGCTCAACGTCGGCATCGTTTCCTTCGCCGGAACGGCTTCGGTTCTGGTCTCCCCCACCGTGGAGCGGTTGCCGGCTCGCAACGCTATCAACAACCTCCAGCTGGCCGAGTCGACTGCGATCGGTGAGGCCATCTTCACCTCGCTGGAAGCGCTCCGAAACGCGCCTCCGGATGAAACCGGCGAGCCACCCCCAGCTCGGATCGTTCTTCTGTCTGACGGCAAGACCACCGTCGGACGCCCCGACGCATCGGCGGTGACCGCCGCCCGTCAAGCCGAAGTGCCGGTATCAACCATTGCGTTCGGAACGTCCGACGGCTTTGTTGTACTGGACGATCCGCAGACCCCACAGGTGGAGCAACAGCGAACCCCGGTCCCGGTCGAGGAGAACAATCTCCGCCAGATCGCCGACGACACCGGCGGGGCGTTCTTCACCGCCTCATCGCTTGATGAGTTGGAAGAGGTTTACGACAACATCGGATCAGCCGTCGGCTACGAACTGGTTGATCGGGAGATCACCGACTGGTTCGCCGCCGCCGCCTTGGCGTTGATGGTGCTGTCCGGAGCCCTCAGCCTGGCCTGGTTCAGTCGATTGCCCTAGCCGCTAACCGGTTCGACTTTCGGCCCGTTTCAACCCAGGACCTTTTCAGCTTTCTCGGTGACCACCTTCGACGAGCCACCGGGCTTCATGCTGACACCGTAAAGAACGTCAGCCGCCTCCATCGTGCGCTTCTGGTGGCTGACGATGATCAGCTGGGCTTCCTTCCGGAACTCCTCAACCAAAGCCAGGAATCGAGACAGGTTCATATCGTCCAAGGCCGCCTCAACCTCATCCATCACATAAAACGGGGAGGGTCGGCTGCGGAAGACGGCGAACAGAAAGGCCAGCGCCACCAGCGATCTCTCGCCACCGGACAGCAACGACAACTTCTTGACGTTCTTGCCGGAGGGCTTGGCTTCAATCTCGATGCCGCAATTCAAAACGTCGTCGACGTTTGTGAGCTTGAGACCACCCCGACCACCCGGGAAGAGAGTGGAGAACAATTCGGTGAAGTTGGACGACACGTCGGCAAAGGCGGCGGAGAACACACCTACGATCTCTTCATCGATGGAACGAATCAATCGGTGAAGATCTCGTCGGGTGGTCTTCACGTCGTTGATCTGGCCGTCCAGGAACTCGTGACGCTCCTTCAGTTCTTCGAACTCTTCGAGGGCCAGCGGGTTAATCGGGCCCATGATCTTCAGTTCCCGTTCCAGGTCCCGGACACGGGCCTCCGGTGTGGCCCCACCGACAATCTCGGGACATGCCGCCGTCATGGCCACATCAGGGTCGACATCAAGTTCTCGGCGTAGAGCCTCGGTAAGGGCCTCGAGCTTCACTCGAAACTCGGTCTCATCCAGCTCAAGGCGGCCACGACGCTCACGGAGCTGAGCGACTTCCTTCTCGGCCGATGACCGATCACCCCTATGGGTGCTCAACTCAGCCGAGATCTTGCGGGCGGCCTCGGACTGGGCTCGCTGCTCGACAGTCAACGCGTCAATCCAACGGGCCAGAGTGCGTTGATGCGAGGTAAGAGCGGCGTCGAGATCGTTGACCACGCCAATTGCCTGCTCTATCCGCACCCGCCGACTTCGCGCCTGCTCACGCTCACGGACCAGACGCACAAGCCGGGACTCGGTCTCCGATCGCCGCGTAACCAGCAGATCCCTGCGCTCTTCGATGGCGGCAGTCCGAACTTCCAGTTCCGTTCGGCGAGTGGCGACATCGCGGGTACGTTCCTCCAGCGACGTCCTTGACAGAGCCAACGCTTCGGTCCGGCGCTGATGCTCAGCCTCCTCGTTCTCGACTGCCGGGAGCTCCCGGGTAAGGGCTGCGACCTCCGAACCGTCCTGTTGACGACGTTCGGCCACCTCACTCCGCTGACGAAGCAGTTCTTGGCGATCACGCTCGATCTGTTCGATTTGGGCATTGGCCTGTTCCCGGTTGGCCACTTGACGTTCAACATCGGCCCGCTCGGTCTGCACCCTCTGCTCGGCCGCTGTTCTCTCGGACTCCAGCTGGTCGAACGCTTGCTGGCCCAGGGACTGACCTTCCACCGCCGCCGCCAGCTCGGCTGATGCTTGCTCATCTTGAGTCCGAGCCGCCTCCAGAGCGGCACCGGTTGCCCCGGACGAAGCTTGACGTAGCCGCCAACCTCGTCCCGAGAAGCGGTCGCCGTCAGGAGTAACAAAGACCGCTTCCGGCTGAGCGACGATGGCATCCAGATGATTGTTCCAAGAATCGATGACCACTACCGATGGCGGCACCAGCACATCAAGCAGCCGGTCAACGGCGCCGACACGATTGATGTCGTGGCCTTGGGCCCGCATCTTGGAACGCAGAGATTCCCCAACGGAAGGCCGAGAGACGTTCACCGGCCCGGCATCGGCCCCGCCAAGGGCAAGAACGCCGCCGGCCAGGTCCTGTTCGGCCAACACGGCAAGCGCCTGACGGCCAGTTGCGGGATTGTCGACCACTACATTCAGCAGTGCGTCCCCCATGGCCGCTTCGGCCGCCAGCTCAAAACCGGCGTCGACCTCCACCAGGTCCAGCAGTGTTCCAAGAACACCATCGACCGACCGCAGCACATCGGCCCCGGCTCGGCTTCGGGCAGCATCGAGGGCATGTTCCAAGGCTTCGATACGGGCCTGGCTTCGGGTGTGGGCAGCCGAAGCCGCCTGATGGCTGCCACGCAACCGGTCAAGCTCATCTGACGCGCTGCGGAAACGGCTTTGAATGTCGACCAGGGCTTGCTCGGAGCTCTCCTTGTCTGCTTCGTACCGGTCGATGGCCTCTTGGGCGTCATCACGCAGCACAATCGCCCGCTGGCGTCGCTGATCGAGGTCACTGATGCGGGAGTCGAAGCGAGCCAACTCCTGTTGGCTGCGCTGCTCGGCCTGTTCGAGAGCGTCAAGCCGAGCCCGAATTTCAGCGCCGCGGTTGGGGCCGGGGCCGACGGAATCACCCCATTCGGTGTCAAACGTCAACTGCTCGGTGGTGAGGCTTGACTCAAGCTCAGCCAGTATGTCGAAGTCGGGCTTCATGTCGTCCAGCTCGACCGAGGCCTGGCGCAACTCCCGTTCGATGCGAGCCGATTCTGCTTCGAGGTTGGCCACCAGGCCGTCGTCCACGGCCGCCTGCAGCTCGCTTTCAAGCCGGGCCAGGCGTTCAGCTACAACATTGCGCTGACCGCGAACCCGCTCGGCGATGCTTCGAGTCCGGCTCAGCAGGTCGCCGACATCGGACGTTCCCAGAGCTGACAACTCTGCTTCACCCTGCAACACCACGGCGTCAAGCGAGGCCAGCTTGGCCGTCAGCTCCTGCTCTCGGTCACCGATGGTGCTGAGGTCACGGCGGCCGGTCTCCAACCGGCCGGTGAGTGCCTTGAGCTCCCGACCGGCAAGGTGTACCTTCAGCGCTCCAAGCTCGGTTACCAGCTCACCATGGCGGCGAGCGGCATCGGCTTGACGCTCAAGCGGCTTGATCTGCCGTCGGACCTCTCGCAGCAGATCTTGCAGCCGCGACAAGTTTTCGCCGGCCGCCTCCAGCCGTCGCTCGGCTCGCTCCCGGCGCTTGCGATACTTCAAGACGCCGGCTGCTTCCTCGATGATGCCCCGCCGCTCCTCCGGCCGGGAGTTGAGTACAGCGTCGATTTGGCCCTGCGAGACGATGATGTGCTGTTGCCGACCCACACCGGAGTCCGACAGAAGTTCCTGGATGTCAAGCAGTCGACACGACGTGCCGTTGATGGCATAGTCCGACTCCCCGCTCCGGAACAGGGTGCGGGTGATCATCACCTCGCTGTACTCAATGGGGAGAACGCCGTCGTTGTTATCAATCGTCAACGAGACTTCGGCCCGCCCCAGGGCTTTTCGGGCCGCGGTTCCGGCGAAGATCACGTCTTCCATCTTCTGCGAGCGAACGGCGGAGGGAGCCTGCGCCCCGAGAACCCAGGCCATAGCGTCAACGACGTTTGACTTGCCGCTTCCATTGGGGCCGACGACGACCGTAATGCCGGGTTCAAGTTGAAGTTCCGCCGAATCGGCAAACGACTTGAAACCCTTAATGGTCAGCGCCTTTAGAAACACAGGTTCACACCACTACTCGTCACACCACTACTGGCAACACCATTACCGGCCGATCTCGGCGGCAGAATCGTACGTCCGCCCAGAGGCGCACAAACCCCCAGATTACACCTGTGTAGTGCAGTAGAAGACGACCTGATGCTTAAAGCTGGTTTTCTTGATCGGCTCCCGGCTACGCGGACTGGGTTCGCCCGCCTTTCCGTACACCGCCAGGTGGTCTCCGTACTCCCCTGGAGCGCCGCTCAGATCGGCAAACGGCCGGTCTTCCAAGGACGTGCCCCGGTACTTGATGGCATCGTGCAAGATGCCTACTACCGAGCGGTACAGGCGTCGAACTTCCTGAGTTGACAGCCCGGCGCTGGCCCGGTCGTGGCGAAGCCCGGAATCGAAGAGAATCTCGTTGGCGTAGATCTCACCGATACCGACAAAGACCATCGGGTCGATGAGCAGGAGCCGCAGCGGAGTGTCCTCGGCATGCATGAGGCGCCCGAAGTCAACCCACGACAGGGGCTCGTTGAGAAGATCAAGACCGACAGTACTGGCATCGGGCAAGGTCTCTTCCAGCTCCTCATCGGTGACGAGGACAACCGAGCTGGAGCCCTTCTTGTCGATGATGTGGAGGTTGCCACCCTGGGTGAAGTTGATGGCTCCGACCAAGTCGTCGGACGCTTTGTCCTTCCCGGTCTTCTTCTCCAGCCGTCCGTTCTCGCCAAGGGTGATCAACAAGCTCGTCTCGTTGTCAAACCCGAAGACGATGATGAGGCCATGGCGATACACCTGCTCGACCTTCGCTCCGGTAAGCGCTTTGCCAAGTTCGGCTTTGGTCTTGAGACCGGGGAAGGTCTTGAGGACCGACACGTCGCACCCCTTGACCTTACGGCCGACGAATTCACGCTCGGCGTCGCGCCGGAGGGTTTCAATCTCGGGTAGTTCCAGCTGTGTCACGATTGCTCCTCATCCGACAAGGCCAACATTGCGGCGTATGCCGATCTGGCCGCCACCTGCTCGGCCCTTTTCTTGGACGTCCCCGCACCCCGACCGCGCGGAATGCCATCAACAATGGTGATGGCGGTGAAACGTTTGTCATGGTCCGGGCCTGACCCGGAAATCTCGTAGATAGGTGTTCCCAGAGCCAGCCGAGCCGTCAGCTCCTGCAGCTGGGTCTTGAAGTCACGCCCGCCGGGTTCTTCAGCCGCCTCGACAATGACGGCGGACATCCGGTCGAGAATCACTCGGGCGGCGGCATCCCAGCCGGCGTCGACGTAGACCGCACCGAGGATCGCCTCAAGCGAGTCGGCCAGAATGGACTCTTTGTCCCGTCCGCCCGACTGGTCTTCACCCTTACCCAGCCGTAGTGTCGGTCCGAGACCGATCTCCCGCGCCAGTCGGGCCAGGGAACCGGTATTGACGACCGAAGCCCGAAGCTTGGCCAGCTGCCCTTCAGGCAGATCGGGATACCGCCGGTAGATGTGGTTGGTGACAACCAGGCCGAGGACCGAATCGCCGAGAAACTCCAGGCGCTCGTTTGACACCGCTTCCAGATTTTCAGCGCAGTAGCTTCGGTGTGTAAGCGCACACTCCAGCAGGCCCCGATCGTCGAATCTATGACCGAGGTTGTCCTGAAAACCGAGCAGTGCCTCTTCGCTCAGGAGCTCGAACCCACTCTCGCCTCGACATAGTCGACGGCATCACGGACGCTCTTCAGGTCCTGCAGGTCTTCGTCTTCGATGCGGAAACCAACGGTCCGCTCCGACAGCTCTTCTTCGAGGGCTTCCACCAGCTCGATTAGAGCCAGCGAGTCCGCTTCCAGGTCATCGGCGAACGAGTCGCCCTCGCGTATCTGGTCCGGCTCCATCTCCAAAATGTCAGCCAACCGGTCACGAATGAGCTCAAAAATCTCAGTACGGGTCATCGGGGGCTGCTCCATGTGGGTCTCAGCTGGCATAGTGTAAAACTTCTTGAGGTAGGACGGTTCGATACTTGTCAGGTCACGAACCAGAACACCGTCCGGCATCGCTCGCCTGGCGCGTGAGCCTCCGACAGCCGCCCTTTATGGCGGACTCGGCGTCGAAACAGCGAGATATTTCGCCTCCAACACCCGAAAAGAGGTAAAGCCCAGCGCTCAGAGCACTGACTCGCATCGCTTTTGCAGTTAGATGAGCCCTACATTAGCCGCTGGAACCGGCAAAACGACGGCCTGTAGGCCTACTGTGCGCCCTGTACGGCGGCGGCCAGCTCGGTCACCAGCCCATCGGCGGCGAATCCGGCGGCGGTTCTTATGGCGTTGCTGATGGTTTCCGGCGAAGACGATCCGTGGGAAATGACGCTAACGCCCTTCGTACCGAGCAACATGGCGGCCCCGGTGTTGTACGGCGAGAAGAACTCGAACATGGGGTCGATGTGGCTGTTCATGACATCGAGGACACCCGAATTGCCACCCGCCTCAGACTCCCTGGCAGCGGTGGCCACGGTCTGTTCCACTGTGGGACGGAAGATATCGAAGAGCCCTTCAAGGGACTTGAGAACGATGTTGCCGGTGAAACCATCACAGACGATGACGTCGGCTATCCCCATCATCACATCCCGACCCTCAACGTTGCCGACATAGTCAGCCCCGCAGCTCTCGGCCCACGAGCCCTGTTCGAGAAGCTCACAGGCGGCCTTGACCATGGTGTTGCCTTTACCCGCTTCTTCGCCAATGGTCAGAATTCCCACCCTCGGCTTCGGTAGATCAAACCGACGGCGGGCATACGCAGTACCCAACTGGGCGAACTGCACCAGCCACTCGGGTTGACAGTCGGCGTTGGCCCCACAGTCCAAAAGGGTCGTCGGCGTACTGTTGAGCACCGGAAACGGGACGGCGATTGCCGGGCGGGACACGCCTTTGATTCTCCCCAGCCGAAGCAGCGACGCCGCCATAGCGGCCCCGGTGTTCCCGGCACTGAGCAACGCGGATGCCTTACCATCACGAACCAACTCGGCTGCTCGAACGATGGACGAATCCTTCATGCGGCGAACGGCCGAAGCGGGCTCGGCGCCCATCTCGACAACCTCACTGGCTTCGAAGACGGGGATGGACCCGGTGTCGCCGATCTCTTCGGATCGGCCGACAAGAATCACGTCAACGCCAAAGCGCTCCACCGCCAATTGGGCACCTTCGATAATGGTGGCGGGGGCGTCGTCGCCGCCCATGGCGTCAACGGCAACCGGCAGTGGCTGTTCAGCCATGCCTTACACCTAACCGGGCACCCGGCCCGACACCTAACCGGGCACCTGGCCCGACACGTACGCCGACGTACGACGTTACGGCTAGTCGTGCACCTGACGTGCGGTGAGAGTCTGGGCGGCGGTTGTACTGGGTTCGTGTGGGACGAATCACGAGCCTGCTCGCCGATCGAGCCTATTCGGCAGCGACCTCGACGGCCTGACGACCCTTGTACCAACCACAGGACCCGCAGACCCGATGCGGAAGCTTGGTGGCTCCGCAACGCTCACAGGTGCTCTTCGCCGGAGCCGACAGCTTCCAGGCGGCAGCACGACGGCTGCGGGTCTTCGACTTAGACTTCTTCTTCTTGGGAACAGCCACGGGATTACCTGCTACGTCCGAAAGTACCGTTGCGGGGCCGGACGGCCGCAGCCACAACGGTCACCCAAACTGGGGCGACACATAAGACTACCGGCTCGATCAAGCCGGTCAAACCAGCTCGGACGACGCATCAACACGAACGTCGACATTGGGGTCATCGGCGTCGCCGAGCGTCTCCCGCCGATTGGGGTCGGCCGGAACGGTGAAGGCACCTACCAACTCGGGCGACGCCGTCGATGCGGTCACCCGGGGAGCACCGTCAACCCACTTGAGCCGCCGTCGAGGCACGCGGGCGAATCCGATGGCGTGGACGGCCAGTTTCTCGTCGGTGACGTGAATTCGCAGAAATTGCTTGTAATGACGGCTGCGCAAGCCGGCAAACAGTTCGTTCAGGTTCATCTTGAACATCTGAGCAATGACCAGGTAGACGGCGAAGGCAGCGATGCCTGCCACCGAACCGAGAGCAAGGCAGAACAAAACGAACGCCGTCGTGGGCCACCTTCCATCGGTAAAGATCTGCCCCAGCTGATCCCACTGGGCCGCAGGAGGATTCACCACCTGTCCGGCAATGGCCCATCGTGCCG
>JAHDFR010000118.1:0-5545 GCA_020628065.1 Acidimicrobiales bacterium
CCTGAGCCACCGTGCCCTGGACGGCGATGGTCACGGTCTGGCCAGCACCGATTGTGCCGAGATCACAAGTGATCTCGTCGATTTCGGGGCTGACGGATGCGGCTGTCACCACGCAGGTTCCCTGACTGGTCGTCACCTGGGTACCGACAAGACCCTCGGGCAATACGTCGCTGAGCACAACGGCGACCGCATCCGACGGCCCGTTGTTGGTCACCTCGATGAGGTACTCAAGCGTCTCTCCGGCCACCACGACCTCGGTTAGCGTGGTCTTGGTGGTCGCCAGATCAGCGATCGGTGCCGTCGGGTCGATGGTCGAGTCGATGTTGTTGGTGAGGTCCGGGTCGGGTGTGATTGAGCTGACGTCGGCCGTGTTTTCCACGTCTCCCACCAAACCTGCGGCCACTGACACATCGACGGTGATGGTCACGGTTCCGCCGGCCGGTACGGTGACCGATTCGCAGGTCACGGTGGTGCCGTCGTGGAGGCAGTCACCGGACGAGGCCAGTGCACCAACCACAGTCAGGCCGGCCGGCACGGTGTCGGTAACGGTGACCTGTTGGGCGTCGGACGGCCCGGCGTTGCTGACGACGAGTTCGTACTGGGCGGTGGTACCGGGGATCAGAGCGGCACTGGCCAGCGTCTTGGCCATGGACAGGTCGGCCTCGGTGACCACGTCGACCAGTGCATCGTCGCTGTTGTTGGTCAGGTCGCCGTCCGGCGTGCTCGACGTTACCCCGGCGGTGTTGGTTACGGTTGTGCCGTCCAGCACCGAGGCCAGGACGGTTGCGGTGATGGTGACCGTCACGGTGTCACCCGGGCTTAGGGACCCGACTGGACAGCGAACCGTGGCGGCTGCGTCTTCATAGGAGCACACGCCGAGCGGGTCACTGAGCGAGCTATTTAGCGAGTCCGTGTGTGACACGTACTGCAACTCGGCCGGAAGAGCGTCGGCCAGTTCCACGTCGAGAGCGGTCGACGGGCCGAAGTTGGTCAACTCGACGGTGTAGACCACGGTCTCGCCGGCCGTCACCGGCGTCGGGTCGGCCAACTTGGTTACCGCCAGATCAGCGGTGGGGGAGGTCGGAGCGACCGCCACGGCCTCATTGTTGAGCGGATCGGGGTCGTCGGTTGGCGAGGTAACGGTGGCCACGTTGGACACGTCACCAAGTATGTCGGAGGCGACATCGGCGGTTATCTCGACGGTCTCCGACTCGCCACTGGTGAGGTCACCAAAGGTGCAGTCAACCGTGGTGGCGTCGAATGTGCAGCTGCCGGCTGTTGTGGTTGCCGAGGTTGGCGTCAAGCCGGCCGGGGCGGGGTCGGACAGTGTTACCGCATCGGCGGTGGACGGGCCGTCGTTGGTCACCGTGATGGTGTAGTTGACCGGCTCGCCGGGAACGATGGGACTGGGGTCAACCGCCTTCTCCGCCCGCAGGTCGGCCAACTGGTCGACGGTCACCGGATGGTCGTCGGAGTTGTTGGTCGGGTCGGGGTCCTGGGTGGTGGACGACACCGTCGCCGTGTTGACCAACAGCTCGCCTTCAACCAGTGCCGTGTCGGCCAACACGAGGTACTCGATGATGGCCGTCCCGCCGGCCGGTATGGAGGCGAAGGTGCAGGTGGTGTCGGTGCAGGTACCGGTGCCGGTGGTGATTGTGGCACTCACCAGGGTGATGCCGGCCGGCAGCGTGTCGGCAACCGTTACATCGAGAGCGTCGGACGGGCCGGGGTTCTGCACGACCACGGTGTACACGAATTCCTCACCGGCCACCGCGGAGGTGGGGCCGGTCTTGGTCAACGACAGATCGGCCTGTGGGTCAACTGCGGTCAGGTCTGTTGACTCGTCGTTGGTTGGGTTCGGGTCGGTTGTGTCCGTGCTGATGGTGGCAGTGTTTGACAGCGTGGTGGTCACCGAGGGGTCAATGTCGGCCACCACTTCGATGACGACTTCTTCGCCCGGGACCAGCGTTCCCAGCGAGCAGGTGATGCCGGCCGGGTCGCAGGTGGCGCCGGTGATCGAGCTGACGGTGAGACCGGTCGGCAGCGGATCGGAAACAACCACGTTGAGGGCGTCCGACGGGCCGTCGTTGCGCGCCGTGATGGTGTACGTGATGGTTTCGCCCGGGGTCACCGGATCGATGCCTGCGACCTTGGTGACGCCCACATCCAGCCGAGGTTTCGATGGTGGTCGGTTCGGTAGCACTGTTGTTGCCCGGAGTCGGGTCGTCGGTGGTGGCACTAACCGAAGCGGTGTTGTTGATGACGGTTGCGTCGGCGGTAGCGGAATCAACGGTGACGGTGACCTCGACGGTGACGACGTCACCGGCGGCGACGGTCATCGGATCACAGCTAAACGTGCCGCCGGAAGCCGAGCCGTCGTGGTCACACGTCGGCGAGCCGGCCACCACAGCGTAGGACACGAAGGATGTTTCGGCCGGCAGTACATCGGTGATGGTCACACCCTGGGCGTCGGATGACCCGTTGTTGATCACCGTCAGCTGGTAGCTGAACGAGTTGCCGGCCTGTACGGGATCAGCCAGGTCGGTCTTGGTTATGCCCAGGTCGGCGCTGGCCACCGTCGGATCCTGGGAATCGTCGGTGTTGTTGGCCGGGTTGGGGTCCGGGGTGTCGGATGTGACGGAGGCTTCGTTGACGATGTCGCCGACGAAGTCGGAGGCGACATCAACCACCACGGTGATCGTGGCGTCAGCAGCGACGGTCATGGTTCCGAGGTCGCAGGTAATGGTGCCGCCGGTGTCGCTACATGAACCTATGGTGGAGGAGAGCGAGCTGACGGTCAGGCCTGCCGGCAGTGAGTCGGTTACCACCACGTTGTCGGCCACTGACGGTCCGAGGTTGGTTACGTCGATGGTGAACGTCATCTGCTCACCAGGGGTGACGGTTGTTCCTTCGCCGGTCTTGGTCAGCACGACATCGGCCGACTCGACTACGTCGGTGGTTTCGGTGGCGTTGTTGTTGGTCGGATCGGGGTCGGTGGTTGCCGAGGTTACGGTCACAACGTTGGCCAGTTCGGGCGCCAGCGGATCGCCGGTGTCGGTGGTCGCAGGATCAACCGATCCGGTGATGACGATGACCTCGGTGCCGCCTGCCGCAATCACTCCGAACGTGCAGTCGACGGTCAGATCGCATTGGGTTCGGTCAACGGAGTCGATGACGAAACCGGCCGGCAGCGAGTCGGCCACGGAGACATCTGATGCGTCCGATGGCCCGTTGTTGGTGACCGAAATGGTGTAGGTCAAAGCGGTGCCGGCGATGACGGGATCAACCGAATCCAACTTGGTGACTTCGAGGTCGGCCTGCGGGTCACCGGTGTTCACGTCGGTGGCCTCGTTGTTGGTGAGGTCCGGGTCTGGGGTGTCGGTGGTCGCCGTTGCGGTGTTGGTCAATTCGGTGGCCGACGGGTCGGCCATACCGACGATGGTGATCTGCACTGAGTCGCCGGCGGCCAGTGTGCCCAGCGAGCAGCTCACGGTTCCCGTTGCCTCGCCGCACTCCGCCGGGGTGACCGAGCTGAAGATGAAGTCGGCGGGAAGGTCGTCGCTGACCTGAACATTATCGGCGTCGGACGGACCGGCGTTGGTGACCAGGACGGTGTAGGTCACCGGTTGCCCGGGTACGAACGGGTTGGGGGACGAGGTCTTGGTCAGGGTCACGTCGGCCTGACGGACGACATCGGTCAATTCGGTTGCGCTGTTGTCGCCGGTGTTGGTGTCGGATGGTGCGTTGACGTTGGCGGTGTTGCTGAGGGTGGTTCCGGACACGGTGTCGGCGTTGACCGTCACGGTGATGTCGAACGACGCCGATCCCAGTGCGGCGAGGGTACCGACGTCACAGGTCACGGTATGTGACGGTTCGTCGTAGGTGCATCCGGGGGCGTCAACGAAGGTGACTTCCGGCGGCAGTGTGTCGGTGATCTCCACCGAAGTTGCCTGGGAGGGCCCGGCGTTGTCGACGGCCACGGTGTAGGTGAGGTTCTGGCCTGCCACCACGGGGTCAACCGAGTCGATTTTGGTGATGGTGACATCGCTGGCTTCCACCACGGTCACGGTGTGGCTGCCGGTGTTGTCGATAGGATCGTCGCCTGGCGTGTCGGTGGAGGCGGTCACGGTGTTGGTCAAGTCGCCGGTGAAGTCGGGGTTGACGTCGAGCACCACGGTGATGGTTTCGGTCGCCCCGGCGGCGATGGTGCCGAGTTGACACAGGATTGTCCCGTCACAGGTTTCTGTGGCATCGCCGCCGGTCACCGAGGCGCTCACGAATGTTGTGCCGGCAGGCAGGGGATCACTGGCCTCAACGGTTGTGGCGTCCGAGGGCCCGTCGTTGCTCACTGTGATGGTGTAGGTGACCTGTGTCCCGGCCTGGATCGGTCCGACCGGACCGGTCTTGGCCACCACCAGGTTGGCTTCGGGTGCCGCGGAGGCGGTGGTGTCAGCAGTGTTGTTGGTGTTGTCGGGATCAAACGTGGTTGATTGGGCGGTGGCCGTGTTGGTCAGGTCAGCAGCCATGTCGGCTGTGGTGTCAACGACGATTGTGTAGCTCACCTGTTCGCCGACAGCCAGGTCGACCGGGGTGCAGGTGACGGTGCCGGCGGTCTCGGAGCAGTCGCTGCTGCTGGCGACCGGGTCGTAGGTGACCCCGGCCGGGAGCACGTCGGTCGTTTCGACGTCCAGTGCGGTCGAAGGTCCGTCGTTGGTAACGGTGACCGTGTAGGTGATGGGCTCACCGGGAACGTAGTTGGCCGGGCCGGTCTTTTCGGTTCGCAGGTCTGCGGTTGGTACCGGCGTGGTTGAAACGGTGGCCGAGTCGTTCGCCGGTTCGGGGTCCGGTAGATCGGACGAAACACTCGCAGTGTTCTCGATGGTGGCGGTGGATGACGGGTCGACTGCCACAGTCACGGCGGTGGTTACCGTGTCACCCGATGCCATGGCGCCCAGGTCACAGGTGACCACGCCGGTGGTCTCGGAACAGCTCCCGGCGTCCGGTGTCGCTGACACGAACGTCGTGTCCACTGGAAGAGTGTCGGTGACGGTCGTGGTTGTGGTTTGTGACGGTCCGAGGTTGGTAACGGTCAAGGTGTAGGTGATCTGATCGCCGGGAATGTGGGTGGTGGAGCCGTCGGTCACCACTTTGGTGATTGACATGTCGGCGGACAGTACGGCTGTCACCGTCTCGACCACGGCCGGCGAGACTACAGAATCGCCGTTGGGGTCGAGTCCTTCGGCGGTGGCGGTGTTGTCGACCGTTCCGTTGTCGATACCGGCCTGCGTGATGCTGTAGGTCGCCGTACATTCGAACTGTGCACCGGGGTCCAGCGTGGCCGGTGCGGCGGAGCAGTCGATGTCAGCTGTGGGGATTACGTCGTCGGCGATCGACCATGGCCCACTCAACGTGACGTTGCCGGTGTTGATGACCGTGTAGGTGTAGGTGATGACGTCGTCGATTGCCGAGTAGGTCTGGGGAGTGGCGACCTTGGTGAGTTCGATGGTGGGGGTTTGGGTGAGGGTGACGGTGGTTGGGTCGTCGG
>JAHDFR010000118.1:5645-10859 GCA_020628065.1 Acidimicrobiales bacterium
GTGCCGTCGGTGTTGGTGTCGGTGAGGGTGCCTGCGGTTTTGGTGAGTTCGATGGTGGGGGTTTGGGTGAGGGTGACGGTGGTTGGGTCGTCGGGTTCGCCGTCGGTGTTGGGGTCGGTGTTGGTGGGGTTGGTTGGGTCGTCGGAGGTGTCTTCGACGGGGTCGCCGTTGGGGTCGAGTCCTTCGGCGGTGGCGGTGTTGGTGAAGGAGCCGGTGTTGATGTCGTCTTGGGTGATGGTGTGGGTGGCGGTGAAGGTTGTGGTGTCGGTGTCGCCGGGGGTGAGGCTGGCGATGGGTCCGCCGGTGATGGTGGCGTCGGGGTCGGTGAGGGTGATGTTGGTGACGGTGACGTTGCCGGTGTTGGTGACGGTGAAGGTGTAGGTGATGTCGTCGCCTACGCCGCCGATGGTGCCGTCGGTGTTGGTGTCGGTGAGGGTGCCTGCGGTTTTGGTGAGTTCGATGGCCGGGTCCTGCACGGCGGGGACCGTGTCGGAGCCGGTGTCGCTGATGGCGGTGTCGCCGGCGCCGTTGCCGTCAGTGTCGGCCGAACCGCCACCGGTGGCGATGTTGGTGAAGGAGCCTGCGTCGAGGTCGGCCTGAGTTACGACGTGGGTGGCGGTGTAAACCCAGGTCTCACCTACGTTCAATACACCGTCACCGTCGTCGCCTGATGCATACACAATTGTGTCGGCGTCCGGGTCGGTGACAGTGGGTGAGTACACGTCGACATTGCCGGTGTTGGTCAGCTCGATTTGGTAGTTGATCACGTCGTCAACAGCGGCGTATTCCAGGGCGCCGCCGTTGACATCGAGGGCCGTCTTCGTGGTGAGCACCGACGGATCTGCGGGGATGTCGACGCAGGTCGTGTTGTTTGCCGTGTTGGTGTCACCGGTGATCGTGTTGGAGAAACCGCCGGTGCCGCCGGCCTCATCGCATGAACCGGTACCGGCAACCACCAGTGTGGGATCGGTGATCGTGTAGACCACCGTGACCAACCAGGTCTCGGTACTGGCGGCGTCAATCGGTTCACCGGTGACGGTGGCTGAGGTTGTGCCGTTGGTGGGTGATGTCGTGGCGTTGGCGTCGCTGGTGCTGAACGTGACTGAGTCAACCGACATGCCGGCCGGTACGGACGGGGTGTCGGTGATGTCGTAGCTGCCCCCGACGATTCCGGTATTGGATGCCGTCACGTCGTAGGTCACCGTGTAGGTGCCGGCGGCAGCGGAGCCCGAGACAATGGCGGCACCCGACTTGGCCAGGTCGATGACCGGCTGGGCGTTGGAGAACGTACAGGTGATGTCGCTGCCGTCGTCCAGGGCCGAGGCCGGGATGGTTGCTGTGGTTCCCGACAGGGTTGACACTGTGGTGCCGGCCTGGTTCACACAGATGGCCGATGTCAGCTGCCAGTCGCCGGACAACGTCTCGGTGATGGTGACGTCACTGGTCACGTCCGCAACGTTGAGAGCGGCCGACGAGGTTGGGTTGGCGGCGACGGTGTCGAGGGCCGCCGAAGCGGTGTCGAGGTTGGTAGTCGTGAAGCTGAAGGTATCGGTGCCGTCGGTTGACTCTTTGACGATAGTCACTGTTGGCTTGCGGACGTTGGTGTACACACAGGCAACTTCGTCGCCGGCTTCCAGACCGGTCAACGACGCCTCGCCTGTTGCCACATCGGTGGTGCCGGTCGCCCCTCCGGCCACCAGGTCGGTACAGGCGATGTCGATTAGCTGGTAGCCGAGGGGGGTAGGGTCGGTTTCGGTGATGGTGGCGTCGGTGCTGGTCGGCCCGGTCGGGCTGAGTCCGGTGATGGCAGTGTTGATTGTGGCGGAACCGGAGGTGGTGGCCAACGACGGGCTCGGATCGTCGACAGTGGTGCCGGCCGCACTGGAGGCCACAGTGAAGTCGAAGGTCTCATCGCCGCCCACCGTGCTCTTGGTCACGACCAGGCGGGGATCCTTTACGTTGGTGAACGTACAGGTGACGTCAGCACCGACCACCAGGTCGAGCGTGACTGTTCCGGCGGTGGTCGGATCGTTTACGAGGTTGGTTGAGATGGTGCTGCCCGAGGCACTGGTGGGTGACTCGACGCAGGCCACGCTCGAAAGCGTGTAGCTGGCCGAATTTGATCCCGATTCGGTCAGGGTGAGAGTTTCGCTGACAGATGCGTTGTTGATCGTGTAGCTGTCGGTAGGTGTCGGGGTCAGGGTGAAGTTGTCGATGTTGCCTGACGTCGGGCCGTCAAGGGTGAAGTCGAACGGGTCGCTTCCGCCGACACCGCTCTTTATCACGGTCAAGGTGGCTTGTTTGTCGTTGACGAACGTGCACACGATGTTGGCGCCGGGAATCAGAGCTGAAGCCGGCACCGTCACGTCGGTAGAGCCGGTTGAGCTGGCCAGCGTCCCGCTGGCGTTGCCGGAGATGGCGGTGTTGGCGTCGACACAGGTGACCGACGCCGCATTCCATCCGGCCGGCAGGGTCTCGCTCAACACCACGTCGGTGGTCAGGTCGGACACGGTATGGGCGACGGACTCGGTCGCCGTACCGGCGATGGTCGTGGTGAGGCTTTCGGCCGGATCGTCCAGATTGGTGCCGCTGAAGGTGAACGTGTCGATGCCGCCGTTGGACACCTTGGCGAAGGTGATGGCCGCTCCCACCGTGGTGCAGGATTGGTCGTAGTTGTTGGTAATCGTCGCTTCGTCCACACCGCCGGAAACTCCGGCCAGGTTCGAGAACGTGCCGGCCGGACAGGTGTAGACCGGTGCGTTGTCGGTGTTGTTCGAGGTGTCGGGGTCGGAGTTTGTGCCGGAGATCGTGACCACGTTGTCCAGCATGGTTTCGGCCGTGCCGGTCGGGATCTGCATGGTCAGTGTGAGGGTCTCCGACGTTCCGGGCGCCATCGTGCCGATGGTCCAGGTGGTTCCGTCGAACGTGCCGGTTGAGGTGGAAGAAGACGACAGTGTCGCTCCGGCCGGAAGGGTCTCGGTCAGTGTGACCCCGGTGTCGGTGTTGGGACCGTTGTTGGTGGCGGTCACCGTGTACTGGTAGGAGTCGCCGCCCAGGTGAATGATGTCATCAGCGGTTTTGGTGACCGACAGGTCGGAGACGGGCTGTAGGTCCCAGACCATTTCGATGCCGTCGCCACCTGCACCTTCGACCGTGCCCGGGGCCGCTTCCATCAGGAACCGAACTGCGCTGACAGTGCCGTTTATCTGGACGGTGCCACAAGCGGTGCCGTCGTAGCCATTGGGCTGGCATTCGGTGTCGCTTGCTCCGCCTGCCGGGATAGCAACCTCGGACCGTTCGATAGTGGTGGCCGTGGTGGCAAATCCGTCGGTCCCGCTCAGTTCGGTGAGAGTAACCCCGTCCAAAAGGGTTAGTAGGGCCGAGTTGGTGGAACCGCCGACTGTCCCGTCGATCCCGCTGCCACCAAGGCGATCGATGTGCAGAACCGGATCGGTTACCGGTTCGGAAAAGGTGTAGGTCAAGATGAGCGAACCGGCGTCGGTGCCAGCCGCGCTGACACCGTCTTCGGCCGCGCTGTCCCACAAGAACAGGAACTGATACGAGGCGTCGCCGGGAACCGCTCCCAGAGCGTACGGATCGGAGTAGGCGTCATGGGCGCCCATCGCTCCGGTCGGAGTTGAGCTGAAGCTGGACGGGCCGATGAAGTCTGATGCGCTGGCGGAGATGTTGATGCCGGCCGCGGTAGCCGCATCGCTGGTCCAGTCGGTAGTGCGACCTACCGGGCCGGTGGTGCTGCCCGCCGGATAGATGGTGGTCGGATCGGTGGGGAGCGGCACTGTTTGACTGCCGGTCACGTCATCGACCGTGGTGACGATATCCACGGTAACTACGTCGCCGGTGAGCATGGCGTCGATGGTGCAGGTGACAATACCGCCTGCCTGGCTGCAGGTTCCGGTGCCACCGGAAATGGTGGCGGAGACAAAGGTGACGTTGTCGGGCAGATAGTCGGTGATGATGACCGGCGTGGCGTCGGCGCCGCTGTTGGTGGCGACCAACGAGTAGGTCAGCTCTTCGCCGACGATCGCCGGTTCCGGTGAGTGCGTCTTTGTTATGGATAGTTCAGGACTGGTCTGCGCCTCGGCTGTCGAATACGGCACGGCTGCCAGGGACGCCAGCAAAATGAGGATCACTGCCAAGGGTCGTACTATTCGGCGTGTCATTTCTTGGACCGTTCTCTACTCGACGGTGTCCCGTCGATGAACTGCCGGGACTACGAGCACAGTCGGCAAGGTCGATTGAACGTTGAACGGTTGGTAGAGATTTCCTACCGCTGGTCGATGGCGAGGCGTTTGAGGAAGAACTGCACCATCGGGCCGATGCCAAGAGTGAACCACACGGTGCCGACACCGATTGAGCCGCCCATGGCCAGACCGGCCAGCAACACCACAAACTCGATGCCGAACCGGGCCTTCCAGACGTCGATTCCCCGCTTGGCCAGGCCGGTCATAATGCCGTCCCTCGGACCGGGACCGAGCCCGGCTCCGATGTAGAAGCCGGAGCCCAAGGCAATCAGCGCCGGGCCGGAGGCCATGGCCAGCACCCTGATGGGCATTGACTCAAGGGTGGGCAGCAGATCGGAGGTGAGATCAGCCGACACCCCGATGATGATGGTGTTCAAAATGGTGCCCAGGCCGAGCTTCTCCCGCAACGGAATGAAGCCCAGTAAGACCACGAAACCAGTGATGTTGATGATTCGGCCGATAGTCATTCCTGTGAGCCGAGACACGCCCTGGTGGAACACATCCCACGGCCCCAGGCCGAGGCCTGCTTCCACCATCACGGCGATGCCGGCACCAAAAATGTACAACCCGAACAGCAACGCCGGTAGCCGACGCAACGTCTCCCGCCACCCGAACAGAATCACGTCAAGCGACCGAACTTCAGCTGATCGGCGACCTATTCATGGGCGATGGCGTCGAGCACGTTCATGTTTGCGGCCCGGAAGCCGGGGAAGATGGCGGCGATCACGCCGACAATGCCTCCGGCAAACAGGTAGATCACGATCTGGGCCCACGGGATCGACACGAACGACAGGAACTCGTCGGGGATGGCGGTCACCACCGCCCAGCCGAGAGCTACACCCATGATCACACCGAGGATCGACCCGAAGATGCTGACGATCACGGCTTCCCAACGAATGGTCGAACGTAGCTGAGGTCGGGTAGTGCCCACAGCCCGCAGTAGGCCGATCTC
>JAHDFR010000118.1:10959-14089 GCA_020628065.1 Acidimicrobiales bacterium
CGGCTGCCCGGTGAGTGTTACGCCAATGGCGCCCACCGCGTCGCCTTCGATGTGCTGGTTGGCCAGCTCTCGGTCGACCAGGTAGGAGACACCGTCGACCGCCGCCGAGTTGTCGTACAGTCCTTTGATTTCGAGTTCGGCCAGTTCGCCATCAGAGAATTCGACAGTCAGGAAGTCGCCGACTCCAAGGCCCTTCTCGGCCGCTGTCTCATCCAACAGGGCGATCCCGTCGGTGCCCAGGTCGAGCGAACCTTCAGCCAAACCCATGTTGAAAATGGTGGTTCCGGTCGCCGAATCCCAGGCCCGGGCGTCGACGCCCCCGTCATCCACCCCGATTTGAAGGAAGCTGTAACCACTGATGACGTCAACCTCGTCCAGGGCATCAAGCTCGTCAACCAACGTGCCCGAGAACGGAAGCGGCTGACCGGTCGGAGCCACAATAAGGTCTGCGCCGAAGGCGTCCTCCAGCACCTCGTTGAAGTTGTCGACGATGGAGGCGGCCAACACGGCCACACCGGTGATGAGGGCCAGGCCGATCATCAACGCGGTAGCGGTGGCCGACGTGCGCTGCGGGTTGCGGCTGGCGTTGTCCCGAGCCAGTCGGCCGGTTGTACCTTTCAACGCCTGGACCGGGCGGCCCAGGATGGAGGCGACCACACCGGCGAACAGGGCACTCAACATGGTCACGCCGATGAAGATCATGGCGGCACCGATACCGAGGGCCACGAAGATGTTGGCCGTCGACTCGATCTGGCCCGACAGGCCGAGGAACAACAGGACCATGCCGATGGCCAATACCAGCGCTCCGCCCAAGACCCGGAAGGTGGCCGACCGCTCGTTGATGCCTCCGCCCCGTACAGCTTCAAGCGGGGCAACCCGAGCAGCCCGGAAGGCCGGGATGAGCGCCGAGATCACGGTGACCAGTAGGCCGACGGCGAACACGATGATGACGGTTCGGGGCTCCAGGCGGAGCGGGCCGTCAGGGAAGGCGTTACCAAAGCTGTTGAACGCCGCCTTCAGCAGCCAGGCGATGGCCAGGCCACCGAACAGACCGGTGATGGATGCGATCAATCCGATCAACACCGACTCGATCAACACCATGCCGCGGACCTGGGAGCCGCTGGCTCCAATGGACCGCAGAAGGCCGAGCATCCGGGTTCGCTGGCCGACCAGGATGGCGAAGGTGTTGTAGATGATGAAGATGCTGACGAACAAGATAACCAGGGCGAAGCCGAGGAGCACGTACCCGATGAAGTCGATGATCTGACCGAAGTTCTCCTGGCTCTCCTCGATGAGCACGTCTTGGGGAACGGCTTCAAGGCCCTCGGGCAGAGCGGGAGTGACGGCGGCAACCAGTTCCTCCGGTGAGACGTCGTCGGCTGCGCCCAGATCAACAAAGTTGACCGAACCGATGGTGTCGGTGGCCCGCTGGATGGTCGGTAGATCCATCAGAATAAAGAAGGCACCGCCGGTGCCACCTTCGCCGAAGTCGATGATTCCCGACAGTTCGAACTGCTCGATCTCTCCGGTGGCCAGCGACACGTCGATGGTGTCGCCGATCTCGAAGCCGCCCTGGGTGGCCTGAGTCTGGTCGATGGCCACCTGCTGGTCGCCCGGGGCTTCACCTTCGACCACCCTGAATCCGCCTACCCCTTCAGCGCCGCCGAACGAGTTGGCGAATACCGGCGGACCGGGAGGGCGAACGATCTCGCCGTCGTCGTCGAGGGTGTAGATACGTTCAAATACCGCCACCTGACCTTCGGCCCGGGCCACCTCAGGAAGAGCCTCCAGGTCGGTAACCAGGGACTCGTCGAACTGTGGAGCGGCGGCGGCGCTGAAGGCGTCGGCGATCTCGGACGGGATTGGGCGAACCTGGGCGTCAGTGCCGGCTAGAGCGTCTTCAGAAATCTGATCGAATACCGATCGTAGACTGTCGGCCAATACGAATGAACCAGACACAGCCGACACACCGAGGACCACCGACAGCAGGGTAAGAAGTAGCCGACCGAGATTGGCGGCAATACTGCGACGAACAAGTTTAAACATGGAGTCTCCCCGCTCGTAGCGAACTAGTCGTCGTCGCCCAGCGACCGGATGGTGTCGTACACCAGATCAGGTGTGGGGTCGTCGATCTCATGCACGATCTTGCCGTCGGCCAGGAACAACACCCGATTGGCGTAGGAGGCCGACCGTGGGTCGTGGGTGACCATAACGATGGTCTGGTTGAGCTGACCGACCGCCTCGCTCATGAACTCCAGGATCTCAGCCGACGTCTTCGAGTCAAGGTTGCCGGTGGGTTCGTCACCGAACACAATCTCCGGTCGGCTGGCCAGGGCCCGAGCCACCGCCACTCGTTGCTGCTGCCCACCGGACAGCTCGTTGGGTCGGTGGGTTGAACGGTCGGAAAGGCCGACGGCACTAATCACCTCTTCGACCCAGTCATCGTCGACGCCGCCTTTACCCAGATCCATCGGCAGGGTGATGTTCTCCCGGGCAGTGAGGGTGGGCACCAGGTTGTAGGCCTGGAAAATGAAGCCGACCCGTTCCCGCCGGAGGATGGTCAGCTGCTTGTCGTTGAGGGTGGACACCGCAGTGTCGCCGATGTACGTCTCGCCACCGGACAGGCGATCAAGGCCGGCCATGCAGTGCATGAGAGTCGACTTGCCCGAGCCCGACGGCCCCATGATGGCGGTGAACTTGCCCCGCTCGAATCCGACGTCCACACCCCGCAAGGCATGGACGGCGGTGTCGCCGGAGCCGTAGACCTTGACGGCCGCCTCCGCTCTAGCGGCGTACTGGCCATCCGATGTGGCCACCCCTCCCGCTCCGGTCTCGAACACTCCAGTGGTCTCCGGTGCTGTCATACCCCTAATCTATGTCGCAGAACGTTGCTAGCCGTCCAAATAAGCTGGAACTGTGACCGAATTGGAGCTGCCCAAATGATCGACATCTCGACCGCTTCCTCCCCCACCGACGATGGTGGCGAGTCCCCGTACGCTGTGGTGGCCCGATGGGACGACGGCGCGGTCAACGCTGTCGGCCAGGCGGCAGTGGCCTCGTTGAATGCGGCGTTGGATCAGGCCGAGGCAGCCGAGTTGCCGCTGGTCATTATTGGGAAAACCGGGGTGCT
>JAHDFR010000119.1 GCA_020628065.1 Acidimicrobiales bacterium
AACGGGCAGACCCGAACACAGATGGCGCAATCGGAGTTGATCTTCGACCAATAGGAGAAGCAGGCTTCGCCGTTCACGGACCATTTACGCACCCCTTTGATTCCGGACCGGTTGAGCACTACTTCGCTCGGTTCACCGGACGGAATGGCCTTGGCCGGACAGGCGACAGTGCAGCGGTCGCATTCACGACAGAACTCGGTGACGCCGAACCGTCTCGGCTCATCGGAGGCCAACGGCATGTCGGTGAAGATCTTGCCCAGACGAAGCCGAGGCCCCAGTTCGGGGGTGATGACCATACCGTGGCGGCCGTACTCTCCCAGACCGGCGGCCAGGGCATAGGGGATGGCCAGAGCGGTGTCGTTCATGGACGGCACCGCCCGGTAACCAAGATTTCGGATGTACTGGGCGGTGGCCAACAGCACCAGGGCGTCCTGGGAATATCCAAGCCCGGTCGCCGCGCCCGACAGAGCGGACGGTGCGGTTCGGATAAGGTCACGGTCCATGGCTTGACCAATGACAATCACCGATTCCAGGCCGTCGAGGTCGACGTTGGCCGCGCCGCCACCCGCCCCGGCGGCGAAACGCTCGGTGTAGTGCCAGCGCTCATCAGCCTCGGTGACACCAACCAGATCGGCTCCGAAGGTGCGGGCCACCGCTTTCACGTCGGCCGCCGCATCAGCCGGTTGGCCGACGTCGGCCTTCTCGGCGGCCGGATCCCGCAGCATCGAAAGGTCGCTGAGGAAGCCGTCTCGGCGGTCGTCGTCCTCGTACATTTCGGCGAAGATGTCGGCTACGTGCCAGGCGGCGTTCCGGACGGCGTAGTCTCTCTGGGTGAAGCCGTTGGCTTTGCGCCATTGGGCCAGCGGACGGCGGTAGGTGGCGAAGAACCGATCGGTCGATTCGTCTCTGATCGTCTCGTCCCACGAGGACCTGGAGAACACGTCGTCCACCTGACTGAACCGTTCAAACCGTTCGGTGACGGTGTAGTCGCCGGCGGTGGCCCGGGAGCCTGATTGACTGCCACTCATGGGGCCCACGGTAAACGATTTGCGGCAACAAGAGCCAAGACGGCTTGCCCGTCCACCTGCCTGTCACAGGCCGGTGGTTTGATTGGAGGGTGGCAGACAACATTGCATCGTGGGCATCAGCTACCGAGTCGCTGGCCGTCGGCCAGGTATCACTCGGCCCGTCGGCCACCACCTTCGATCTGTATCCGCCACAGGTCAACGGCTGTCCGGTCGACTCCACCGATTCGGTCCAGTACCCCTTGCGCATTCGGTACAACTACGACCGGCTGCCGGCCGACTTCTTCAATCAGTCAAGTGGTGCCGGGCTGCAACGATGGCAGGCGCTGTTGCCCCCGCTTGCGCCAGGGCTATCGATGGGCGAGGGCGGCACACCACTCCTAGCCGACCAGCAATTGGCCTCATGGGCCGGATACGACGGTGAGCTGTACATCAAGACCGAGAGTTCCAATCCCACCGGCAGCCATAAGGACCGGCTCAACCTATGTACGGTCAGCGCCGCCCAGGCCTGCGGGGCCGAAGGCGTACTGGTGGCGTCGTCAGGCAACCACGCCATCTCGGTTGCCGGCTACGCGGCGCGGGCCGGTTTGTTCTGTATCGCTTTGACATCAGAGTCGCTGGCCACCGCCAGCGAGGCATGGCTGCACGGCTATGGGGCAACGGTGGTAAAGGTGCCGACCTCGTTCAAATGGCCGGCGCTTCGCCAACTCCAGACCGCCACTGGATTTCACCCGGTCAGCAACCTGACCGACTCTCACACCGGCAACCCTCATGGCCCCGAAGGCTACAAGACCATTGCCTACGAACTGGTGGCCGAGCTCGGTCGGGCCCCGGGCTCGGTCTTCGTGCCAACAGGCTACGGCGAAATGCTGTACGGCATCCACCGCGGATTCACCGAACTGATGCGGGCCGGAGTCATCTCAATCCTGCCCCGGCTGTACTCCTGCGAACCACAGGCCCGAGGTCCGTTGGCTCGGGCTATCGCCGGAGGCGTTCCTGTCATGGAGGTCGACGCCGCCCCCACCGTGGCGGTCGGAATCGCCTGTCGGGTGAACGGCTACCGGGGAGTTGAAGCCATCAATGAGAGCGCCGGCCAAGCTCTGCTGGTTTCCGACGATGAGATGACATCGGCCGCCGACCAGCTGGCTCGACGCGGTCTGTGGCAGGAAACGTCCTGCGGTGCCAGCCTGGCCGGGTTGCGTCAGGTAGCCAGCGACAACGCAATCGACAACGCCGCCGATGGTCCGGCGGTGTGCATTGTCGCTTCTCAGGGAGTGAAGCTGGTGGGCAGACGGGAGCACGCCACGTCACCGCACGCCGCTACGTGGGATGAACTCACCTGGGTCTTGAACGACCACTACTCGCTCGAGCTGTAGACGAGCTCCTGGACACCGGCTGTCCGTCTGAAGTAACGTCGATCGTATTGGCGGCGAGCACCGCCAAACCCCGGAACGACGTCCACCCACGTTGGCTCGAGGGGCAAAGGAGAGCCGTCTCTTCTGCTTGGTTTCGAACACAACCAATCACGTTCTTGAGTGGCAACACAATGAACTTCGAGTTTCTGTGCCGATCGTCGGCAGTCAGGGGTGGCTGGACAGCTGAACGATCAGGCGGACAGGAATTTCGATGACCAAGAACCGTGACTTCAAACAACTGGTACGGGCTCGCATGGCCAAGACCGGCGAGCGATATTCAACCGCTCGGGCTCACATCCTGGCTGCGGCGGCGGAAAACGTCGCCGCGGTAGCCAGCGCCGACCCGGTAAGCGCTCACGCCTACAACCACCTGTTTCCTTCCGTCCGCCATGTCGGAGGGCAACAGGGCGACCTGGCCGCCGCCGGCAACCTGTGTGTAAACGCCGGGGTTGACGGGCCGGACGGGTCAACACTGAGTGAAGCGATGGCCTTCGGGCTGGCCGGAGGGGTCGGCTTCCTGTACGGCGTATTCGAGTACGGCGACACTCCGACGCTGGCCATCGTCAACCGGAACAAGTCGATGCCCGACGAGTTCTGCGCTCCGCTGTTTGATCGCCTAGGCCTCGACGTCACCGTCAACGAAACCAGTGGGGCCAAAACAGCGGCCAAGCAACTGGACGAAGCTATTGCCGCAGGGAGCTCAGCGTTGTGTACTACCGGATCCGGCCTCCTGCCATATCTCGGTTTGGTGTGTGAAGCCGAAGAAGCGGCGGCCCCTCACCTGGTGGGCGTCATTGGTGCCGACGACGACGGCAACGTTCTGATTGACGACCGCTCCCCGGTTCCTCTCACCGTTGCCCGGGCCGACTTCGACGCAGCCCGAGCGGCCAACCGCAAAGCCAAGCATCGCATGATTACGGTTTCCCGGCCCGAAGGCTACGGGTTGAATTGGCAGGCGGTGTTTTCCGAGGCCATCGCCGCCGGCGTGGCCGGGTTCAACACCCCACCGGTTCCCCAGTTCAAGTCCAACATCGGCCTGGCCGGCCTGACAAAATGGCAGGATCTGCTGACGTCCGGCACCAAGAAAGGTTGGGGCACGGTCTTCGGGGAGGGACGTCGGGCCGCCATAGGTTTCACCCGGCTGTACGACTGCATTCATCACGCCTACACCGCCCCGGCTGCCGGTCGCCCGCTGTACGCCGACTTTCTAGAAGAAGCGGCGGCCACCGGACACCCCAACGCCGACACCTGGCGGACATCAGCCGAGCTGTGGCGGACCAGTGGACAGCGGTGGGCGGAGGTGGCCGCCGTTGTCGCAGCCGTTCATCCTGACATCGCCCGTTGCTGTGAGGTGTCTGATCTGCGGGCTGCCGATCTTGACACCGGATCGCCCACCCCCGAGGTCATGAGAGAGGCAACCGTGGAGAAGGCCAAGTTGATCGCCGACTGCGACCTATCTGCCGCTGACGCCGCCGAGGCTCACGCCGCCATCGCCACTCTGGTAGCCGACATCGTCGCCATCGAGACCGAAGCGCTAGGACTGCTGTCGTAGGCGACAACCAGACTCGATACCCCAGACTAAATACCAAAGCCCCGACCCCCGCCTGCCGCACTGAAGGTGAGGCGGGGGCCGGGCTCGGCATCGGTATGGCTCTACTGATGACTAGTAACGACTAGCGGGTGGTGAACCTCCACCATGTGCCGCTGTTGGCTGCCGTGCTGCCGGAGCTGTTCACCGCTTCCACCTGCCAGTAGTAGGTGACGCGGCGGTCGAGGTTGGCTCGAGCACTGGTGCCGCTGACGGTGGTCCAGGTTCCGTCGCAAGCGTTGTTGTTGATGGTGTCAATACACACCCGATACGACGTGGCATCACTTGAGCTTCCCCACGACAGGGTGGCTCGCTTGTTCACCCCACTGGCCCCGTTTGAGGGACTGGACTTGTCGAAGTCACCCGGCCCTTCTGGTGGTGGCGGGGGAGGCGGAGGTGGTGGCGGGTTGGACCCGGTGGCCGCCGCCACTGCGGCAGCAGCATCAACGATGCCGGCACCGCAGGAGGTCGACCCTCCACAGGTTGATCCGGATGGGAAGGCCCGAGCCGAGTCCTGCATGAGCTGTGACACCTCAGCCGGTGACAGTCCGGGCTCAGCTGACAGCATCAGCGAGGCCACGCCGGCCACGTGAGGAGCGGCCATGCTGGTGCCCTGATACTTGGCGTAGCTGTCGCCGGTGGGGCTGGTGCTGCCGCTGCTGACAGTCGAGAGGATCGTGTCGTCGTTGTCGGCAATCCGGTCACCGCCGGGGGCGGCGATCTCAACAGTCGAACCGTAGTTGCTGTAGTACGCCCGGTTGCCTGCCTTGCCGGTGGAGGCCACCGAAATCACGTTGTTGCAACCTGCGGGCGAGTAGTTGGCGGCATTGGAGTCGCTGTTTCCCGCGGCCACCACCACGACGGTGCCGGCTGACGTTACGGCGTTAATGGCGCTCTGCCACGTGCTGGAGCACGAGCCGGAACCGCCGAGTGAAAGGTTGACCACCTTGGCCGGGTTCGGGTTGCTCGGCACACCGCTCACATTGAGGCCTGCCGCCCAGCGGACGCCATCAGTGATGTCGGAGGTGTAGCCACCGCACTTGCCGAGAGCCCGAATCGACAGGATTCCGGACGCCCAGTTGATACCGGCGATACCGGTGTTGTTGTTCGTAGCCGCTCCGATGGTTCCCGACACGTGGCTGCCGTGCCACGAGCTGTCGCCTACCGGGCAGCCCCGGAAGAAGCCGGATCGGGCCTCACGACTGGTGATCCAATCACCGGGATCTAAAGCACTGCCGTCTCGACCGTCACCGTCGTTGCCAATGTTGGCATCGGAGATGAAGTCGTAGCCACCGACGATCCGGCCGGCCAGGTCGGCGTGGTTCAAATGTCCGGTGTCAACGACGGCCACTGTGATGTCGGATGAGCCGGTGGTGATGTCCCAGGCGGCCGGAGCATTGATGCCGTACACGCCGCTAACGGCGGGGTCGGTCAAGTCCCACTGGGTGGGGAAGCTGGAATCGTTGGGTGTGGCCAGCGGCACCATGATGGTGTCGGGCTCAACCGAGGCTACGCCTCGTTCGGCGGCCAGATTGTTCATGATCTGCTGCAGGGCCACTTCACTGGCCCGCTGGGGCAACTTGATGACGTCACGGTTGCCGTCGAGGGCTCGGGCCCTTTTGGCTCCTTGACCGGCGCGACGCTCGATGGCGACATCGGGCAGTCGGGCTGCTCCGTCCTCGTACACAACGATGACCTGATCCGTTAGCGGGGTCTGGTCTGCGGCGGGTTGATTTGGTGGTTCCGCTGCGTCGACAGGCGCGGCGGAAATGGCGAGTAGGCTGCCGATCAGCGCTAACGCTGACAGCAACCGGAGCGCGACGAAGCTAGGCATTTCGTCTCCTGGTGGTTGGGAGCCCCCGATCAGAGCTCGGTGACCCGATGGTAGCTTACGGTGTTCGTCTAGGCAAAAAAGCCCAGATCGCGTCCTCTGTCACGGGCCGTTTGGCGTATGAACCCCATGAACACTTCGAACTATCAACCAAACGACAGGCAACTGAACAACGGGCAACTGAACGACACGCTCTTCATCGAGGAGTGTCGCCAGACCCTCTCAACGCAGGGAGCGTTGGTCCTTCCAGGCTTTTTCACTCACCGGATGGTTGAAGCCGTCCTTGTCGACTCGCTTGCGCGCCTTGATGAAGCCTTCTTCACCGTCGATGCCACCCATAACGTGTATCTCACCCCACCCGACCCGGCATTGGCCGACCATCATCCGTTCAACCGCCAGGTGGAGAGCACCAAAGGGTGCCTGGCCCACGATCAGATTCCGGTCGAGTCACCTCTCAACGCGGTGTACGAGTCCGAAGAGTTTCGGGACTTTCTGTGCCAGGTGCTGGGGCTGGAGGCCGTCTATCCGTATGCCGACGCGGTGTCGGGTATCAACGTGCACTTCCACCTGGACGGCCAGGAGTTGGGATGGCATTTCGACAACTCGTCGTTCGCCGTTACCACGCTGATGCAGGCACCGGAGAGCGGCGGCCGGTTTGAGTACGTAGCCAACGTGCGTGAGGCCGACAGCGCTGATCCGTCGCTCGCCATGAACTTCGAGGGCGTCGGGGCGGTGTTGGACGGACACGCCGACGTACAGGTACTCGACTTTCAGCCGGGCGACCTGGTGTTGTTCCGTGGTCGCAACTCGATGCATCGGGTTACCCCCAGTCGAGGTTCGGTTCCGCGGGTGTTGGTGGTGTTCGCGTTCAACACCGAACCGGGGGTCGGCTTGTCGGAGTCGGCCAAGCTCACGTTCTACGGCCGAACCGATTGACAGTCGAACTGATTGACAGGTTGAGTGCCAGTCCTTACGCTCTCGACTCGGACACGATCCACGAGAACAACGGATCTTCGGAACGGGTGGGCAACTTCTCGTTGTGCCACTGGACGGCCATGATTCGCTCATCCGGGTTCTCGATGGCTTCGATGACGTCGTCGTCGCTGGCCCAGCCGACGGCACGCAAGCCTTCACCCAGCTGATCCACCGCCTGGTGGTGCAACGAGTTGACCGGTAGTTCACCATCAAACAGGTTGTCGCTCAAGAGCTGACCCATGGCTGACGACGGCTCTATCCGAACACCGTGGGCGGAGTCAGCCGGGTTCTGTTCAAACTTGGCGTGGGCCGGCAGATGCTGGTGAAGGGTGCCGCCCAGCGAAACATTGATGACCTGCAGCCCCCGGCAGATACCGAGTATCGGTTTGCCGGCCGCCCGGGCCGCCTCGAACAGTTGAAACTCGAACTCGTCACGACCCTCATCGACCATGGCCTCTTCGTGGCGCTCCTGGTTGTAGCGGGCAGGGTCGACGTCGGGTCCGCCGGGGAGAACCAGGCCGTCCAACCGCTGGACGATTCGTTCCGGCGAGACCTCGCGGGGCAACATGACCGGAAGCCCACCGGCTTCCATCACCCCCAGGGCATAGTCCTCGAAGAACACCTCAAGGTTGAGCTCGGCGTAGGAGTCGAACCAGCCGGACAGATCTTTGGCCTTGTACCGGTAGCCGGGAATACCGATCAAAGGACCGGCCGTTGCAGTTCCGCTCATGCTGGGATGCCTCCATTGGGTGCCAACGTCAGCTGGCCGAATCATGTGAGTGGGGCTGGTGACTGAAGGGTACCCGGCCCGCGCTGCTAGATTCTGTTCCTGGGGACACAGTTGATCGGGGCAGTGGGAATGAGCGGAACGAGCACGGGGCAATGACCGCCCGGCTGACTAGGAAACGGTCGAGCATCGGTGTTGTGCTCACGGTCGCCCTACCGCTGCTGCTGGTGGGCTGCGGGCTGCTGGGCGGCGACTCGGAACCAACGGCCGACGGAGACGGGGCCGATCAACAAGCGGACTCCTTGGAAACGGCGGCCGTCTTGACTACCACCACTTTGGCCTCAGGTCCGGGCGGAGGTGACCTGGAGGTCGACCTGTTTAACAACGGCGTCTACTGTGATGGAACCGCCCGCCCGGCGGCCCTCATCTTCGGCGGCGAACCGGGTGAGATCATCACCTTCTCCACACCAATGCCGGTCGACATCGACGACGGCGTGGCCGACGATCAAGGGGCATTCCAGCTGCAATGGGCGTGCGAACCGCACGAGACGGCATTGTTCTGGGATCTCACCGCCACGGGCAGCACGTCAAAGCGCAGCGCCACCTTTCAGATCAGAGGGTCGGGTGACCAGCCTCTGGAAGAGAAGGAGCTGGTGTTCGTCCCCGGCAACACACCGTTGCTTTGCAACAACACCCGACAGATCGTCGGTTGGGTCGAGGGCACCGAGCCGGGCGAGACCGTCTCGTTCACCTCACCCGACGTTGACGACCTTGTCGAGGGAAGCGCCAGTTTGGCCGGTCGGGTTGAGGTGAACTGGAGCTGCGCGCCGGAAGAAACCGGCGAATCGTGGCCCCTCACAGCCAAAGCCGTTGAGACTGGACGCACCGTGACCTTCACTGTTGCCGGCTCGCTGCCGGAACCAGTGGCGGAAGGCCCGATTCAGGCGGCAGTGGCCGAGAATCCTTTCGTCTGCGACCGGTCCCGTCGAACGGTGGCCCAACTGGTCAACCTGACCCCCGGCGCTTCCGTCGCTTTTGAAGCCACCCCCGGAGGTGTCGTACCGGGAGGGCGCGCCACACTCGACGGAACGCTGGATGTCTTCTGGGTCTGCACTCGAGACGACGATGGGACCCAGTGGACCATCACCGCCACCGAGGTCGGTCCTCCCGACACCGAATCCCGGGCGATCAGCTTCAGCTTCACCGGGTCGGCCAACCCCAACCCCACCACCGTGGCGTTCCTCGAGGATCCGTTCGTGTGCGACGGCACCAGGCATCCGGTGGCGACGCTGTCGAACTTTCTCGCCAACGAGTTCATCGATTTCACCTCACCGCAGAGCCAAGGGCTGCGCCAGGGCCAAGCCGGCACCGACGGAAGCCTGATCGTCAACTGGCAGTGCGACGAAGACGACGTGGGTCGGAAGTGGGAGGTCACCGCTACCGGAGCGACGTCGGGCGTCGACATCACCTTCACCATTACCGGCGCTCCGGCATCCGAATAGCCGACGGGCGAGGCGGGCGACTATCTCTTCACAGCCCTACTCGCAGCGCTAGTCACAGCCTGCCACCGTCAGGTCAACCACCACCGGTAGATGGTCGGAGCCGAGCCCGGGCCCGAGCCGCCTATCAAACGAGCACATGCCGGGCGAGGTCAACACGTGGTCGATGCCGATGCGACCGGTGAACCACAGCCGGTTGGGCCACGTGCCTTTCAGGCCGCCACCGTCGGCGACGTCGTTCAGTTGCACTTGATCAGTCAGGCGACGATAAACCGGAGACCATCGGGTGGCGTTCAAGTCACCAACCACAACTGCCGGACCGTCGTGAGCGTTGACGATCTCAGCGGCCAGATCCACCTGTTGATTCGCCTTTGACAGGGCGTTGGGGTAGACGGGAATGAGGGTGTGGACGCCGTAGATCAGCAGCTCCTGGTTGTCGACACGAACGGTGGTGGCGATGGCCGGATACCACTCGAATTCAACGGCCCGAGCCTCAACCACCTCGACGTCAGGGCCGGCGAACATCATGATGCCGTAGGTTCCGGGCTGCACGGTGTCGGTGTCCAGCAACGTCCAGTCGGACAGCGCCGCTTCCATCGCTGCGCCCCACTCGGGGGTTGTCTCCTGCAGCACGATGATGTCGGCTTCCTGGGCGGCCAGCCAATCGCCCGCTGCGTCATAGTCGGTGTTGTAGGCCAACACATTGAAGTGCAGCAGGCGCAGAGTTTCCCCGGTGGGTTCCCCCCGGCCGGGATCGATCATCAGCGGGATCAGCGAAGCGGCCTGCCAGATGAACAACACTACGGCTGCTGCGGCCGTCTTCGGGCTTCGCAGAGCCGCCGCCACCAGCCCGCCGGTCAGGAACAGAGCGGCGTATTGAAGCCGGAACGGGGCAAACATGTCGGCAGGCCAGGACAACCAGGGGCTCAGCCATCCGATGACCGCGGCCGCGGCGGTGGCCACAAGTCCAAGGTTAAGCAGCGCCGACAGCAACGATCTCGCCGACCACTTGGGCTTCGAAGCCTGAGGATCTGCAGTCTTCGATTTCCCGTCAACCACCTGGGCAATACTCACGATCGACCAACGTAGCGCACATCGGTCCATCGGTTGCCGCGGTCTGACGATGAGTCCGGCCCGTTAGCCCGGACTTGCCCCCGAACGGGTTCGACGATCAAGCCCGTCGAGATCGTGGATCTCTTTAAGTCTCCGTAGCCGAGAGTGGACCTGGTCACGGTCAACGGTGCACAGTCTGATGTGGCGTCGACCGGCGGTGTCGTCCTCGTACCCGGTGCGGCCATGCAAAGCCCGCTGGTTGTCGAACACGAAAGCTTCACCGGCGTCCAGCCGATAGCGGATCTGAAATTCCTCCGACCGGACACGCTCGGCGAACGCCCGATACGCCAGGTAGTAGCTATCGACGATGTCGGGGGCGATGTCGAAAACTCCGGTTGAACGTTCGTGGAAACGGATGCCGGTTACCGGTGCCGACGGACCATCACCGTCAACGGTGATCACCGAACCGTAAGCCACCATGTTGACGTCCTCCCCCTGATCCACCGCCTCGGCCCGATGACGAATAAACGGGATTGACACTCGGCACAGCAGATCAAAGGCGGCGGGATCG
Organism: Acidimicrobiales bacterium; assembly: GCA_020628065.1. Taxonomy (GTDB): domain Bacteria; phylum Actinomycetota; class Acidimicrobiia; order Acidimicrobiales; family SZUA-35; genus JAHELU01. Next base: position 10,685 of record JAHDFR010000119.1, read on the forward strand.
GCGACGCGAAGGTCTTCGGCCACTGCGAACCCGTCGACCACAATCGACACTCCCCCGCTGCCGCCGGCCGCCGCCCGGCAGTGCAGGATGCTGATGCCCGACGGGCTGTAGCGGAACGGGTCGTCGGAGTGAGCGTCCTGGCCTCGGTTGGACTGCGAGAGCGTCCACGCCTCGGGTTCGGTCACGATGTCGAACACCCGGCCAAAGTCGGTGTGGCGAATCCGCCCCAGCAGCTCAGCCAGGTTCTCGGTGGCCGAGTCTTCGTGAGGCAAACCTCGAACCAGCACGACACCGTAACGGTCAACGGCGGCCAGCAGATCGTGATGCCCCATCGAACCCGGAGTTAACGAGTCGGCGGGAAGAACCGGCAGTTCGTCTTTGCCGGTGAACAGGCTGACCTCTGTTAGCGGTGGCCGCCTGCCTTGAGCCTGTGGCGCCAACTCCATCAGGTCGGTGGTTTTGAATTCGCTGATATGGCCGTCGCTCCAGTTGATGATTACGACATCACCGCTGTCATCGATGCCGGCATTGACAACGGCCAGATCGGCCGGGACCGTGGCCACCGACCACGTCCGCAACCCTGACCGCTTCGTGGGAAGACTCGGGCACTGGTCCCGCAGCCAGAAACGGTTGAACTCCACCGCTTCATGGCGGCCACCTACATCAACCATCAGGACCGTACCGTCAGCCGAGATCGACACCGTACTAGTCATGTCAGAGTCCTGCGTCATGTCACAGCCCCAGCGACTTGGCGATGATGGTTTTCATCACCTCGTTCGTGCCACCGTAAATGGAGGTGACCCGGGCGTCCACGTAGGCCCGCCCGATCGGGTATTCGGTCATGTAGCCGTAGCCCCCGAACAGCTGCAGGCAGCGGTCGACCACCGTTTTCTGAAGGTCGGTGCACCAGTATTTGGCTTCCGCCGCTTCGGCCGCCGTCAACTCTCCAGCGTTGAGTTTCGACACACACTGGTCGATGAACGCCTGGCCGACATCAACCTGGGTTTTCACGTCGGCCAACTCGAACTTGGTGTTCTGGAACGAGCCGATTGGCTTGCCGAACGCCGTCCGCTCCTTCACGTACTCCAGCGTCCAGTCGAGGGCTGCTTTGGCGGTGGCCAAGCCGGTGATGGCGATGGACAGCCGTTCCTGAGCCAGGTTGCCGGTGAGATAGTTGAACCCTTTACCCTCGTCGCCCAACAGGTTGGCGGCCGGCACCCGCACGTCGTTGAAGAACAGTTCGGCGGTGTCCTGGGAATGCATGCCGATCTTGTCCAGGTTCCGTCCCCGTTCGAAGCCGCCCATGCCTCGCTCCACCACCATCAGCGACATGCCGGCGTGACGCTCCGAAGGGTCGGTCTTGGCGGCGACGATCACCAGGTCGGCGTTGATGCCGTTGGTGATAAACGTCTTGGATCCGTTCAGGACGTATTCGTCGCCGTCGGCCATGGCGGTGGTGACCATCCCGGCCAGATCGGACCCGGTGCCCGGTTCGGTCATGGCCACCGCAGTGATCAACTCGCCGCCGGCGATTCCAGGCAGCCACCGCTGTTTTTGTTCGTCGTTGCAAATGTCGGTGAAGTAGGGGGTGGTGATGTCGTTGTGCAGGGTAAGACCCAAACCGGCACCGCCGATGCCGGCTGAAGCCAGTTCCTCGGCGATGACCTGGTTGAACCGAAAGTCGTTTACTCCCCCGCCGCCGTAGGCCTGGTCGATGGCCATGCCGAGGAAGCCGTACTCACCGGCCGAGGTGTACATCGTCCTGGGGGCGATGCCGGCTTCCTCCCACTCCAAATAGTGGGGTGTCACCTCTTTGGCCACCCACGACCGGAACGACTGACGGAACGCTTCATGCTCGTCGTCGAAAATGGCGCGGGCGGCAGAAGCGACAGATGAAGTGGGAGCTGTGCTCATGTCACCATTATCGCCCAACGGCACCCAACGACTGAAGCCGTGACATCGCCCAGGCCCCGACGAGCGGACCTGGGGTCAACAGCATGAAGGCCCAGCCCCATCCGGCGGCGTCCCGGATCACCGGAACCAGGAAGATGGTGAACACGGTGAGGGTGAAGCCAACCGCCAGCTGCATGGTGAGTGCCGTCCCCACATAATCGGGGTCGACCACCTCGGTGACGATGGCTGAGAATTGGGCGCTGTCGGCCACCACCCAAAAGCCCCAGAACAGACCGACGGCCAGCACCACCACGGCAGGGGCGTCAACCAGAAATCCGGTCACAAACGAGGCTGCCGCCGACCACCGCAGGGCCAGCCGGGCCGCTTCCGGCCGGGACACCCGGTCGCTGATGATCCCGGCGTAGATCGAACCGGCGGCGCCGGCCCCGATGACGGCGAAGGCAGCCGCTCCCGCTGCCCGGGTGGAGCCGAATACGTCGAAATAGAAAGCGGCCACCCAGGCCCACATGGCGTACAACTCCCACATGTGTCCGAAGTAGCCGAGGCCGGCCAATTGGAACCGTCGGTTGCGGGCGATGACGCCGATCTGGCTTGGGTCGGGTTTGGCTGACACCGAACCGTGAGGACCGTCGGCCCCCAGCAGCTCAACCACAAGCCCGCCGATAACGGTGAAAACCGAGATAACCAGCATCAACGGTTGCCATCGGAGGTCGGCTACGGCGTTTATAAGGTGCGGCACGGCGGAACCGAGCGTGAGGGCGCCGATCATCGCTCCGAGAGCCAGGCCCCTGCCTTTTAGGTACCAGGCCGACATGGCTTTGAGTGACGGCGGGTAGACACCGGCCAGGGCGGCACCGGTTATCAACCGGGCCACCAACGCCGCCGGATAGTTGTCGGTCATGACAATGGAGGCGTTGGCCGCGGCGGCCAGCAGTGAGGCCATGAGGATGAGGCGTCGAGGCGGGATGCGGTCGGCCAGGCCGACAGCCGATGAACCTACCGCGCCGAGAACAAAGCCGATCTGGACGGCGATGGTTAGCCAGCTCCCAGCCGCCGATGACAGGTCCCACCGGTCACCCAGCTGGCCGAGAGCGGCTGAAGTCGAGAACCAGGGCGACATGGCCAGCACCAGCCCGACGGCCAGAATCCACAGCTGACGTCTCTGTTCAGAGTGCTGTTGCTGCGGCTGGTCTACTGCCGTGGTCGGGTTGCCGCTGTCAGCCATGGTTCAAGAACATAGTCGCCACGGTTGGTATTCCGAAGCCTGGGGATACGTCCGCGGACGCGCCCTCGTCGTCTGTGCTCTCGCCCGATGTTCAACCTCGTAGCGAATTCGGCCG
>JAHDFR010000120.1 GCA_020628065.1 Acidimicrobiales bacterium
GAAGTGGAAGTGAGCGTAAGCCGCTCGGTCAACGTGCGGCTGTTGTCCATTGTTGGCGTGGGTCCGCAGACGGTGTCCGGTCTCGCTACCGCTGAGATGAGGCTGGGTCCATGATCGGGAAATCCGACGGTCATCGGCCGGTGCGGTTGGCCCGCCCGGTCGTGTCGGCCACCGCTTCGGCTGTCGTAGTGCTTATGTTTGCCTTCTTGGTACTCGTTGGTGGGACGGTGGCGGTTACCTTGCTGCGGTGGTGGCAGGTGGGCGATGTCCCGCGGCTCAGCGTCGTCTCCGCCGGTGTGGGTTTGTTGGTTGTTGTGGTCTTTGGCGTAGCCGTGCTGGGGCGGCTGACGTCGTCCTCGCTTTCTCTCAAGCGTTCCAGGATCTTGCCGTCATCTGTTTCCGACGAGTTGTTGCGCATTCAGCAGGCAGGTGTGTTCGGTGTCGGCGGATTGGCCGGGTGGACGGCAACGAATCCTGCGGTCGCGATGTCGGATCTCATCTCGCCGCCTCCGATTGAAGCGGTTCAGCGCTTCCTGCGGCTGGCCGCTGAGGATGAGAGGGGTCGGCCCGAGCCGTCCGGGTCCGCGGTCGCTGTTGCCGGGGCATCAAATGCGGCTGGCCAGGCCAGGACGATGGCTTTGCCGGCTGCGAACTACGAGGTCGCCAGAGGCGACACCTACTGGCTTTTGGCCGAGCGGGCCTTTGGCGATGGGAGTCGATGGGCTGAGGTTCGTGAGTTGAATCTGGGGCGGGGAGTGGAAGATGACGTGGTCATCGAGGAAGACACCAATTTGCGGCGTGGATGGCGGATTGCCGTTCCGGTAGTGGAGAACGAGGAAGAGCGATGAGGTCGCGAGTCGGGCGTATCCCGGCGGTTGCGGCCGGGTTCGCAATGCTGATTGCCGCTTGCTCGTCAGCACAATCCAGTGACTTGGCCACGGATTCTGCCGAGCCGAGCAGCGCTGAAGGTGCAGGTTTGAGCTCTGCGGCGGTCGACGGCTCTGAGTCTGCCGACGACGGCGCTCAGAGCGCACCCGGAGCGTCGGGTGATCTGCCGCTCGGCGTTACTAGCGGTAGCTCGTCGCTTGGCTTTGAGAACTCGGTTCGCTCCGGAGGGGTCGACAGCGTTGAGGGTGGTCAGTTCTCCCCAAGGTCGCTTGCGGCCGATGAGGGTAGTGAGCTTGTTCTTTTTGACAGCCCCTCGGAGCCTGTGTTCTGGGGCGGGCTTGGTCTGCGAATCGACCGCACCTCCTCGTTGACAATTGATGGTGACCCAGCGCTCAAAATCGAGTTCGAGGCCCAGAACGCAGTCGATCAGGCTCGCCAGTATCAGATCGGCTTGTTCAACGTGGTTCAGACCGGAGCGGCAAGTCCATTCCCGATCATTGGTCTTGTCGATCACCTTGGCTCTTCCGGTTCGGCGTTGCTCTTTCCTGAATCTGGGGGGATGGGTGTTGAGCTGTTCGTAGCAACACCTGAGCTGATCACTGTGCCAGATGGGCTGCGCATGCTTGTTGGCACTGCGGTTGAGATTGGGATTGAGATCCCCCTTGATGGGCAGCCCAATCGGCTACCCGACTATCCGGTGCAACTCGATGTGGCAGGTCTGAGTCCGCCTGATCTGACAGCTACCAACTTTTCGGCGGTGGCGGCGTGCGAGTCGGACTTTGTCGTGGAGGTTCGTGACGTCAGAGTGGATGTTGTCTATCCAGCGAGGTTTACGGTCGTTCCGGCCGGTGTCCGCACGTTGACGGTACTGCTGAACTTCGAACCGAGAGTAGGTCTGGACCGTCCTTGTCCAGCAGTTGTGAAGGCGCTGAAGGGCTTTCCGTTGACGATCGAAACCGACATTGGTCCGGGCGAGCTGGTGTTGGCTGATGCTATTGACCGAGGACTTTCGGACACCGTGGGGTCCGTCGGATTCATCGGCATCTATGAAATTCAGCATCAGTCTACTGAGATTGCGATTGGCTTTGATGAACTTGGCTACACCTCCCCGCCGCAAGGTGTCGAGCTCGGGCACCTTTTGAACGAGGTGCCAACGTTCGGGTCCCTCGATCCGACGGGCGCCGGTGGTGAGTGGGACGGAGGGGGAGAGGGTGCCTGAGATGCGACAGAGCTGGATGCGTGCTGAATCAGGGCGTTTCAAGGTGAGAGACTCGTCGCGCCTACGGTGTGGTCGTTTGGCGTCGCTGGTCGTTGGGTTTGTGGTTCTGTCGTCGTTGGTGGTGGGTGTCCCCGTGCCTCCGGTTGACGCCGCGGCCTGTTCCATAGAAGGTTTACCCGGGTCAACTGCTGACTGGTATACGCCCGGCGACGATGCGGTTGCGCGGACGATCTTGTCGGAGACGGGTCTGGATGTGGGTGTGGCCGGTGCCGGTTACACGTGGGTCGTTCCGGTTTGTGTTGGGCTTAACGGCGCTGTTGGTTTGGCTGGCCCGGTGCGGCGGGAGGTTTCGACCGCAGCCCAGGTCGATGATCAGTTGGCTCGTTCGTTGGTCATGGCAGATCTTGAGGGGCAGATGTGGCGACCGGAGCCGCTGCTTTCTCCTGCCCGCAACGACACGCAGTGGGTGGGATTGGAGACCTGGCTGGCGGTTGATCCGTCTGTTTGGGTTCCGCTGGGTCCGGTATCGGAAACCGTTGGCGTTGCAACGGTCACGGGTGAGGCGGAGCCGGTTGCGACTGTCTGGCGTTTCGGTGATGGCACCACCGTGCGTTGCGAGGGGCCTGGTGCGTTGTTTGTGCCGGGTGGCCCCGAGGATGCGCCGTGTGGGAAGGAGTGGGAGCACACCTCTCTGGTTGAGAACCATTGGGTTGAGGTTGTAATTGAGTACCGGGTGTCGTGGACCTCTTCGGTGAGTGTTGGTGGTGGTTTGCGGGTGCGGGCGGGAGCGCTTAGCCGGTACTCGTTGTGGGTGTCGGAGATTCAGGGGGTCGGGATCTTTGGCGAGCGGGATCGACCGGTTGATCGTGGTTTGCCGGATCCTGATGTGGATCCGGGTGACTGTTCACTGATTGCGTATTCAGCTGGTGAGTGTGATGACGCCGGCGGCGAGGATCGTCAGGGGGAGGACGGTCCGTGTGGTGCGTTCTCGGATGGTCTTGAGTCGGGTATTGCCTATATCGGGCAGCAGCTTAAATCGGCGGGCGAGGGTTTGCCCGGGGTTGATGATGGCGGATGGTTGGAGCGGGGTTTTGATTGGGTGACCAGTAATGCGTCCCGGGTGTTGGTTGACCAGTTCGCTCCAGTGTTGGAGGGTTTGGGGTGGGCCGGCGAGAACATCGATTTTTCCTGGACCGAGGACGGTGCTCGTTTGGTTGGTCGGGCCGCTGACGCTGCGTTTGTTACGTTTCAGATTGACGATGCCGGTCGGGTTGTCGGTGCGGTGGCTGATAGCCAGATCGGTCAGGCCATTGGTGGGGCGTTGGGCGAGTTTGGCGGCTGTGTGTCTTGGGTGGCTGCTGAGTCTTGGGACGCTGTTCCTGACTGGTTGAAGGATCTTCCGATTTTGGGTGGTTTGTCTCCGGCGATGGTTGTCGGGTGTATGAAGGCTGTCGGCGGGGCGGTTGTTGGGTTGTGGGATGCGGCGGCGCTCGGCTTTGGCGCTGCGGGTAACGCTGAGGAGCGTCTGCCTGAGTTGACAGCCGATTTCAAGGAGTTTGTTTCGCAGGTCGCAGAGAACCCGGAGTTCTTTGTTGACGAGTTCTTGGGCGGGGTGGCCTCTGAGGACATTCTTGAGGAGGGCGGACCGGGCGAGTGGGCTGGCGCGGTCGCTTGTGAGATTGCTGCCCTGTTTTTGTCCGGGGGATTGTCGGCCGCGGCGAAGTCGGGGCGTTTGGGATCGACGGCAGCGAGGATTGCCAACGCCCTGACGGACTTGTCCCCCGGGAACGTTCTGCGTCGGGTGCTTGATCGTGATGGTGACGGCACATTCGATGCCGACATTGACCTCGACAACCCTCCGGCCGAGTTGCGTGAGGTGCTTGGATGCGCCCGAAGTTGTCGATTGGTTCCCATCTTGGACGCCGCAGGTGAACAGGTCGGCATCCGTCGCGTGAATGAGCAGGGCGAAGTCATCGAAGTGTTTACTGACGAGGCCAAGGAGCTGCAGCAAGTAGAGTTGGCGGAGCTACTCGATGGCGTGAATCCATCTGGCTCGTTCTCGAACTGTGGTGCATGCGCCATCGCGGTTCGTGAGCGGCTCGCCGGCGACAATGACGCCGCCGTTTCGACCCGGGAGACCCTGTCTATCGCCGAGATGGAGGCTAGGACCGGGCAACGTCAGGTGACGATGTCGCCCGATGAAATAGCGTCTAGGCTGCGCGCGATGAACGAAGGAGCGTCGGCAATCGTCGGTATTGATCGTCAGGGTGCCGACGGTCATTGGTTCAATGCATACTTTGACGGTACCGACGTTTGGTATGTCGATGGGCAGACAGGTGAAGCTCTCTTATGGCCAGGACCAGACCTTGGAGCAGTAAACTGGGATGCTTCTTTCTTTGATGGGGATGGCTAGGAGATCGTTATGCCGTCGATAGAGGAATCGATTCGTCGAGCAATACAGCTCCATAATCTAGAAGAGTGTGGGCTGGATGACTTCGGAACTCGTGAGTATCCGAACGATAGAGCGGTGGCTGTGTGGCAGTTAGGGCGGGGAGGCGTTCGTCTAATTGTAGGCGACGACTCGGTGCTGGCTTACAGCAGCCGGTACACATCTGATCAAGCGATTGCGAGATGGCGAGAGGGCGAGCGTACCTCCACTGCCTCTTTTGTTGGAGGTGAATCGGTCTTCGATAATGACCGGGAGGACGGATTGGAAGACGCAGCTACAGTTGCCGAGTCTCTCTTCCCGCGATGGGGCGACGGCGTTAGTTTGTTTGAAGCCGTGCGGTTTAGAGAAATTGACGCAGCCTTCGTTGCCGAGCCTATTAGAGGCGGTCGGGCGGTCATTGTTGGCCCATCGGGTGATCTGCTGTACTGTCCGTCGAGTCATCCTGTGCGACAACACATCAATGCCTGGCGGAGAGGTAGCCGTTCGTCTCATGACGATGTGCCGAGGTGGAACAATGCCAGCAGTTGCGCCTACGCATCGTACCTACGATTGACCGGCATAGACGTGCGTGCCGTGTCACAAGAGATGCCGATCAGCGCAGCCGAGATGGAGCACCGTACTGGTCTTACATTCAACATGTCGTCGCAGGCGGAATTGCAGAGCACCCTGCTTGCGTTAGGGAGTGATGCGGCGGCCATCGTCGGCATCGACCGGGGATCGGCCGAGCCGGGTCATTGGTTCAACGCAACGATCGACGGGAATCAGCTCTTGATGGTCGACGGCCAGCATCAACAGATCCTGCCGTGGGCACAGGTCGACTTTGGTGTCGTTACAAAGTTGGAAGCAGCGGTTGGGTCCGCCAGGTGAGCTACGTATCGCAGCTATCGGGTCTTGATCGCCTTCCCTATGGTGGACTGATGGCTGCGAGACTACCCCGATTAGCGGGGATGCTGGCTGGCTATCTGCACCAGGACTATGACTTGGAGTTTGGCTCGGTGGAGGCGGCGCTCGAGCACTTTGCCACCCACAGCTCTGAAGGAGCAGTTGCCCAGGTGCTGGGTGAGCTATTGATTTTGTCAACAACCGACTTTAGCGAGGAGCTTATTCGGGATTACCTGATTAAGGCTGGATCAGCCCATGCGCCGCTGGGCCCGCAGCGGCCGTGGTTGAGCGAGGTGGGCAAACAGATTGCAGGTTTGAGCGCTGCTGGACTGGCCAACAGCGGCCTGGGTGCGTCGTCTCTAGTCAGCTGCAGTGGAAGTTCGGCTATGAGACTAGTCGGATTGGGGAGGATGTTGGCTGGCTATTTGCATCAGGATTATGACTTGGAGTTTGGTTCCCCCGAGGCTGTCTGCGAGCACTTCGCTACACATAGCTCCGAGGATGCTGTTGCTCAGGTTTTGGGCGAGCTGTTGATCCTGTTGTCGTCTGATCTCGATGAGGACTCGGTTATTGCGTGGCTGGACGGGGTCGGTTGCTACTACAGGCCGCCGGGACCGCAGCGGATGTGGCTTAACGATATGGCTCGGCAGATTGCGAGTGTGGCTGCTCGTCGATTGTCCGATACCGGCGGTGGTTCGTCTTGAGTGAGCTGTTGCGCAATGCAGTTCTCAATCGGCGTCGACGGTATGTTTCGAATGGTTCGGCGTGGGCTGTTTGCGGGATGCGTATGGGGCGGTGGTGTCAACGAGTGACTTTGACGGCTGCATGCGGGCCGCGTGTGACGTTGGTGGAGATGTTGACACGGTTGCTGCGGTTGCAGGTGGGCTGGCTGGTTCGTTGTATGGGTTGAGTGGGATACCTGAGCGGTGGTTGGAACGTTTGAATGGAGTGGTTTTGGGAGAGCGCTATGACGTTGCTCGTCTGGTTTCTTTGGCGAAGGCCGTGCTGAGTTTCAAGTCGCGCACGCTTCCGCTGTCGATTGGTTGGAGGTCTGATGAGATCGGGGTTCGCTATGGGTTTGATGAGTATCACCGAAGCTGAGAGTCGCTGCTTCCGGCCGAAACCCATGTCGATCTTTGGCTGTGTCCAGAAACTGGTTGGTGGGCGTTGATAGCAGTGCAGAAATCTACGTTGGAGAGTATGACTTTGAGCGACTATCCGGCTAACGAGGGCAGCCCCAAATTGGACGCTTCTTTCTTTAACGGGAATGGTAAGGAGCTCGTCGTGTCGTTAATAGGGGAGACGATTCCTCGAGCGATAGAGCACCGTGACCCGGTTTGGGGTTATCTTCCATCGAACGTTCCGCGGAGGCTGAGTGCGCTATTTGACGTTGGCTGCTGACTACACCAATTCGGCGGTGAGAGACGACTTTGCTGGGTCAGTCGTACCAGAGGAAGTCGGATTGTCGGACGAGTTGGGCTCTGCAATTCGTGGCTGGAATGACCGCTATCGATCGATCATCCCAATGAGTGCTGACGCTAGATCTACTACGGCGGCGCGGTCGACGATTAGTGAGCTCGATCAGGAAGGGATTCGCCTCGCTCTGCGGATGCTTGAGGAACTACCGGGCAGCAAAGTCCGCTACTACAGCGAGGGTGAGCTCGGCTATCTGCCTCTGTCCAGTGTCGAGTCGTCGGAGCCAGCCGGCGTAACTGAACGCGACTATCGGCCCGTCGTTCAACGGCGAGTCGGCAAGTACCGCCGGTTGAGTCGGGCTCACATGGCAGCAATGAGTGAGTGGATCCACTCAAACCCGATGCCCTACCGAATAGTCGGTGGGGCTGCATTGGGCCAGTTCTCGGACCGCATGTATGGACGCGCCCTCCTCGACGGTGACCGCAGCGCTTTGAGCGTTGCGGTTGCTGCCAACTCCCTTCACTTGGACTGGCCTCATGACGAACGATCGGCTGACTGGCAGCTCCTGGTCTTCCCGGCTTGGGTCGCCAATGTGGTGGGATTCGATTGGCGCCCGTTCGTTCTCGACGTACTTGTTGATCTGGCCGAGCGGTCGACTGCTCGGGATGCCAGTCCGACTGCTATTCGCCGCAGATTTTCCGATGTTGCTTCGTTGGTCGATGAGCATCTTGCTGCCTCTCCGGTGCCGGTCGGGCCGAGTGGTCGACTGACGGTGCCTGTGTGGGTCAATGGAGAGGTTGAACTAGCTCGCTTGTGGGACGATCGCATCGATCGCGATGGATACTTTGAGCGTGTCGCCGAGCAGTCTGCAACCGTCAGCGAGGCTCCGCTTCGGGTCGATCAGGACAAGAGCGGCAGATTGCCATGGGTGGAGAATGGTCGCCTTGGAGATGAGGATCTTTGGGACTCAGTTGACGAGGTTGGTGACGACGCTCGTATGGCCCTTGAACAGGCCCATCGGGATAGGGCGTTTGCTGTTGCGACGGGCGCCGACGATAGTGTGCTGGCTGATCTCCTATACGCGTCTTCGCTTCGGATTCCTGAGCTGCTGAGCATCGGTCTTCGCTCCGCCCAGCTGTGGTCTGAGGGCGAGGCAATTGATCGAATTCGGTCAGTTGCTACTGGGCTACCGCCGACGGCTCGAAAACTCATTATTGAGTGGCTGGACGGTACGCCCCAGCCTCAATCGAGTGTTGGGAATCTAGTCGAAACCTCGGCATTAATGTGGTTGACATTCTCGCCTAAGTGGCGTCCGGAGGCTGATTGGTGGTCGGCGGTGGAGGGTGACACTACGGGTTAGAGCGGGTGGCTGGTCGGCGCTGTTTCTGGCGTAGAGGACTGGCTCTAGTTGGTTCGATGAGTTGATTTGGTTTGTGAGGAGTTGTTTATGGCGGTTAGTGAGCGGTTGATGGGTGGTCTGTTTCGTGGCGGTGAGCCCGTGCGACGAGCTTTCGGGTTGTTGGGTCGAGCGGTCGGTTGCGTTGTTGTGGGTTTTGGTTTGGTCGGGCTTCTGACGGCTGGTTGTACTGCGGGTGGCTCGTCGGAGGATTCAGTCGCGATGATTGAGTCGTCCGATAACAGCACGGGTTCCGTGACGGAGTCGATTGAGGAGCCTGTCCCTCAACCGGTGGTCGCGGAGTTTTCCGAGGGTGATGTTGCCGCGGCCACGGCCGCCTATCAGCAGTTCCTGGCTGTTCGCGATGACGCTTACTTCGACCCTGAGGGTGATTTGTCTGCTCTTAGAGCGCTAGCTTCTGAGCCGGTTGTGTCTGAGGTGGAGAAGTTTTGGGGTCGCAATCGGGTTTTCACCGACAACGGCGCCGGCATTTTGAGTCGGACAAGTCGAGCCAATGTGGTGGAAGCGTCGGTGTCCGGTGAGCAGGTGAAGATTCTTGATTGTGTCGAGGTGCTGGAAGGTAACGAGGACGAGAGCTTTTCTCCGGTCCGCTTCGTTGAGCACGAGGCGACGATGGTGGCCGTTGACGATGGCTGGTTTGTCGATGTCGTTCGGGTCATTCGTTCCGGTGATTTGGCTGATACCGATTGGCTTGGGTGCGTCCCCGGTTACCACGAGGAGCGTGTTACGGCCACCGTTGAGGACTTTGCCGCTCGGGTGACGGACTGGAAGGCCGACCGTGAGCCTTCGGATGGGGCTGATATCTCGGAGTTTTTCGATGGGCGATTGCGGGCGGAGAGTGTGGAAGCCCTTGCCCAGCAACGTGAGCAGTTCGGTGATCGGTTCATGTCGGGAGTCGAGGAACGGTACGTAAAGGTTGCAGGTTCTGACATTGCGACCGGTGGATGGAACTTCCTGGTCGAGTTGTGTCTGTATTACCCGAGCGGCGAGATCTGGACTGATGTTGCCAGCGGGGCTGAGGTGGTGCAGAAACCGCCGGGGTCGGCGACACGGGTCGGCTATCGGGTTCGATCTGATGAAGCTGCTGATGGTTCGTGGAGCGATGCGATCGTGGATTTGACTCCGGTCGAGTATCCGTCTCCGTGTTTTGACGAGTTGTAAGTCGAGGGAACGTATGGCCGGTTTGGTGTTTTGTTGTTCAGAGGGAGTTGGGTGATGTCAATGTTCATTCGGATGGTCTGGGGCCTTCTGGCCGCTGTGGTGACGGCATCGTTGGTGGTGGCTGTGCCGGTTGAACCGGCGGCGGCGGCGGTGTGTTATGTGGGTTCTGAAGGTGGCACGGAAGAGGTCTGGTACTCCGACGGTGCTGACCTTACGGCGCAGCGCATCGAGGACGACACCGGTCTGGTGTTGGGTACGCCTGACGTCGGGTATGAGTGGCGTGTCCCGGTTTGTGTTGCCATTGTCTCTGGTGATTCGCGGATCATCGGGTCGGTCTCGCAGGTTGTCTCGTCCGAGGCCCGGGCCGATGAGCAGTTGGCGTTGCAGGTGGTGTTGGCCGGGCTGAAGGCGGCTTCACAGCGTCCCGTTCCCCGTATTGCACCAGCGGTTGATCAGTTGCAGGTGGTTGGGTTGGAGACGTGGTTGGCGGTTGATCCGTCCACCTACGGCGATGTGTTGGTTCGTTCTGAGCGTGCTGGTGATGTGGTTGTGTCCGCCACTGCGACGCCTGTGGGCTTGATCTGGATGTTCGACGATGGGTCGACGGTTCGCGAGCTGGAGTGTGATGGTCCGGGGGTGTTGTATTCCGAGGCTGCGTTGGCTTCTTTGGGCGGCCCGCCCTGTGGTTGGGATTGGGAGCATACGACTCGGGTCGCCCCGGCGGAGATGTCTGTTGTTATCGCCTACGACGTTGAGTGGACGTCGTCGTTGGGGTCTTCGGGGACGTTTGTCGATCGTCGTGGGTTTCCGTTGACCACGATTTCGTTGGATGTCGATGAGGCGCAGTCGGTTGGTGTGTGGGGTGAGCGTAATCGACCTGAGCGCACAGGCTTGCCTGAGGTTGATGTTGAGATAGGTGATTGCTCGCTATTGGCGTTTTCCGATGGTGAGTGCTCCAACTTCGTCGATCCGACCGAGGATTGGGGGCTGCCGCCCGAGTGCTCGCAGGTGGCTTCGGCCGCTTCGGGTTTCTGGGATTCGTTGGTCGGCGGGGGCAAGGCCTTGTTGAACCTCGGCGGGTCGTTTATTGATGTCGTGTTTCGGGGCGAGGATTTGGATGCGGTGCGCGACGCTGGTCGTGGGTTTGTTGAGTCGGCTGAGGGTGTTGCTATTGGTGTGGTTGAGTTTGGTGGGGAGTTGTGGTCGTGTGGTTCGTGGGCGGTTGGTGAGTTGTATGAGTTGTTGCCGCCTGAGTTGCGGTTTTTGACTGATTTGACTCTTGGTTGTTCGAGGATTGGTTTGGAGGCGTTGCAGGGGGTGTGGCAGGGGGTGCAGATGGCTGCTCAGGCGTCGTCTGATCCGGCTGGGTTTATTGCTGAGCAGGTTGATATGGCTATGGCGGTGAAAGCCCAGGTTGAGGCTGATCCTGAGGGTTTTGCTCGTGAGATGTTGGGGGGTGTGTTTGATGAGGATTTGTATAACGAGAATCGGAATCAGTGGATTGGGAAGATGGTGTGTGAGGTCATCATCATTGTGTTGTCTGCGGTGTTTACCGGTGGTGCTGGTATTGCGGCAAGGTTTGGGCCGAAGGTGGCGAAGGTGTTCGCCAAGTTGGATGATTTGATACCTGATTTGCCGGGTAGGAATAAGCGCAAGGGTTGTAATAGTTTCCCGGCTGGGACTCTGGTGTTGATGGCTGACGGCAGCCATACGCCGATTGAGTTGGTTGCGCCGGGTGATCGGGTGCTGACTTACAACACCGATTCTGGTGTGTGGTCGGGGAATGTGGTGTTGGATCAGTGGTCGGGTGTGCATGCCCGGGAGATGGTGACCGTCACTCTGGCTGATGGTTCTGAGGTGTCGTCGACTGATGATCACTTGTTCTGGGTGTCATCTGATGGTGAGTGGGTCGAAGCTGACCAACTCCGACCAGGTGATCTGTTGTTGACACCAGACGGGGTGACACCGATTGCTGGCGTCAGCGTTCAGGACCCGGAACCGTTGTTGGTGTGGGAACTCGACACCGCCGTCGACGACACGTTCACGGTTGCCGCTGACTCCCACAACGTCGTCGTGCACAACTGTGGTGACGGTACCAAGGGAAGCCAGACCGCCGATCTCAGCCCATCGAAGTTCTCGAAGGGTAAGCTCAAGGAGCACTTCGACAAACATGGCAAGGAATTTGGTGAGATAACCCAGAACGAGTATCTAAAGTTTGCTAAAGAGTTCGCCACAGAGGTTGGTGATGGCATTATCGAGCAAAAAGTTGGAAACTTTCTGGTCAAATTTGATCCGGCAACGAATCGAATGCTCATTGTGCATGCTGGGAAGAAGGAGATACGGACGTTCTACAAACCAGATGCAAGAGATGCTGATCCGTTTGCTGCAGCCGTCAAACTAGCCGAAGAGTTGGGGGCCTCTGGTGGGGGATAAATTGGTCGAAGAAGGTGTCGGAACGGGGGTTAGAGCTCTATTGGTCAAACGAAGTGCCTTAATTGACAGAATTGCGGCTTTGCATGTGGCGTCAATGTCAGTCGAAGAACGTCGCGACCTGCTCATCGAATGGTGGGAGATCGACGAGTCTGACGAGGAGTTCTGGGACCTTCCAGTAGAGCTTCGAGCCGAGATTGAAAATGGCGATGGATCGCCACCCGATGCAGAACTTGAGCTTGTCGATCCGCTCCTGATCGTGGCGACTAAGCATAGGTTCAGTCGGTATCGAAATGCATATCTGGAAGATCTCGGAAGTCGAGCTGGACTTGACCCTGTTCAAGTGTTAGGCGAAGAACCAACTCTTGCGGCCTGTCCGGTCTGCCTCTATCGAAGCCTGGATCCCCCTGGTGCCTTTGAAATCTGCGAGGTCTGCCTCTGGCAGAACGACGGAGTCAGGTCGTCGACCGAGGTCAGTGGAGCGAATCGTATGTCCCTAGACGAGGCGAAGAAGAGGTTTGCTGCGTCTGGTTCAATCGAGGGTGCCGAGTCCGTCCGAGTCCTGCCGGCGGACCGCTTCTTGCGGTACGCCCGAGACGTTTTGGGCTGAACTTTCTCACAAAGTGGTTGCTCTTGTATTGCCTGGGCCTCGTTGAGCGCGTGTTAATTTCGAATTTTTGTTGTTGACTAAATTGCCGGGCGCTGTGGTGGACTCCATTTACGCAAGCGGACGTCTTGGTGTTTGGTTAACGCCGCCAAATCGAAAATTTGGAGATTCACCCTCTGGGTGCTCAGAGTTCCTGCCTCTCGCGCAGATCAACCGGATAGTATTCTGATGTCGCTGGTGGGCAGCGGCTGATCAGGGAGAAAGAGGTTGCGGCGGTATGCGGTCTGTGATTCGCGTTTTCGGTGTTTTATTTTTCGGGTCCACTCTGTTGGTGGGGTGTGGTTCGGAGGGGGATGGGCCAGCTGGTCCGGAGATTCGAGCGGCTGATTCGGCCTACAGCGAGGATGCGCCGTTGTTCTGTTTTCAGTTCGAGAATTTGGATCGAATCCAGGGCTTCGATCCTGGCGCTGGCGATTTGGATTTGCTTCTCGACTTCTTTGGTGAAGTTGAAGAGAACTCGACCAACGAGCGAATCGTAGAGCTTGTGACCGGTATCGACGAGGAGATGCGACCCTACGCCGACGCCGTTGTCGCCAGTGGCGGCGACGAGGACGCTGCGCTGGAGAGCCTTGACCGGGATGTTCAGAGCGTGGTCGTGCAGCGCCTCGCTCTGCTGTCACAAGACGGTCCCACCGTTCTCACCGCCATCGCAGGCGAATGTCTGGCCTTCAAGACCGAAGACCCCGAAGAGACTGAGGGCGACGACGGTTCGGCTGACGCCAGCGATGAAAGCGGCTCCGACAACAGCGAAGGTCAGCCGGCCACAACGGTCGTTACCGCCGACGCCCAAGACACGCAGACTGGCGGGACCGTGGCACAACAACTGGACGTGCTGGCAACTGGTCAGGTGGCGATGACCAGCGCCACGAACCAGTTCAGTGTGAATCCGAACAACCCGAGCGTCGGGCTGGCCGAGATCTTCATCGATCGAGTTCACGCCGCTTCGGCGCTTGAGACGGCGGTAGCCGCCGCCGGACAGAAGCTGGTGGTGGTCGACTACCGGGTGCAGATTCCCCCGGATCTGGTAGCTGCGCCCATGACTACCGACTTCATGCAGTTGGTCGTCGACGGCATCACGTACGGCCCCAACGCCCCGTTGAACGAGTTCCTGCAGGCCGGCGACACACTCAACAGCCTCGCCGTATTCGCCGTACCGATCACCGTTAATCAACTCCAGATCGAAGTCGGGCCTCCGTCAGCATCCGGGCAAGGTCTAACAGCTATCTACGACGTCACGCTTGAGCCCGACCTCGCTGCGACCGCCCACATCGAAGCTCAAGCCGCTATC
>JAHDFR010000339.1 GCA_020628065.1 Acidimicrobiales bacterium
GCCACTGGTGGAAGCAGTAGTCCGGGCCCGCTTCCACGGCGACACCGTGGCCGACATCGCTCTGGCCATCGGCGGGGTGGCCACCGTGCCGCTACGCATGACGGCAGCCGAAGCGGCGTTACAAGGCGCAACCCTGGACGACGCCACCATCGCACGGGCGGCCGAGGTATGCGCCGAAGGAGCCAACCCACTACCGGAGACCCTATATAAGGTCGACCTGGTGATCGCCACCGTCATCGAAACCCTCGAACAACTTCGCCGTTAGGAACAGGACTGCCCGTGCCTCGGCCGCCAACACCAGCGAAGCGTACACTTGACCCCAAGCAGCTCTTCCTACCTAACCAACTTGAAGAAGTGGATCGCCCGTCTACACCGGGAGACGACATGACGAAACGTGAATACACCGTCACCGGGATCATTCGAATGTCACCCGAACTGCCGGTAGCCGATATCGGTGAGGCGCTCATGGACTCAGCGGCCGAGCTGGACCCGGACACTGCGGTGTCCATCAGCCTGGATCAGTCCACCGTCGAGATCGAATGCCTGATCATGGGCGAAGGAGTGCTCGACGGCATGGCCACCGGCAAGGCGCTGATACATCGAATATGTGATCAGGCAGAGCTACCGGTCCGGTTCGCTCATGACCGGCGGCCCCACGCCAGTGAATGGCGGGTTGTTGACGAATCGGCTGAGCATCTCACTCAACTCAGCGCTTGAGTAACTGCCGGTCCGGCTCACGGCCGTTGAACGGCGATACCAGAACCGGTACTTCGTCGACGACGTTTGGCATCGGCTGCTGGTGTTCATCCAGATGATCGGCGTGGCCGCCATAGGCCGGCGCCTTCGGCGAACTACGGAGCCTGGCGAGCAGTCAGGCAGCTATGGAGGGCGCCCTGCGATGAGGCCTTGGCCGAAGAGCATCTGATGCTACGTCGCGCCGACGGTGATGACCACCAAATTGGTCGACTGCTGGCGCTCGTTGTCCAGCAACGGAGTCATGACGGTACGGGAACCAACCACTTGCACCAGCACCTGTTGTTGATCGTCGACCAGATCGACAACCCCCTTGGCTCGGGCAACAGTACGACCGGGAAACCGCTCCGGCAGTTCGACAATAAGGTCGTGAAGCTCATCGAAGGTCAACTGACCCTCCACGGGAACCGTATGAGTCCGGTGGAGATCAAACAGGGTTGGCCCCGGAACGCCGGCCGCATCACGCCCGTGGTGGCCGCCCAGAGCCAGGAAGCGGCCGAGCATTCCCGATTCACGCCGCCCGATGCTGCCATCGACACTCGGCGTGGAGGGAGCCAAGGTCTCCAGGCGTTGGTGCGCCGACCGCACCGCATCCTCACCCAGAAGATCAATCTTGGTCAACACCAGCAGGTCGGCGGCCGTGATCTGAGCCTCCAGGTGGGAGCGAACAGACGGCGAGAGGCCGTCATCCAACAGCTGGTCAGCGGCCACAACAATCACAACACCATCAAGTAGGAACCCGGCCGAACGGCCCCAGGGGATGATGTTCTTCGGTTCGGCCAGTCCGGAGAGTTCGATGACGAGGTGGTCCGGCGGTTCCGGGCGGCTCCGGATGGCGTCAAGAGCCAGACCCATGTCGTTGATCGACGTACAGCAAACGCAACCATCGGTCAGCTCGATCAACTTGCCATCGCTGCCCTTGATGAGGGCGGCGTCGATGTTGACCGAACCGGCGTCGTTCACGATGATGGCTATCGGGCGGTCGGCAACGGCAAGCACTTCGTTGATGGCCGTGGTTTTGCCTGCGCCCAGGTAACCCCCGACGAAGGTGACAGGCACCCGACGCCCGTCCCACGGCAGAAACTCCGGTTCTTGGTAGGCCACCTGTCGACCCTACAAGCGATCGGTTGGAAGCCGTGAGATCATCTTCGACGACCCGTTCACCTTCGGGATCGACCGCAACCCCAACGCTCATCTACGCTTCGGGGTCGGAGCTCAGCTCTGCATCGGCGCCGCTCCAGCTCGCCCGGAGATCAACATGGTCAAACAATCATCTCTGACAGACCTGCAAATCGGCATCGTGGTCGGCGGGGCGGACCGGCAGTCTCTCGACATGGTGCGAGACGCTGAGCGTCTCGGCATCGAATCGGTGTGGGTCCCGGAAGCCTGGATGTACGACGCCCTCACCCCCCTCGGCTAT